>JBFWZL010000035.1:0-20071 GCA_050185455.1 Binatia bacterium | reverse complement strand
TACGTTCGGTAATATCCTCAACAGTCCCTACATATCCAATGACGACATCCTGCTCTGAATGCACTGGAACAGCTCGAGAACATACCCAGCGGATCACACCATTGGATTGTTGGAAACGGAACTCTCCTTCATAGGCGCGCTCGTCTGTAGTACAGGCTCCCCATTCCGTGAGCACTGCTTCTCGATCTTCAGGGTGAATGGCTTCTATCCAACCTGAGCCAAGCGCCTCTTCCGGCAACATTCCCGAAATTTCTTGCCAGCGGGGATTGGTGTACACCGCTTCTCCTAATTCATCGGTGCGGACTATGCCAATAGGAGACGAGGTTGCCAAGGAACGAAAGAGCTGTTCATTTTCTTGCAGGGTCGCTTCGATCCGCTTCCGCTCCGTGATATCTCGTAGTGACCCTACCATGCGCAAGGGTTGCCCTTCGTGGTTTTGCACGGCTTGCCCACGCGACTGAAACCAGCAAGATTCCCCCGATTTCGTGCACATACGAAACTCGGCATCGTAAAGGACGCCATTTTCTAAACAGTACCGTAGCTTCGCCAGAACGTCAGCAACCTCATCCGGGTGTATTTGAGCAGAAAAAGTCTCAAACGTAGGCAGGAATTCCTGCTCTTGGGAACCAAGCAGTTCTTTCAAACGAGGAGAGTAGAACACCTCATTAGTGACACTATTCCAGTCCCATAAGCCATCGTTCGCGCCGTGCATTGCCAGAGCAAATCGTTCTTGGCTGTCCCGTAACGCGGCCTCGGCTTGTTTGTACTCAGTGATGTCATGCGCCGCTCCCCAGATTCGGATGACGGCCCCCTGCTCATCCAAGACTGGGCGCGTATGTGAACGTACCCAGCGGATTTCTCGATGTTTCGTGAGAATACGAAATTCTCTGACACTAGGTTTTCCACTCCTCCAACTTTCTACACCGCGTTGGAGTACAGGGAGATCATCCGGATGGGTATAGAGACACCAAGGATTCGGCATTGCCAGCACCTCGGCGACAGAGTAACCGGTAATCCGAGAAAATGAAGGCGTTAACCATTCGCAATATACTAACCCGTTATCCGCGAGACGAAAGGAAAAAGCGTAGTCTACACTCGTTTCGCTAATAGCCTTATACCGCTCTTCACTGCTTCGGAGCGCCGCCTCTGTCGTTTCATGTGAGACAATTACGGCCTGGAGCTTTTCCGCTTGCGCCAAAAATTCCGCTCTACATACCGCGACTTGACGGTCCAGATCCGTAACTAGCGTACGCAGCATATCCTGACGTTTGCCTACGGCTGCCGCAAAGATACCAAGAAAAAATGGTGCGGTGTCGATAATCCAATGAAGAGGCTGGGCAACCTGGACAAACAGCGCGCCGGCGAACGTCACGCCTCGACCTTGCACCAATAGATCTAAAATAGTCGCCACAACAGGAAAGCAAAAGCCAAAGAACACGCCGCCAAGAGCGTATTTTACCGTTTCTGTATACTTTCGAACGGTCAATCGTTGCATTCCGATTCTCCCAGTGGGGTCCTTTCTAAATCTTTAGAAAATCTTATCGGCAGCTTCGGACTCAGGTTAACCAAGCTTTATAAGAGAGAAACGGACACGGCAGTTTCTCTCTTGCCGGTCATGCAAAACTGACCCATACGGGAGGCAAACAAAAACATTGGTTCAAAAAAAGGGCGTATCCCTATTGGACACGCCTAGCTGAAAAAGAGACAAGAAGTTGAGCCCCTTGTCTCGCCGATTTCGTAGTGATGCGAATTAGTCCTTAAATTTCGGCATGACTTTCGGGGAATATAATAGACGGAATAGGAGAGCGGTCCATGCTCACGAAGACGGTCGATATACGAGAGACCTAAGCGAATTTACGAGAACTTCTCTCTTTCGTGCGCGAAGGGACCGAAAGAGTTCTTACCGAGGGAACCACGCTCCTTGCCCGCTTTGTGCCGATTATGTTGCCTCCTGTACAACGCGTAGCAGGATTGCACGCTGGAGCAATCTGGATTAGTAAGGACCCATTGACCATCTCTTGATCGCGCAGGCCAACGTCGAGGACATAGTCATAGTCAGCAACGATTCGATGTTTCTCAAGTATATGGGTAAGGTGTTAGGGTGAAACAGTTTTGTAGTGTAGGTTACCCGCCTCATAACCGCTTCCAGCCCGTACCGCGGCCCGCAAGCGTTTTTGCCTGAAGGCAAGGAAACGATTGTGCGGGCATTGGACCTTCGGTATCACGTTCGTTGCCTGACAGCCACCTAAAATCCGAGGATAAACGACCTTGGAGTTTCCATGAGCAACCTACCTGAACATGTTCGTCGCAATCGTACCCTGTGGGACACCTGGGCGCAAAAATTTGTAGCCCCGGGAGAAGAAGCCTGGGCACAAGATATTCCGACATGGGGAATATGGAGTACTCCCGAGTCCCTGGTTGGCATGTTCCCGTCCGATATCGCGGATAAGGACACGATCGAACTTGGATGCGGAACTGCCTATATCTCGGCCTGGCTCGCTCGGCGAGGCGCGCGAGTCGTTGGTATCGACAATTCGGAAGCACAGCTTGCCACGGCTCGGCGTTTGCAGCGCCAGTACAATCTCGATTTCCCCCTCCTCCATGGCAACGCGGAAACAGTCCCATACCCCGACGCCAGCTTCGACTTCGCCATCTCGGAATATGGCGTGTGCTTGTGGGCCAATCCGCACCGCTGGGTTCCTGAAGCCGCGCGTTTGCTGCGGCCAGGCGGTCGGATGGCTTTTCTTGTCAACTCATTCTTGATGATGCTCTGCATGCCGGCGGAGGATGGTATTGCAGCAACAGATCGGTTACTGCGCCCAGCATTCGGGATGCACCGCATCGAATGGCCGGGCGATATCGGTGTCGAATTTCATCTTTCGCACGGCGACTGGATTCGATTGCTGAAACGTTCCGGGTTCGATATCGAGGATCTGCTTGAACTCCGTCCTCCAGCGACTGCAACAACACGTTATCCCTTTGTTACACTTGAGTGGGCGCGGCAATGGCCGTGCGAAGAGGTATGGAAGGTGCGTAAGTGCGAATGACTGAGCTTTCGCCCGAGAACGAAGCCAGCCATTCTTTTCTAATGAATTGGTCCTTGAGGATAAGGGCGAAGAGGGAAAGATTCTCGATGACTTCCAGCAAGTTGATTACCTCACAGCAAGAGTGAAGCGGTTGCAAGCACTGCTTGAACGCGCGTAAAATTTTTCTCCAACACATCATTCAAAACACAGGAGTGCTCAACCCATGCCATCACCAAATCAAGACGAAGACATCCGCCGTGCGGCGCAGATGTTATTAGCGGCCCGCTATGTCATGGCGCTGACCGGCGCGGGCATTTCGGTTGAAAGCGGCATTCCGCCGTTTCGTGGTCCAGGCGGGCTGTGGACAAAATACGGTGAGCCGCCGATGAACGGCTACCAAATTTTCTTGCAAGACCCTAAGAAAGCCTGGGAAGAACGGCTCTCCCCCAAGGGTCCGAGCAAAATTCTTTGGCAAACACTGGGAGACGCACAGCCGAACGCCGGTCATAGCGCTTTTGTTGATTTGGAAAATATGGGCGTTCTCCGCAGCCTTATTACCCAAAATGTCGATAATCTCCATAAGCGAGCGGGCAGCAAGAACCTGATTGAAATTCACGGCAATTACACCCTCATCCGTTGTATTGAATGCAACGCGCGCTATCCCGGCTCCGAAGTGCCGCTGCACAAACTTCCGCCCCAGTGCCCCACATGTGCAGGTATTCTTAAAAATGATACGGTATCGTTTGGCGAACCAATTCCGCCTGACGCGATCGATAGATGCTATAGCGAGACTCAGCTCTGTGATTGCTTCATCGTGGCCGGGACATCGGCAACCGTCTATCCGGCGGCTTCATTTCCGCTCGCGGTCAAGCAAAAAGGCGGCGTGATGATCGAAGTGAACCTCTACGACAGTGAGATTACGCCCCTTTGCGACGTCAGCCTGCGCGGATCATCGGCTGAAATTATGCCGAAACTTGTCGCGGCCATAAAGGATTTACGCCAATGAAAAAATGGTTTGCGCTCTCCGCTATCGGACGCGACCGCCCCGGCATCGTGGCGGACCTCGCAGAGCTAATTTATGAATGTGACTGTAATCTGGAAGATTCCAGCATGACCATTCTCGGCGGCGAGTTCGCCGTGCTGTTGCTCCTCTCCGGCCAAGGTGACGAGGTTGAGCGTCGGCTTTCCACGGCTTGCAAACGACTGGAATGGGAAAAACGGCTGACCGTCTTTTTCCGCCCCCTCGAAGGAGAACCAACGCAATATGGCATGGGTGAGCGAGTGTTGCCGTATGAACTACAAGCGACCGGCATTGATAAAGCCGGCCTCGTGGCGCGCGTCGCTCGTTGTTTGGCTCATCACGACATCAACATCTCTCACATGGAAACCCATTCTCGCCCTGAGCCAGGGAGCGGGACGGCAATTTATACCATGCGCATCCACATGGCCGTGCCCGAGCAAGTCAACATGGCCACCGTGCGTGAACAGTTAGAACGCATCGCGGATGAGCTGCATATCCACATTGACCTAGCGCCCAGCGCGGGAAACAGATAAAACTTTCATGCAGCGCGCACAGGATGTAACACGCACTACATCATACGTCGAGCGTGTTACGCGTTACGTAATTTCGCAGGTCCGTACCGCGCTCTACTCATGATGTTTTACCAAAGGGGGAAATATGAAACTCGGATTTATCGGTGTTGGCAATATGGGCAACCCCATGGCGGCAAACCTCGTAAAAGCAGGACATACATTACAGGTGTTTGATATCCGCCGTGAGTCCGCCGCGAATTTGCTCGAAGGAGGCGCCACCTGGGCGAACAGTCCGAAAGCAGCGGCAACCGGCGTGGAAGCGACTTTTTTGTCCCTCCCGATGCCGGCGGATGTCGAACGTGTCGTGCTCGCGGACGACGGCGTCCTGGCTGGTTCGGCCAGTGGCGGCTCCATTTTCGACATGAGCACCAACTCACCGACAGTTGTACGTAACCTATGTGAGAAAGCCAAAGCAAAAGGCGTGGCGTTTCTCGATGCCCCCGTCAGCGGCGGTGTGCGCGGCGCCCGGAATGCGACCCTGGCGATCATGGTCGGCGGCGACAAGGCTGTCTATGACACATATGAGCCTGCACTCAGAGCAATGGGAGCTAATGTCATTCACTGTGGCGACATCGGCGCTGGGAACGTCGTTAAACTGGTAAACAACATGCTTGCGTTCATTCACATGATGGGCGCCGCGGAAGCGATCGTACTCGGCGCGAAAGCCGGCGTTGATCCCAATATCATCTGGCAAGCGGTCAAAGCCAGCAGCGGTGGCAGTTTCGTCTGGGAGTCCGGTACGCGGGCAATCCTGCGAGACAAATTAGCGCCGACATTCACCATCGATTTAGCGAGTAAAGACATTGGCCTCGCGGTCGAATTGGGAAAGGATTTCGGCGTTCCACTCAAAATGGGCTCAGCCGCCCAGGAGCTTATCAAGCATTATCAAGCGAACGGATACGCGAAAGAGGACGTGCTCGCCACCGTCAAAGAGCTGGAAAAATTGGCCGGCACGGTCGTGCGTGGTTCCTGGAAAGAATAAATCTAGGGACTAGAGGTGGGGGCTAGGACTAATCCCCGATCCCTATCCCCCAATCCCTGTACGGAGCACTCACTATGCGTCAAACTAATAACCTCCATGTCGTTGCTACATCACCCCTTGTTACTCCAACCGAACTGAAGCAGAAACTGCCGATTTCCGAGCGTGTGGCGGAAACGGTCGCCACCACCAGAGACGCCATCCGCGCCATCCTGCAAGGCGAAGATCACCGGATACTTGCGGTTGTCGGGCCTTGTTCTATTCACGACGTCGAGGCTGCCCGCGACTACGCCGAGCACTTGCTCAAAGCGCGAGAAGAGTTTGCGGGGCATCTGCTCATCGTGATGCGCGTGTACTTTGAGAAACCGCGCACGACGACAGGCTGGAAAGGGTTGATTAACGACCCACATCTCGACGATAGTCATGATATGGCGACTGGACTCTACCTCGCGCGTAAGTTACTGCTGGATCTCGCCGAGGCAGGATTGCCTTCCGCCACAGAGATGCTAGACCCGATCACCCCGCAATATCTCGCTGAACTGGTCACTTGGACAGGTATAGGCGCGCGTACAAGTGAAAGCCAAACACATCGGGAAATGGCTTCCGGCTTGTCCATGCCAGTGGGTTTCAAAAACAGCACCGATGGCAGCATCGCCCCCGCGGTCAACGCTATGAGCGCGGCACTCCATCCTCATCGCTTCCTCGGGATCGATGCCGAAGGGAAAGTCAGTATCGTCAGCACCACCGGTAATCCGGCTTGTCATCTCGTGCTGCGCGGCGGCGCGAACGCGCCCAATTATGATGCGGAAAGCGTGGAGATTGCCGCAAAAGTACTCCAACAATCCAACCTGAGTACACGTATCATGATTGATTGCAGTCATGGAAATACGCAAAAAGACTTTCGCAAACAGCCGCTTGCACTAACAAGCGTCGCTACGCAAATTCGGGCAGGTAGTCTGCATCCTATGGGAGTCATGATCGAAAGTAATCTCGTGGCGGGGAAACAAACGTTCCCGGCGCCGCGTCAGCAACTTGTGTATGGCCAGAGCATCACCGATCCCTGTGTCGATTTTTCGACAACGCATCTGATGTTGCGAGAATTAGCGGAAGCGGTTGCGACGCGTTCGTCAACGTATTTCAACTAACAGGGGCAAAACAGCAGTTCCAGCAGTCAGCGGACCAAAGGTGCAACTTTCTCGCTATCCAGGTGTTTCTTTTGGGAAGAATCTAAATAAGGAGGCATTATGGAAATTGGCGTTTTCCTCGCCGCGCTCATACTCGTTTTTCTCACGAGTTTAGTAATCTCCGCCCTTGGTATGGGGACCTTCTTCTCTTTACTCAGCATCAGCGCTGTGCTTGGTGGTATTCTTTTATACACTCGAGACACTGGAAGTGTGCTCAGAAAACGTCTCGTTGAACGTCTTGTTGATAGATAACGCCAGAACGCTGCCCCCACTTACCGACTCCTGTTGTAATAACACTACCTTACCAGAAGAGACAATTTTTTACTTGGTTTCTCCTTTCCAGTCTTGCTGACCACCCACTTCGCAGACGTCTCCTCCACCTTACGCCCGTAGTGGTCGGAAAAACGCGCGGACATCCTGCACGAGTTGCTTCGGCTCTTCCGCATGCGCGAAGTGGCCGCCCGCCGTCATGACGGTCCAGCGCTTGAGATTGTAATATTGTTCGGCCCAGCGTTTAGGCGGGATGAGTAATTCTTTCGGAAAGATTGCGATACCCGTGGGCGCTTCGATGACTGGCGTCCGGTTATGCGCCGGAGTCCAAGGACGATGCCGCGCTTCGTAGTAATAGCGCACGGAGGTCACAAAACTTTCGGTTACCCAATAGATCATCATAGTGGTCAGCAGATCATCTTTGGAAAATCGCTTTTCCACGTCTCCACCACAATCACTCCAGCTACGCCGTCGCTCGGTAATCCAAGCACACAAAGCAACTGGTGAGTCGTGCATTCCATAGGCAAGTGTCTGGGGATCAGCCGTTTGCACCGCGAGATGACTTGAGATGGTAGGCGCAGCCTCTTGTATACGCTTATACCACTGCTTCTCGTCAGGGCCGTACTCACTCTCCGCGGGGAGCTTTCTGCTTGTTATAAAATCCAACGCGACTGCGAGATTGAGATGGATGCCGATGAGCGACTGCGGATATTTATGCCCGAGTTGGGAAGTGACCAACGCGCCCCAGTCGCCGCCTTGAGCGGCAAATTTTTTGTAACCAAGCACCTCGTGCATGAGCGTGGCCCATAGATCGGCAGTGCGCCAAAAATTAATACCTGGCGTGGTAAGCGGCGTGGAAAAGCCATAGCCCGGCAGAGACGGTACAACCACATCGAAAGCATCAGCCGGGTCGCCCCCGAATGCCGCCGGGTCGGCGAGCGGACGGATGACCTTGCGCAAATCCCAGAACGTCCACGGCCAACCGTGGGTCAAGATAAGCGGGATCGGTTTAGACCCCTTACCCGGCTCATGAATGAAGTGGATGGGAACCCCCTCTATCGTCACTTTATAATTAGAGAACGAGTTCATCTCCTGTTCGTGCTTGCGCCAGTCATACCCGTCGCGCCAGTACGCCGTTAATTCTTTCAGATAGGCGGCGTTGGCGCCGTACTCCCACTTGTCATTGGCAAAATCGTTGGGCCAGCGCACCCGCGTAAGACGTTCGCGGAGATCCGTGAGCGTGGATTCAGGAACAGCGATGGTGAATGGAGTTTTTTGCATCAGAGGCTCCTCTCCTTTGCGAGCTTCTTCATTATGTAAGGTTTTACGCGGCTTTTTTCTTACGGTAGAGGGGTTCCAAGACATTTTCGAGGACTCGAGAAGCGCCTAGAATTTCCACGCCAATCACTTCCCCTTCCTCATTCAGTTCAACGTTCACTCCAGGAATGACTTCTTTAAACTCCGCTTCAACTCCTTTGCGAGTCACAAAATAGAGGACGTCGGTTGAGGGATCATAGTTAACCAGTGGCTCACGTTTCTTTTTTTTCATAAGGTATCCACCTATGGGCGCCGATTCGATTCGTTTTTTGCCGTTCTTTCAACGGGTGAATAGTAATCAGGGTAACGGTTTCTCCATCGTCTTCAAACGAGACCGCCATCTCTCTCATTTTTCCTGCGTAGCGAGCACGCGCAACTGCAACACGATGTTGGGTATTTGTGTCGAAGAACTGTTCTTTTGCGCGGAGGTAAATCCTTCGCGGAAGTTGTTCGGGGATCTTTCGTAGGGCAAGGCGAAGATAGAGATGGTCAGCATATATAATGCGTCTGCGTCCTCTTGTCGTCTTTTGCTTTGTCACGATAACTCTTCTAACAACACCCTCGCCTCCTGCAAGTCTTTCGTGTCAAATCCTTCGGTAAACCAACCGTAGATATCAGCGAACATCTGATGAGCGTCTTCCTTCTTGCCTTGCTGCCGCCACAATCGCGCTAAACTCACTGTTGCTCGCAGTTTCAGTGACTTTGCCTGCTGCTTTCTAGCAACTTCTATCGCTTTAAGAAAACAAGCTTCAGCTTCTTCTTGGGGATCAGGAATTAGGGATCGGGGATCGGTAATTTTTTCCTGTTGCCCGTTCCCTTGCCTGTTGCAACGTTAGCCCGCCTTTCACCCGATATAGCTCTACTTCCCATGAATACGGACCTCTTTTGTGTACTGCATCCAACGCTTCGGCGAGCACTCTCAATCCTTCTTCAGCCCGCCCCTCTTTCCCATATGCTTCGGCCAGCAGGGCGAGAAAATGTGACCGTTGTAGCTCTACCCCTATAGCCTGGTAGACGGATTGGCCCTGGCGCATCTGCGCAATCCCCGCCTCCCCCTGTCCCTGTTCTGCCAACGCCCAGCCTCGCAGGTTAGTCACATCTGCCAAGTAATATGGAAACCCCTGCTCGGTGGAGAGCGCAATTACTTCCTCTGCCCATTCTTGTGCTGTTTGCCCCTCCCGGCGGATCTGATGGAGCATAGCGGCTACGTGAAGGGCATGGGCCAAACTAAATGGGTAAGACAGTTCTCGTGCCAAGATGAGCGCTTCGTTGTTCCTCTTCACGGCCTGATCTGGATAGCCGAGCAGCCATAGGACAAGGGCATCATAGGATCGGCACACTACCCCAGAGTCAGCCCCATAGCGAAAGGCAAGGGAACGATTCTCAATCCGGACAGGATTTTTACCTGTTCAATATCGCTGTAGTCCGCTACAGCATGTCTCCCTGTGAGATGCTCTATCGTTGATGGTACAAAGGATGACCACGGAATGGCGTGTGCATCCGACTGAAATGGTGACCTTCCAGGTTAGCAAAGTAGAGATCCTGCAACCCCGGCCCGCCAAACGCGCAGTTAGTGGGTAATATTAACTTTTTTCCTTCCGGATCATCCACGAACAGCGACCACTGCCCTTTCGGATCGACCTTGATAATCTGGTTCGCGGGCGCGAGCGTCCCGTTTCTGGCAAATCCGGGAAGAGTCACGTACAGATTGTTCTCTACGTCGAACGCCATGCCGTCTGGTAAGGCAGGAAAGTCCTTCGAGTAGATTTCGACTTTGCCAAAGGTTCCATCTTTCTTGATGGCTATGCGCAGGCAATCGTTCCGCGAGCTCTCCAGGATATAAACCGCCTCTTCTTGAGGATCGATGGCGGTGCCATTGGCGGCGTAGATGCCAGTAGCCACCACATCGCTTTTGCCATTCGCACGAATGCGCACGAGCGCGCCGTTCGGCTCGGGATTCGATAGTTCCGGCAGGACCGTGTTGATGTCTCGCGTACTGGTGTTTGACACATACAGATTGCCTTCGGCATCGTACGAAGCAAAGTTAGGGAGCGTAAGCTTAACGTCACCCGCGCGATCGGCGATCATCGAAATCTTCCCGTTCTGTGTCACCCGCACTACGGCCTGTTTTCCTAAATCGCAGTACACCAGGTCGCCATTGCGATCCATGGTAATGCCGTTGGGAATCGACCCGCTCGGCAAGGTGACAAGTTCATTCACCTTGCCATCCGGACTGACCTTGTAAATGATGCCGTTGCGTCCACCGCCGTAGACGTAGCCATCTTTATCGATCACGACACCCTCAGCTTGCAGCACCCCTTGGCCAAAGATCTCTACTTTGTCCACACCGTATGTTGCCATCAGTTTTCTCCTTGTCCTGTCTCGTTATGGGAAATGGGGGGAAAGATCTCACCACGCTTCTAAATCAACCTGCAAAGCGTTGAGATTGCGCGCCATCATATTCCAGAAGGAAATGGCGGCAGTCAGCTCCACGAGATTCGCCTGCCCGATCTGATCCTTCACCTGACGGAAGAGTGCGTCATCCACTTGCCCTTTGAGCGTCAGGTCCTCAGCGTATTTGATAATGAGTTTGTCATCGGCATCAAAGAGCGAGCTTGTGGCATACGCTCCGATGTTATCGATCTGCGCGCGGGAAATGCCCGTTTTTTCAGCAATCGAAATGTGACGGACAAACCCATATTTGCAGTTGAGCCGGTCCATGAGAGTGAGTACGGCGAGTTCGCGTATGCGGGGATCGAGCGCCGACTCGTGCATAAAATAATCCGCCAGCGGGAAAACGCGCCGCGCAAGCTTGGGGCTGTTGGAGAGCATTTTCACCACATTGGGAACATCTCGTAAGTTGAACTGTTTAGAAAAAGAGTCATACAGCTCTTTGGTTTCGGACGAAGCTGTATCTCGCTCAACATAGGGAATTCTAGGCATGCGACAATCCTCCTTTTTGGTTGTGCGCTACTACATTGATAGCGGCTCCCTCTCCTTTACGTTTTTCCTCCCGCGTTGGCAAGGAAACCGCACGGGAGAAAACCGAAGAGAGTTTCTACGTTTTCTTGATGATCACTATCCATTGGCTGCCCCTTCGACTTCGCTCCGCTACGCTCAGGGTGAACGGCATATTCCCGCTCGTGCTGAGCGTAGCTGCGACAGCAGCGGAGTCGGAGCACACAGAGAATGGAGAGGCATCACCTGGAATCCGTATTAGAAGCGAGCACCCACGGGTGTCACGCTTTGCTGGAGCGACGGGGAATCGAGCCCGAGGTTCCGGCCCAGCCGGTTTGTGAGATATCAAACATTACGCCGTCAGGACCGCTGTAGCGAAATTCGGCATGGCCATGCTGATGTCCGCCCATGGCCATGCCGAGCGCTTGATTGATGTCATCACGAGGCGCCGCGCCAGCCGCCGCTAATTTTTGCACGATCTCCTCTAAACTCTCCACCTCGAAGCCAATGTGGTGGATGCCGCTCCAGTCCTTCCCGCGTTCGGCGCCAGCAACCTGGTCATTCTTGAAGTGGAGAATCGCCAGATTAATCGTCCCGTCGCTCAGGAAATAACCGGACACGATGGGAATATCGATCTTGCCGATCTCAGTGAGACCAAACGCGTCGATATAAAACTTTGCGGTTGCCTCCTCGTCCTGTGTCGCGATGGCAATGTGTTTAATCTTCGCCATGTTCCCCTCCTTGCTTTATTGGCCATATTCTTTAGTGATCGTGGAGTCTGAGCCCTGGACGATCCCAACGGACCGTAACGACTCGTCCGAGTCCGGATTCGGTGATGTAGAGCGTCTGGAAATCGTCGCCGCCGAAGCAACAGTTGGTCAAGCGTCGATCTTCCACCACGATCTGGGAGAGCGGCGTTCCATCAGGCGCATGGATGGACACCACGCCGCCGTTATGAGCACATATCAACAGGTTCCCGGCTCCATCCACACACATCCCATCCGGTGCGGCAGGTTGAGGCACGGTGGTCAGTAACGCCGAGATCGGCCAGGACCGAGGCGATCCGGAACGAGCGCCAGCATCCACCTGCGCGAGCACGCCTGGACTGTCGATAGGAATTGCCCATACGCGACTCGTGAGCGACTCCAACACGATGAGGGTCGCATCATCTGGAGTTAGCGCGATCCCATTGGGCAAGAGAAATAAGTACTGCATCCGTTTGACCGAGCTGCCATCGCGGCGCGCGTAGTACAGATGACCGAACTTCGTCCCCTCGCGTGACAGCGGACCGGGATCGGTAAAATAAAAGCCGCCGTGAGCATCCATGACCAGATCGTTGGGTCCTTGAAACGGCTGTCCGTCGCAGTACTCGTAGAGCTTCTCGACCTTGCCGTGTGGATCGATGCGCTGGATGTAACCAGGATTTTTACCGCCGTTATTAGTGACGTAGAGATAGCTGTCGGGGCCGAACGCCGCGCCGTTGGGCGCACCGCCGGTCTCGGCAAACGTCCGTTTCGAGCCGTTCGGCGCAATCGCCGTAATGCGGCCTCCAGTGATTTCGGTCACGTAAAGCGTGCCATCGGGACCCCAGACCGGCCCTTCGGGAAACTGTAATCCATCTGTGAGAACATGTGGAGCCATAGTGTCTCTCCTGAGTACGAATTTGCTGACGTGCGAACCGAGTGTAGCGCAGGGAGGCGAAGCTCTGCAATGAGTGAGTACGCAGCAGCGCGGGCCGCGGAACGGCGAGTAATGGTAGGTCTGTTTTTCATGGTTGGACGGTAATGTATGTCAGGCGGCTTGACTTATAGGACGGCGCGGCGCTATGGCGTGGGCAGGCATGTGAAAGGAGAAGCACGATGCAAAAACCACTCGCGGGAGTCGTGGTGTTAGATTTAACGCGCTACTTGGCCGGACCGTACTGTACTTTGCTCTTGGCTGGACTCGGCGCCGAGGTTATTAAGATCGAACCCCCTGGCAAAGGTGACCTCCACCGGCGCTTTCCGCCCTTCATCGGCCCCAAGGGAGCTTCTGGGAAGCCACAGACCGAAGAAGATATGGGCGTGTTCATGCTGCACAGAGGACGTAACAAGAAGAGCATCACCCTCGACCTCTACCATCCTGAAGGCCGAGAGCTGTTCAAAACGCTGTGTCGTAAAGCAGATATTGTGGTGGAAAACTATTCACCAGGCGTGATGGCGGAAATGGGCGCGAGCTACACAACGCTGCGAGAATTGAATCCCCGCCTCATTCTCTGCTCTATCTCCGGTTTTGGACAGACTGGTCCTCTGCGCGACTGGCGAGCGTACGACCCCGTGATTCAATCCATGAGCGGCCTGGCGAGCGTAACCGGGTATGCCGATAAACCACCAACCAGATGTGGCGCAGCGATTAGTGACACGGTGGCGCCACTGTTTGCGATCATCGGTATTCTTTCAGCTTTACGACGCCGTGATCAAAGCGGCGCGGGCGAATGGGTAGACATCGCCATGCTAGACACGTCCTTTTTTTTGCAACCGGACTTGTTGGAAATGTTGAACGGCGGCATAGAACCGCGAAGACGCGGCAACACACACGCGCCGGGACGCCACTGAATACCTATCCCACGCGTGATGGCTTCGTGACGGTGGCCGTCACCACCGACAAGAATTGGCAATGCTTATTGAACGCTCTGGAACGGAAAGACCTCGAGGCTGACCCTCGATTCGCCACGCCTTTGTCACGTCGCGAGCATATTCAGTTTATTGACGAGATGGTAGCGATCTGGCTACAAGATCGTGTCACGGCTGAGGCTGTAGAAGTCTTGCAAGGTAATGAAGTCCCAGCAGGCCCGGTGCACACCATGCCGGAGCTGTTGACCAATCCACAGCTGCAAGCACGGCAGATGGTGGTGGATCTGGAACACCCGTCGGCGGGATCGCTGCCCGGAGTCAAAGGCTTTGGCATGCCGATCCATTTTGTTGAACATCCCGTGCAGTTCGATCAGCCTGCTCCACTGCTCGGCGCACATAATGAGGAGATCTATGGCCACGTCTTAGGGCTCGACATAGCGACCCTTACCTCGCTACGCGAAAAAGGGGTGATCTGAAGGAAAGGATGTGGTCTAGGCAGAAAGAACTCCTTGCGCCGATAGAGGAAGACCGCTTGGTGGAAGACGCCGGACGTTCTTTCGTCAGTTCCGTTAAGGGCCTGAGCGAACAGAGAGTACAGCACCCAATCTCAACAGTTACCTGGGAGCCTGACGAAAGCGGCTCGATATCGTCACACGGCGTTAGCCTGATTCCGGCGGCCCGTTCTGCATTAAGCAACGGGCGATTTCCTCGCGAAACAAAGCAAGCCGTCGCTCATCCCCGAGCGTTAACGCCAACGCTTCCCCTTCACGGAAGACCTTGAGGGCTTCAGGAAACTGTCCTTTGCCGAGAAAGACCCCTGCCTTGCGAAAGAGGCGGCTGAAGCGTTCGGCTGGACTTCTTATCCGTGGCTCAGCCACGCGGTTTCTCCTTCAGCCGCCGCCGGCGCGCGGCAAGAAGTGAAGAGAATGCTGCTTCTAGCTCAGGGCGCTCAAGCTTCGGTACTGTCAGTTCCTTAAATGGCGGCAATGGACGACGCGGCGGTTGAGCGGGACGCGCGGTCGCTTCCTGCACGCGACCGAGGACAAAGAAAATATCTTTGACAACAGGCGCGCCAAGGCGTTGATTCACGGCGTCACGAATGCGCGCTTTGTAGAATTGCATTTCTTGCAAATATGTGGAATTTGAGACCGTCACAAAAAGTTTTCCCCGCTGGATCTTACTGGGTTGCGCTTTGCGCGCCACCAAACGACCGACCGCCTCTTCCCAGACTTCCCACACGCGATACTCTTGTAACCGCCCTGCACTGGCGAGATGCGGTAATACGGAACTGAGAATATCGGCAGCGGATTTCCATTGATCTCTTAACGCCATGGAAAAGCATCTTAGAAGACCAACAGCAAAAAAAGAAGAGTCTTTTTAAGCCACAAGCCCTGGTATTGTTAAATGCTTGACAACCCCACATATTGTATGTATCAACGGTTTCACAACACCCTTTTGAGGGAGAGGAGGAGCGGCGGACATGGCAGGAAAACTCCGAAGGAAAATGGGGATGGACAGCAATCAATCAACAAAAACAGAGCCTTCTCCAACTATGGGGAAGAAGAAAGGTATTAGCGTGAAGCGCTACTTCACTCGCCCAGGCGTTCATCCCTATGCCTCGATCGAGTGGGAAAAACGCAGTGCGGTTATTTCCGGGGAGAAAGGAGACGTGGTGTTCGAACAACACGACGTCGAAATTCCCAAACCCTGGTCTCAGCTCGCAACTAACGTTGTCGTATCCAAATACTTTCGCGGTCCGCTCGGCACCCCGCAACGCGAACATAGCGTCAGACAATTAATTGGTCGGGTTGTTGACACCATCACAAACTGGGGCCGCAAAGATGGGTACTTCGCCACGGACGATGACGCCCAAACCTTCTCCGACGAATTGACCTCACTCCTCATTCACCAGAAACTCGCGTTCAACAGTCCGGTGTGGTTCAATGTCGGCGTCGAGGAGCATCCTCAGTGCTCTGCGTGTTTCATTCTTTCAGTCGCGGATCGCATGGAATCAATCCTCGACTGGTATCGGAAAGAAGGCATCATCTTCAAAGGTGGTTCCGGCTCAGGGGTTAATCTCTCGAAGATCCGTTCATCAAAAGAACGGCTCGCCGGCGGGGGCACGGCTTCGGGTCCCGTTTCTTTTATGCGTGCGGCGGACGCTTCAGCAGGGGTGATTAAATCCGGCGGAAAAACACGGCGCGCGGCCAAAATGGTTGTGCTGGATATCGACCATCCTGACGTACTCGAATTCATTCAATGTAAAGCGGAAGAAGAAAAGAAAGCCTGGACCCTCATCGAAGCTGGCTATGATGGTTCCATAGACGGCGACGCCTATAGCTCCATCTTTTTCCAGAATGCCAACAACTCCGTGCGCGTGACCGATGACTTCATGCGCGCGGTCATCGAAAACGGTCCGTGGACGACACGCTTTGTCACCTCCGGAGAAACCTGTGAAGTATTCCAGGCCCGAGAGCTGCTTCACAAACTCGCCGAAGCTACCTGGCACTGCGGCGACCCGGGCATGCAATATGACACCACCATCAACTCCTGGCATACCTGCTCCAACACAGGCCGCATTAACGCCTCGAACCCGTGTTCCGAATACATGCACCTCGACGATAGCGCCTGCAACCTCGCCTCTCTGAACCTCATGAAATTTTTGAAAGAAGATGGCGGGTTTGACACGGCGGCGTTCAAACATGCCGTGGATATCAGCATCACTGCGCAAGATATCATCGTGGATAATTCCAGTTATCCGACAGCGGAAATCACAGCCAATGCAAAAGCATTTCGTGAACTCGGTCTCGGCTACGCCAACCTTGGCGCATTGCTCATGTCTCTTGGTCTCCCCTACGATTCCGAAGCTGGCAGGCAATATGCTGCCGCTATTACCGCGCTTATGACTGGCGAGGCCTATTTGCAGTCTGCTCGGCTCGCAGAACAAATGGGGCCGTTTTCAGGCTATGCCGTCAATCGTGAGCCTATGCTCGCCGTTATCGACAAACACCGCACCCATGCTCACAAACTTGATCCCTCGCTGGTCACACTTGATCTGCTCTCCGAGGCCCGCAAGGTATGGGATGAAGCCCTAGCTTACGGCAGAAAAAGTGGCTATCGCAATTCGCAGGCTACCGTCCTGGCGCCAACCGGCACCATTGCCTTCATGATGGATTGTGACACGACCGGCGTTGAACCTGACATTGCCTTAGTTAAATACAATCGGCTCGTTGGCGGGGGGTTATTAAAAATCGTCAACAACACCGTGCCGCGCGCTCTAAAACGCCTGGGATACGACAGCAAAGAAGTTCAAGCGGTTGTTGAGTACATCGACGAACATGAAACTATCGAAGGGGCGCCGATGTTGAAGAACGAACACTTGTCAGTGTTCGACTGCGCCTTTAAACCCACCCGTGGCAGCCGTTCGATTCACTATCTCGGTCATATTCGTATGATGGGAGCCGTGCAACCATTCATCTCTGGCGCCATTTCCAAGACGATCAACATGCCAAACGAGGCGACGGTAGAAGACATAATTCAGGCCTACCTCGAATCCTGGAAGCTTGGCCTCAAGGCGGTAGCGATTTACCGAGACGGATGCAAACGAGTACAGCCATTAGCGACTGGTGCGAAAAAAGTCGAATTGCACCAACAGGCGACGGTGGCGGAACTTGCTCCACACCGCCGTCACTTACCGATGGAACGGCAAGCAATCTGCCATAAGTTTGAAGTGGCGGGCCATGAAGGGTACATCCATGTCGGCTTCTACGAAGACGGCGCTCCTGGTGAGATCTTCATCAAAATGGCTAAGGAAGGCAGCACGATCTCAGGGCTTATGGATACGATCGCGACCCTCACTTCCCTTGCTTTACAGTATGGCGTACCGCTCGAAGCTTTAGTGAGCAAATTCGGTCACGTGCGCTTCGAACCATCAGGGTTTACCAAGAATCCAGACATTCCGTATGCTAAATCGCTGACGGACTATATCTTCCGCTTCCTTGGTTCTCGTTTTCTTTCGACGGAACAGAAGCAATCAGTTGGACTTATTGAAACCAATGAACAGAAAGAGACCCTGCCAAGCGGTAGTGGTGGCGAAGCCGCAGCGTTACCAACACAGAGCAGAACAGTTCAAGCAGCAGCTCCAGTCTCAGAGCCGATCGCCGCTTCTCGGGCAAACGCTAATGGGCTGGCTTACCAGAATGGCGTAACGACATGGCAGTCACAGGCTGACGCGCCCAGCTGCGCAGACTGTGGCTCAATCATGATTCGCAACGGGTCATGCTACAAATGTCTCAATTGCGGTGCGACAAGTGGTTGTTCGTGATCCTCATAACCGGGTACCCATGGACACAAGACCCCAGTGTGGTGGGCGAGGAAGGTGAGTGCGGGAGAGGGATTCGTTGAAGAGGTTGAAGCCTTCCTGGGGTATGGGCCGGAAAACCGGACGGGGCGTCGGGTGGACGCCCCGTTGAGGTAGGAGACTCATATGTATTCCTTCAAAATTCGCCCCAAAGTTTACACAGTCGCTGAATTTGCGCTCCTTTTCGCTATCTCACCACGCACGGTACGCGACCTGATTCGCAAAGGTGAACTTCCCGCCCTCCGCATTGGCCGGTCGTATCGTATTCCTCGCAAAGCCGCCGCTGCGTATCTCGCCAGAGCCCTGCCTCCCACACCTCGGGTTATTTCTAAGTCTCGTACTCGCCTCGCAGACGATCAGACAGGGTTTTTGTTTCCGGTGGGGACAATACAGTGACAAGCTATAAAATTATAGAGATCATATAAAAGCTTCTCAGGATCAAAGAAAAGCCTGATCTTTTCCTCGCACACAATTAACATCTCATCACTATCACTGTTTTCCCCTCCGGTCCCAAAACGCCTTGATCACCTTCGGTGTTCCGTAAGTCACATACGCCAGCGCAAGACTCTGGATGCCCGCCTCAATCGCTTCGTCCATCGGTAAATTGAGCCAACGATTGATGAGGTCTTTCTCGTAGCAGATGGGTTTTTCTGAATAACACTGCTCGTAAAAACGAACAACAGAAAGGGGGAATGAGCTACCCCTTGTCACTAGCGCATAAATTTCATACATGAGTCCAAGCAAGCATTTTTTCTTGTAGGTAATCCGCCTCCAGCGGATGCGCAAAAATAGGAGGGATACATGTTCAAGATAGGCAAGTTGTTCCATCTCACACACGTTGTTGACGATCTCCCTGCGGTCGACAAGTGGTACGATGACGTATTTTCCGTCACTCGTTTCTATAATGGTTATGAGAAACTGGCTGGGCGTGAGGCTTCCCTGATCGCCCTCGGAGATGTCGTTATGGAACCGATGATGCCGGCTCGTAGGGAGAACCTGCGGAATCTGTCAGTAAAGAAATTTCATGATCGCTTCGGTCAACATTTCCATTCCATCGCCTGGTATGTCGATGATGTTGAAGCAATCTCCGCTCGGCTCGATCAAGAGAACCTGCGTCTCTACAACATCGTCGGCACTCAGGTCAAACCACCGCACAAGATGGATGCGATCTGGACACACCCCAGAGAAACGCCTGGCCAGTTGGAGTTCGCCTTGCACGGAGACTTTGCCAAAGACCCGCGGTTTGAACCGACCTGGTCGAATGCGCCCTGGCGCGAGCATCCGCTGGGTATTGAGCGCGCCTCGCATATCGGCGTGGTGGTTAGAGACCTGCCAGCTGCACAGCGGCTCTATTGCCAGGTTCTTGGCGGAACGTTAATCCACGAGGAGGAAATTCAGGGTCGTAAGAAAAGCGCCTTTGTCGCCGTCGGTGAAGACACGGTCGTCGAACTGATCCAGCCGCACGATTCGACCAGCCCTGAAGGGCGCGATCTGGAAAAAAATGGCGAAGGTATCTACTCCCTGGTCTTCAAGACGTCAAACTTGAGCCGGGCACAAGATTTCCTGCGCTCCAAGCAGATGCGACCAGAGCCGGACGGTGCAGATTCACTCGTCCTCGGACCAGATCAGGCGTTTGGCATGGTGGGTGGTTTTACGCAACGCGCTCTGCCCAACGATCCGCGATAACAGGGAGCTATAATTTTCGACTTTAGTTCTTCTTATGGGAACGATTCTCTCTACTTTATACGAACAGTTCGATGCGGAACAGATCC
>JBFWZL010000034.1:0-20097 GCA_050185455.1 Binatia bacterium | reverse complement strand
CAATAAAGTCGTCGAACAAGCCGTGCTCGCTTCCCGACAATCTATTAGCCAAGGCAAGACCTTGGTTGAGCCCCTAACGGCAAGCGGCGTCTTTCCGCCCATGGTTTGTCAAATGATCAATGTCGGTGAAACTACTGGCGCTCTTGACACCATGCTCAGTAAGATCGCCGATTTCTATGACGACGAAGTAGACAACGCGGTGGCAAACTTGACTTCTTTGATGGAACCGCTCGTTATTGTCTTTTTGGGCGTCGTCATTGGCGGCCTCGTTGTCGCCATGTATTTACCGATCTTCCAAATGGGTGCTATCGTCGGCGGCTAAGGAGGCGGGTATGCCAGGGCACGATCTGCGTCGGCGCCTTCAGTGGTTTCTCTTCCTCCGGGTAGGCATGGCCACGGGCTTGTTACTCGCTGCGGTAACGCTTTACCACAGTGGAGACGACAATGATTTAGCGGTCAGCCGCCCTCTCTTCTTGGCGATTATTGTCACGAATGTCATTTCCGTTGCGTCCGGCTTTCTCCTGACTCGCGTGCAAGGGCTCGCCCTGTTCGCGTATGTCCAGCTCGTCTTTGACACCTTGTTCTCCACGGGGGTTGTCCTGCTCACGGGCGGTCTCTACAGTCCTTTCGTTTTTCTGTATCACTTTTCCATTCTCAATGCGGCCGTACTGTTGTTTCGTCGTGGGGCGCTTGTGGCTGCAACACTTGCAGCCCTTTGCTATGGCCCAACCGTCGATCTGTTATTCTATGGCGTCTTGCCGCCGTTCGGTTTTAGTCCAGTCGTATTTTTTACCGACCTCCCACCATCCGGTTTTCACTTCACGGTCCAGTTAATGGTGACCCTCTCTTCATTTTACGCTATCGCTATGCTCGGCAGTCATCTGACACAGCGTATGTCTAGTGTCGAAACGCTTCTCGCCGAGCGCGGCGTCGCCATCGAACGTCTGTCTTCCTTGTATCAAGGCGCCATGCAGAACCTGGAGAGCGGCATACTCTTGACCGATAACGCCGGGCGCATCGAATATGCCAATGGTCTGTTAGGAGAACTAGTCGGCGCGGCCCCGCATTCGCTCACGGGTCGCGATGTTTCCGAGTTCTTCCCACCGCCGCAAAGCAGTTTGTCTACCGTTGAACCGTTTGAATTGCCTTTGTCCAGAGAATCTGGAACGCCGCGCCTACTCCGCGTGTTGCATTCATCGCTCCATGATGCGGCAGGAGAGCCGGTGGGTACGCTCTATAGCGTCCAAGACGTGACGGAAGTTCGTAAGCTTGAACGCGGCTTACGGGAGGCTCAGGAATTGGCGCAATCCGTGACCGCAGAAGACCTCGCGAATACCGTCTTCTGCGGCAATATGGTCGGACGCAGTGAACGCATGGCGGCTGTCTATCAACTCATCACCAAAGTCGCGGAAAGCACGACGACCGTACTGATTACCGGCGAGAGCGGTACGGGGAAAGAACTGGTCGCCCGCGCCATCCATGACAAAAGTACGCGCGCGGCACATCCTTTTGTCGCGGTTAATTGCGGCGCTATCCCCGAGACCCTTATCGAAAGCGAACTTTTTGGGCACGTCAAAGGCTCATTCACCGGTGCGCTGAAAGATCGGGATGGTTTGTTTAAGCAAGCGGATGGCGGCACGCTCTTTCTCGATGAAGTGGGAGAACTACCACTCAGCATGCAGGTTAAGCTCCTACGCGCGTTGCAAGAACAAGAAATTACCCCTATCGGAGCAAGCCAAGGAATGCGTGTTGACGTCCGTGTTCTTGCGGCAACCAACAAAAATCTCGCAGAGGAAGTGGCGAGTGGGAAGTTTCGTGAAGATCTATTTTATCGCCTGCACGTCATCTCCATTGTTCTGCCGCCGTTACGAGAACGTCAGGGCGATCTTCCTTTGTTGATTCAACATTTCTTAACGCATTTCACTGCCATGAGCGGCAAGGCCATCCGCCAGATCGCACCAGAGGCTATGCGGGTACTCCTCGATCACTCGTACCCTGGCAACATTCGCGAATTGCAGAACATTATGCAGCATGCCGTAACCATGGCGGAAAGCGAAACCATTCGCGCGCAAGATCTTCCATATCCCCTGGTTGAACGACGCAGCACGCCTCACGCGCCACCGGATTTTTTCCGCAAAGGCGTCAGTCTTGATACAGAACTTGAGGAATACGAACAACGCATCCTGCGCGCTGCTCTCGAACGTGTTGGTGGAGTACAAAAGAAAGCCGCCGAGCTGCTAGGCATCAATTATCGTTCCCTACGCCATCGGCTGCAGAAGTACCACATTACGTAAGACCGACACCTTCGCTCCGGCGCATCGTATTTTCTGGCTTGCCTTCGATCCCTTCCTGCAGAAATTGTCCTCCTCACCTATGCTCAGCTAGTAAAGCAACTCTCCTCCATGCCGCCAGTTTCCCTGTAATAACCAAGACGGCAGGACAGTCTACCCACGAAGCGCTCGTGAATGTGGATAAACAAAGCGGTTTGCAGTTTCGTATACCCTCTACCAATGGCGCAGACGTCTCGTCAGCCAAGAAACCGCCCAGAAAAATAACCGAGATGACTACCTACGCTTCCAGACCTCATTCCCCGTCACGGGCGGCTTGTCCGCTCGCGCAAAGCGTTTTCGTCATCGAGGGTGCGCCGCAGACGGATGAACCTTCCCGCGAAAGTAAGAACCCAGTTTTGGTAAATGTATCCGCTATCTTCTCTGATGCTTCTCAGGTTGCACCGTCTGCTTGAACGCCGCAATTTGTCACTCGTGACATTTTTTGGCCGTCCTTCTTGAGATCTTTTCATTACGAGCTGACTACTTTTTACGTAATTCCCTGCATTTTTCTCATATATATGTCATCCGCAATTGGCACTCACGCTTGGCATGCAGATTGCTTGTATCAAGAACACAACAGAGACACATAAAGGTTCACACAAGCCAACCGATATAGAAAACAGGCAGAAAGGAGAGAAACAAAACGAGCAAGCTTCAAGGCAGAAGAGACGGAGACTAGAGACCTAGGAACAACTATTATTTCACAACCACGGAAAGGAAGAAAACAATCATGACACTTAAGAATCAAAAAGGTTTTACGCTGATCGAACTCCTCGTCGTCGTCGCCATCATCGGCATCTTGGCCGCTATTGCTATCCCGCAGTTTGCCACGTATCGGCAGCAAGCGTTCTGCGCGCGAGTTGAGTCGGACGTGAAAAACGCGGTCACGACTCTGGAGGCTCAGTATGCGGATACAGAGAGCTACGATGGCGCTACTCTAATTAGCAGTAAAGACGTTGCGCTCGTAAATGGCGCTGCAGGTCAGGATATCGGCACCGTAACCGCCAGTCACGCCAACTGCCCGAAGGGCACCTTCACCTTCGATCCGACCGCGACGGAAGTGTACTCCTGGCAGTAACTCAGCACATCAATGTTTAACCAAAGGGGAGGCCATCATTCAGGTGGCCTCCCCTTTGGTATTTGGGAAGTTCCTATCTTTTCTTGCCTCAAACAGTCTCCTTCTTTCATCTCATCTTGATTCGCAATTCGAGCAAAAGAGAACATCGAAGGTATAGACTGTTGTTTTTGGCCAGTTGATCAGACGGATAACATGGCCTCTGTTCAAGAACAAAATCTCTGATTCGTATTTGTCACTCGTAGTGGCCCGGATGCAACGGAGTGGAATCCGGGATTCCTGCTCCACTCCCTGTTCGTTCCTGGATTACGCTTCATCCAGGCGACATACTGTCTCTTTTTCACAGAGATGACGGTCCTGGAGATGCCACGGGTTTCTGCCACTACGCTGAGCGCCCCGCACTATAGACGAATCGCAGTGCCATCTTTTGACAACGACGCCGTTTTTTGCCCCCATTTTCCAGGGCAAGCCTTGCCCAACGTCGGGCTTCTTCGCGAAAAACTCACGCTGCTGCACGCATTTAGTTGACAATGCCCTTCATCTCACGCCGATTTGTTTGTGGCATCTTCTTTGCTCTTCTCACAAACAAAACTTTTTTTCTATAACTTCAATATGAAAGGATTCAACGAATGCTAAAGAATCAAAAAGGCTTCACCCTGATCGAACTTCTCGTCGTCGTCGCCATCATTGGCATCTTGGCCGCTATCGCTACCGAGCAGTTTGCTCAGTATCGATCCAAAGCACATTGTGCTCGGGTTGAATCAGACGTAAAAAATGCGGTCACAACTCTGGAAGCACAGTATGTGGATACGCAGAGCTACGATGGAGCTACCCTGGTTAGCAGTAAGGACGTTACTCTCACCTCGACCGCTGCGGCTCAGGATGTCGGCATCGTAACCGGTAGTCACGCCAACTGCCCGAAGGGCGCATTCACTTTCGATCCGACCGCAACGGAAGTGTACTCTTGGCAGTAACTCATTGAGCACCTAGCTCCTTGACAACGGAGTATACTACTTGAACAGCAGTAGCGATTTTTTTGGAGTGGCCAGAAGGATGTTATAAGAAAGAGGAAGACTCACGGTATAAAGAAGTCTTTTCTCTCGCCGAAAAGTACTATCAGTAACGCGCATAAGGGGGGATGCCTGCTCCCGATTCACAGAGTCCTGGCTCTTGACGCCACCTCGTTTGCGCCTCGGAGCCGGCTATGCAGGACATAACAGATTCTCAAAACAAAGACCTACGACTAGTCGCTTTTTTCCTGTTCCTAGCGACCATTATTGCCTATCTTCCGGCAATGTATGGTGGTTTCATCTTTGACGATAAAGTCTATATCACCGAGAATCAGTTCTTACGAACCACGGCGGGTCTTCTACAGATCTGGCTCCATCCAACGTCCGCGCCTCAATATTATCCGCTCACCTTTACAACCTTCTGGCTGGAATTCCAGCTCTGGGGTTTGTGGCCGACTGGTTACCACTTGGTCAACGTTCTTCTACACGCGGCGAATGCCATTCTTCTTTTTCTGCTGTGCCGCACTCTGGCTATACCTGGAGCCTGGTTAGTCGCCGCAATTTTCGCTCTCCACCCAGTACAAGTCGAATCGGTGGCGTGGGTCGCCGAGCGAAAAAACGTCTTGTCAGGATTTTTTTATTTTGCTTCACTTCTTTGTTATCTGCGTTTTTCTTCGTTCCAGGCTCCCTCCCAAGATTTTACTAGACCTCTCTGGCGGTATTATTATTTCGCCCTGGTTCTCTTTTTCTGTGCTCTGCTCAGCAAGACCGCGACCTGCACCCTCCCCGCCGTGCTTCTCCTCATTCATTGGTGGAAAAGGGGAACTATTTCTCGCAATGATATCCTCCTCCTCGCGCCCTTGTTCATCATGGGCTTACTCATGGGAATAGGCACAACCATCCTGGAAAAAGAGGTCAGTGGGGCAATCGGCAGCGACTGGGATTTTTCTTTAACGGAGAGGTTTCTTATTGCCGGTCGAGCCTGGTGGTTCTATGTAAGCAAGCTCTTTTGGCCGACTTCCCTGACTTTCATCTATCCTCAGTGGACCGTAGATTCCGGCTCCTGGTGGCAGTATCTCTTCCCTGCCGCCTCCCTGATAGTTCTCGTGGTTTTCGCACTGTTTCATAGGAGAATAGGAAGAGCTCCGGCAGTTGCAACACTCTTTTTTTCAGGAACCTTAGCGCCAGTGCTCGGCTTTTTTAATGTCTATTTCATGAGATATTCTTACGTCGCTGACCACTTTCAGTATCTTGCCAGCGTCGGCGTCATCGCTCTCGTGGCGGGACTGTGGTGGCGTGAACCATCTCTTCTCCCCGCTCGACTCCAAGCACTAGGATTTTCTCTTTCCCTTCCTATGAGCGTCTTTCACCTGAGAGCGTCTGGCCGTTCTCTGCTCTCATTATGTCTCGTGGGATGTTTAGGTTTTCTCACCTGGAGGCAAGCGCATATTTATATTGGTCCTGAAACACTCTGGTCGGATACTCTGCAGAAGGACCCTGGCAGCTGGATCGCTTACAATAATTTGGGAATACTGTTTCTAGAGAAAAAAGACTATCCACAAGCTATTCAACGGTTTCAATCAGCGATCAGTGTTAAACCGGATCTTGCCGAGGCGCAAAGCAACCTCTCGCTTGCTCTCTTAAGAGAAGGAAAAATAGACGCCGCCATCGAACACGGCCTGCAAGCTGTCCGTCTTGAGCCTGCTTCATCAAAATTGCACAGCATTCTTGGCACGGCATTTTGGCGCAAAGGAGACGTGAGCCAAGCAGCCGCATATTTCCGCAATGCCATCAGTCATGAACCTGTGGTTCCGCAAGCGCATTACAATCTCGGTCTCTTGTATATGAAGGAAGCGAGCGCTTTTCAGAACATCCCTCCCCGAGAAGCCATTACCCACTTCGAGCAGGCCTTAGTACTGAACCACAGGGCAATCCAAACTGTTTACACATTAGCTTGGATTCTCGCAACACATCCCGACGCCAGCCTTCGTGATGGGGCAAAAGCTGTGCAGCTTGCCCAGGAAGCTTGCGAACGGACCAACTATAGAGACCCGGTTCTACTAGACACCTTGGCCGCCGCCTATGCGGAAGCGGGTCGCTTCCAAGACGCCATACAAATAGAACGAACGGCAGTCCAAATAGCAAGTCAGCAAAAGCAAGAGCAGCAACACAACCAGATCACGAGCCGCTTACAATTGTATCAATCAGGTCAACCGTATCGTGAGGCCCCGACTCAGCAGGAACGGAGTCAGCGGGCAACAGAGTAGATCGAGTCAAGGAGAAAAATTCATGAACCGCATCTGTCCACGCGTCAGCGTCGTTGTTCCCGCTTACAATGAAATCGAAAATCTTCCAGAATTCTACCGACGCCTCACGGCGGTGTTCAAGGAACTTGAGGCCGAGTTAGAATTAATCGTCGTTGATGACGGCTCCACGGATGGCACCCCCGATTGGTTACGGATGACCGCGAAAAACGACGCTCGCGTCCGGTTTATAAGTTTCTCGCGAAATTTCGGTCATCAAGCCGCAGTCACCGCCGGTCTGCAACACACTACTGGTAACGCCGTCGTGGTCATGGATGCGGATTTACAAGACCCTCCTGAGGTCATTCCTCACATGTTGCAGCGTTGGTACGAGGGTTATCAGGTTATTATGGGGCGGCGAACGCAGAGAGACGTCGATCCTTTCAGTAAACGCTTCCTCGCTTGGGCCTATTATCGCGTTTTGGCGCGACTCTCAAAGACAAAAATCCCACTAGACGGAGGGGACTTCTGCCTTATGGATCGTGTGGTGGTGGACACTCTGAATAGTCTGCCAGAGCACAATCGCTATATTCGCGGTCTCCGGGCATGGGTAGGGTTCCGTTATACAGATTGCCCGTTTGTCCGCCAACAGCGTTTTGACGGCGAGCCGAAATATAACTTCTCTAAATCTATAGCTTTAGCAGTTGACGGCGTAGTGTCCTTCTCTCACAGCCCGTTACGCCTGGCTCTTTATGCGGGCTTTGCGACAGGCGTTCTTGCGTTTGCGATGGTCGCACTGGTTCTCTACTGGCGCTTTGTCACTGACGCCCCGTTTGTTGGCTACGCCACTCTTGTGACCGCCGTCCTCTTTCTGGGCAGTGTGCAGCTACTCGCCTTTGGCATTTTAGGGGAGTATGTGGGACGCATCTACGATGAAGTAAGAGGTCGTCCGCATTACGTAGTGAAAGAGACGAGTCCGAAAACCTCCTCGTCAGGACATTCGTTAGACGCGGACGTCAAGAAAACGTCTTCTCTAGCAGCCTAGCAAAACGCATCGTCGGCCTCGGATTGAATCAGCCCCTACGGTTGAGCTACTTGTCTAGCTCTTGCACCAATTCGACTAAGATCTGTATCCCTTCTCGTAAACTCGCGAGCGGGATACGCTCATTATCTCCGTGCACCCGGCGTCCGTCTTCTTCGGCGAGGGGAAGACCAGAGAATCCGTAACTCACAATTCCTTTCCGGCGGAAATAATGAGCATCGGTAAATCCCGAGAGAACAGCGGGTACGACGGGCGTTTGAGGATCATGACGTTCCGCTACATTTCGAATGGCTCGAAATAGCGGCGTATCCGCTTCAGACGCAAGCGGTGGGAAATTCATGAGTACGGAAAATTTCACATCTGAGTCATGCACGATTCGTTCGAGACGGTTCACAAACTCTTGCGGATCCTCGCCAGGCAACAAACGACAATCAAGCTGCGCGCGCGCCCGGCCAGGAATGACGTTCGTTTTATTACTCCCCTCAAGCACGGTCGGTGAGATCGTATTTCTCACGAGCGCATTATGCATGGGATTTGCCAAAAACTCTTGGCGAAATTGTGGATCGGCGAGAGCTTTTTCCAAGTGACGCAGGCGTGCGGCTTTTTCTGCTTCCTCCCCTTCGGCTAGGGCTGAAAAATAAGCCTGAACTGCTGGCACAATTTTAACCTCAGTCTCATAGCGAACAATCTTCTCAAGTGCTCGAATAAGGCGCGTAACCGCCGTTTCTGGCAACGGACGCGAACCATGCCCGGCTGGTCCGCTCGCCTCAAGCTGAATCCAGCAGGGGGCCTTTTCCGCAATATCAACATCATAGGAACGGCGTCCGTCGTGGATACGGACGCCCCCCCCTTCAGTCAATAAAAATTCAGCATCTTCGATAAGATCAAAATGCTGGTCGATAAACCACCCAGCGCCTTGCTGCCCGCCGGCCTCTTCATCGGCGGTACCGAGAAAAATAATGTCGCGCTTTAATGGCAGGCCTGCGCGTTTCAGCAGGGCAAGCGCCATAAATTGGGTGATCGCCACCCCCTTACAGTCAATCGCTCCTCGACCATAGACATAACCGTCTTTGATAACACCAGCGAAGGGGTCTTCCTCCCACTCATTCTTCACGGCTGGTACAACGTCAAGGTGATGCAGCAGAATGAGCGCTTTCTCTTCTCCTGTTCCTTTCAACCGCGCATATACGATGCCACGGCCAGGTTGCGGTTCAAATACCTGAGCATCAATACCTTCTTGCGCAAGAATCTCTTTCCAGAACTGAGCAGCGGCAAGTTCACGTCCGGGGGGATTCGTGGTATCAATACGAATATAACGGCTGAGTAAGCCACTCGCCTCTTTTTCCGCAGCATCCCAATTTGTATCAGCAGCCTGCCCTGGAGGCTGCCACATGACAAGGCAGAAAAAAAAGAAGGAAGCGAACGCTTCCTTCTTTTTCCACAACGACGCCCTAGCAAGAGCCATCTTGAAATCCTCGATTAGCGGTCTACGAATAAATTTTCTATTTCTTCTCTGCCTATCGTATATTTCTCACTACAAAATTCGCAGGTGACAACAGCCTGGCCCTCTTCCGCCAGTAGATCTTGCATCTCTTTTTGTCCCATCGCCATGAGCGTGCTGAGCACCCGTTCGCGAGTACACCGACAAGCAAAACGGACTGGCGTTTCCGCCACGACCGCGAAATTAAACCCTTCCAGCACGTGCGCTAATATGTCTTGAGGCGTCCTTCCCTCTCGGATCAATTGGCTTACCGGTTTTGCTCGTGCAACATTGGCCTCGAGTTGAGTCAGCGTCTCCTCACTAGCTCCAGGCATAACCTGCACGATGAAACCGCCAGCAGCGCTCACGGTTTCATTAGGTTGCACGAACACACCGAGACTTACAGCGGAGGGTATTTGTTCGGAATTCAGCAGGTAATGGGCAACATCCGCGCCAATCTCTCCAGAGACAAGCGGAGTAATACTGCGGTACGGCTCTTTTGACCACGACTGGGCGCGAATGACTGTCAAGGTTCCGGCGCCGACAGCCCCTCCGACATCCAGTTTGCCTTCACGAATAGGCAAATGCACACGTGGACGATAGACAAATCCGCGCGCTTCTCCTCGGGCATTCGCGTCTACAAAAATCCCACGCAGAGGACCTTTGCCGATAAATTGCAGCGACAAGGTCTCTTCCTCTTTCAGCATACTGCCGAGCAAGAGACCAGCGGTAAGTGTCCGACCTAAGGCCGCGCTTGCAGTAGGCGCGGTTTGGTGACGTTGTCGTGACTCTTCAACAAGACCGGTTGTTACCGCGGCTAACGCACGCACGGTTTTCTCCGCTGCCGTTACTTTTACTAAACAATCGGAAAGCGCCATTATTCACCACTCTTTATGCGGAAGCTCGCGAGGCGCGCCCTCCACGCTTCGGCATTGCCGACCGCTCCTGCTCGCCTTCCGCTAGCGACACAAACTCGACAATTTCTAGACCATACCCAGGAAGACTCACGAGACGACGCGGGTAGTTCGTTAGAAGACGGATCTTCCGAACGCCGATGTCACGAAGAATTTGCGCCCCAATACCATAATCCCGGAAATCACGAATTTGCGAACCAGGACTCGTACTTGGCGAACTCGGCCGTCGGCCCGACCGGCTCCCATTTCGAAATACTTGCGCACCTTGTCCGCTCTGACGCAAATAGAGGATTACGCCTTTCCCCTCAGCTGCAATCAGCCGCATGGATTCATGCAGTAAGGCGCTCGTATTGCTGTAAGTGTAAGAAAACACATCTCCAGGTGGATATTCCGCGTGAGGACGCACGAGCACGGGCTCGTGTGGAGAAATCTCGCCTTTCACAAGGACAAGATGTTCTTCTTCATCGACATCACTTGTGTACACATACGCTGTAAAATCCCCCCCGCACCGAGTGGGTAGACGTGCTTCGGCTTGACGGTGAACAAGCGAGTCGTGCCGTAAACGATAGTGAATGAGGTCCGCGATAGTGGCGATTTTGATACCAAATTTCGCCGAAAACTCTTCGAGGTCTGGAAGGCGGGACATTGTGCCATCATCCCTCATAATCTCACAAATAATACCAGTCGGCTTCATTCCAGCTAAACGGGAAAGGTCAACCGCCCCCTCAGTTTGCCCGGTCCGCACCAGCACTCCACCCTTCCGAGCACGCAAGGGGAAAATATGCCCCGGAGTTATCAGATCTTCGGGACGAACGTCGTCCCGAATGGCAGTAAGAATTGTTGTTGTACGATCTTCTGCGGAAATTCCCCGGGAAACACCGTGACGCGCATCGATCGACATGGTAAACGCCGTCCCTAACGGAGCCGTATTCTTCGCAACCATCATGGGCAAGCTCAACGCATCTATCATCTCTTCCGCCATGGGAAGACAAATAAGGCCACGTCCGTACTTGGCCATGAAATTAATCGCCTCAGGCGTCACCGCTTCGGAAGCCATGCAAAGGTCGCCCTCATTCTCACGGTCTTCATCATCCATCAGAATGATCATGCGCCCGGCACGGATTTCCTCGATCGCTTCCTCAATGGGAACGACATAGGGACTCTTACTAATTTTTGTAGGGGGGGGAACAGAGAACATAGGCTCCTCGTTCTTTGGCTTTCCCTTCTGCATGAATTTAGACTGGTCCACCTATACCCCGTTGCCCAGCATTCTGTAAAGTAGAGTTCAGATACCTGAGTTAACCTCACCACAGCAGGATTCTTTTCGCTTTACGACTTGACCATTAGCGGTTGGAAAGGTAAATAGAATAGTACTCGCGGTCTGCAGAGGGATTATATTCTGATTGTCCAGCACAGTTTGCTGTACGGAAACCGCTAGGCAGGACGCCGCAGAACGCCGAGGGTTATCCCTCATGTCCTGCCTTCTCTATTAAGGAGAGTACTAAATGCCAAACGTCACAATTGAGGGCCCGGTCGATTTGCGGCAAATCGTTATTCGTCGCCCGGAGATGTTTCTCCGAGACCCAGATGGAATCAAACGAGTCAGTGAGTACTATATCAACACGGACTGTAGTAAACTCCTGCTCGAAGCTCTAGTCATCGAACCCGGGAAAAAACAACAGTTTTTCTTCCAGGTTTGTAAAAAACCCGATGGAGCAATTATCCGGTTGGAACCGATTAGTGAGGCAGAGAAAACGCCTGGCGTGAAAAGGCTGATGGGACAAGTAGCGTTCGCTATTCGCTCCCTCTTTCCAGGGTCACGTTACAGCAAAACGAACATTGCAGAGTATTTGCCGGATAATGAAGGGGTGGTGAACTGCTCCCGCAGCAACGGTAAGAAACTACGAGCGGTAGCGTAGTTCTTTTCGCACATTTTCTTTCTCCTCTGTATACTACTGCCCTTTTAGTAGTCAGACAGGGGAGACTTACGCCTTTTCTAAAGCCGGTTTCCGCTACTTTTTTTGTGATTCCTCCAGCCGGAATCAGCCTCAGGAACATCGTGCGTTGCACGATATTCATTCGCGGCGTTCTCTAACCAAGACGATACCTGTTCTAAAGTTCCTTCGGCAGCAAATGTATACCAGTACATTCCAGCAGCGCCACATAGCAATCCACAAAGAAAATGCCGAACCTTCTTCATGTCCATACCAAGGCGTATCGGCGTCATGCAGCAAAGATAAAGGAACTTTCAGAAGGATAATTTGCCTCGCACCCAGGCGGTAAGCGCCAAGCCAATTTTTCCTGGGGTGGTCAAAGAAATTCTCGGCCCAAAGATGTGGAACCGCTTAGCTTCGAGTTTATGAAGCAAACGGGAATAAATAAGCCTCATGGCTTCGGCCGCGATTAGCGAACCCCGGTCTTCCGCAGCAAGATGCGCCACGGCTTTCCCATAAAACTCACGGGCGCGTTTCCCCTCGAAAGCCATTAAGCGAAAAAACGCCTCGTTATAGACATTAGCGAGTAACTCGTGCTCGGTGTAGCCGAAACGGCTGAGATCTTCGGTGGGTACATAAATGCGGCCTCGCTGGGCATCCTCCCCCACATCTCGCAGAATATTAGTTAATTGAAAAGCAATGCCGAGATTGATGGCATATTCCTTAGCACTGGGATTGCGGTACCCAAAAATTTCAATACAAACGAGCCCGACAAGCGAAGCGACATGATAACAATATTCGTATAGTTCCTCAAAGTTTCTGTAACGACGCTTATGCAGATCCATCTCAACACCACTAATGATGCCAGCCAAATGCGCCTGAGCGATGGGAAATTTTTTGACAACATCAGCTAAAGCAAGCGAGATGGGATGGCGCGGCGCGCCGTTGTAACAGTGCCGCAGTTCTTCGCGCCAGGTGTTCAGGAGGAACGTGATCCGCTCACTCCGGCTCTGTGATCGTTCTTGAGATGGACGGGATTCAATTTGATCGGCGATATCATCCATAAAACGGCAGAACGCATAGAGCGCACATAACGCGTCATACCGTTCGGACGGCAACAAACGAAAAGCGTAGTAGAAGTTTGAGGAGCTTTTTTGCGCTACGCGATGACAATACGCGTAGGCATCAGCCAGAGACTGAGAAGCGGCGTGCGTGGTGAGAGGAGAAAACTCATCATTGACGCGCGCGGCTTCCTCTTGTCTCACAACCTCTTCCTCCCCACCATCCATTATCTATCTAAGCGGAAGCTGCGACCTGGGACTGCAGACACTTGAGCATGGATTGGGCCTCTGCTCGCGCCCAACGATCGGCTTCTAACAAAACCTCAAGATCTGATACCGGTTGAAAAACATGACTCTGTAACACACGTTCATTCAGCATGGCGATATCAGGAAAACGAATCCGTCCAGCCAGAAAATTTTCCACGGCAATCTCGTTAGCGGCGTTTAACACCGCGGGGCAGGTTCCGCCTTGTTGTAAAGCAGCATATGCCAATCTCAAGCATGAAAATTTCTCAAGATCCGGTTGAAAGAACGTTAACTGTGCAGCGGACGCGAGATCAAGAGAAGGCAAATGCGTGAGGGGCAAACGTTCCGGATACGCCAGGATATAAGAAATGGGAATCGTCATGTCCGGAATACCAAGTTGCGCCAGCACGGATCCATCTATGTACTCCACCATGGAGTGCACGATACTCTGAGGATGAACAATAACTGTTACTTGCTCAGGCGGCAAATCAAAGAGCCATCGCGCTTCAATAACCTCGAGTCCCTTGTTCATTAGCGTCGCGGAATCGATGGTGATTTTACTCCCCATTTTCCAGGTCGGATGCTTCAGGGCTTCCTCGATACTCACTTCGGCAAGTTCTTTTGCCGGGCGATGCAAAAACGGCCCCCCAGAAGCAGTGAGAATAATGCGTTTCACCTGCGTCCGCTGATGCCCGTGCAAGGCTTGGAATATAGCGTTGTGTTCACTATCGACCGGTAAGATCCTCACCCCGCATCGCTTCGCCTCACGAGTCATTAGTTCGCCCGAAATGACTAAGGCTTCTTTGTTGGCCAACGCGATTGTTTTTCCTGCGCGGATCGCGGACAAAGTAGGTGCTAAACCAGCGGCGCCAACCAAGGCCGCCATGACCATCTCCGCCTCGGGGTGTGTGGCGACAGCATGGAGTCCAGGTTCTCCCCAGAGGGTCTCTCCTCGGAAATTCGGGAGCTGCACGCGTAGATCTCTTGCATCCTGTTCGCTAGAAAGCGAAACCACTTCCGGTTGAAAACGGATGACCTGTTCTTTGAGCTTCGCCAGATTCTTACCTGCGGCAAGCGCGACCACACGAAACCGATCGGGAAAACGCTCCACAACTGAGAGCGTGGATACCCCGATAGAACCTGTCGAACCCAGAACCGCCAGCTTCTTCATAGAAGCCCTTCTCCTTGCGGTAATGATAGTGGTTCATTTCCGTTCTGCCAAAGAGATGTTTGATGAGTCACCACGGCGCCTTCCCCCATGAACTGCATTCGTAGCGAACGCGGACGGGGTCCGTCAAGTTCAGCGAAAATAACGCGCTGAAATTGTCCGAGCACAAGTCGCCCGTCTTCTACTTGGAGAGAGACGGAACCGCCTAAGAGAATCGCTCTCAAGTGCGCAGCCGCATTCGCTCGGTCACAGTCGGAAAACCGCGGATCATTATGTTTATATCCTGCACGTTCGGCAACGAGTTTCCGCAAAAAGCTCTCAACGTCTTCCCATAACGCATCCTGGACCTCGGTAAAAAAGACCCCGGTGGTCGTGTGCAGTGTCGACACCACCCCCATTCCGTTCACCACGCCAGTTTCCGCAAGAAAACGTCTGACTTCATCCGTCAGGTCGAATATCTGAGTTTTCCGCTCAGTTTCAATCTTAATTGTTTTTGCCTTTATCAACATAGTATTACTCCTTCCTCCGCTCCCCTCCTCATTTACACTCATCACCTGAGGTTTCATTGCTGCAGCTGTTTTTGGATACGGACACGAAACTGCCCAAGCGCCATTAATGGGAAATAATTACGATACCCATAGTAACGTAAATAGAAGTGTCGAGGGAAACCTGTTCCGGTAAAGAGTTGCTCCGACCATGAGCCAACGCTTTCTTGTTGCGTCAATAGGTACTGGATGCCGCGCAGCGCTACCGGATCAATTTCATTTTCGCCGGCAAGTAGTCCCAGGACTGCCCACGCTGTTTGTGAGGGGGTGCTTTCTCCTTTCCCGGCTTTGCTTTGATCCCAATACGAAAGGCAATCCTCCCCCCAGCCACCGTCTGGATTCTGACGACTTTTCAGCCACGCGAGAGCGCGACGTACATAGGGCCGGTTGAGATCTTCACCAATCGCCCGCAACCCCATCAGCACCGACCAGGTGCCATAAATATAGTTGACGCCCCAACGTCCCCACCACGAACCATCGGCCTCTTGTTCCTTGTGAAGAAACTGCAGCGCTCGCCGTGCAGGGCCAAAATCGAGGTCGTACCCAAAAGTTCCCATCATCTCCAACAAGCGACCGGCAAGATCAGCCGTAGGAGGGTCAATCATCGCTTTCATGTCGCCGAACGGCATCTGGTTCCATAAATCGAGCGTATTATCCGTATCAAACGCTCCCCAGCCGCCGTTGCGGCTTTGCATGCCCAACGTCCAGTTCATACCGCGCGCTAATGCTCGATCTTTTTTCTTCTCTTCTAGTCCTTGAACGCGCTTCAAGGTGTAAAGAATGACTGCTGTGTCATCGACATCCGGATACCAATCGTTGGCAAATTCAAACGCCCAACCTCCCGGTTCCAATTGTGGATTCTTAACTTGCCAGTCTCCGGTTTTGAAAATTTGCTGATCAATGATCCAGTCAGCGGCTTTGACGACAACCGGGTGATCATTCGGACACCCGGAATCGAGCAGCGCCTTCACTGCCCATACGGTATCCCAGACAGGCGACACGCAGGGTTGAAAAAGCAACTGCCCACCAGTCTCCATGAGAAAATCTTCGATGGCCTGAATGCCCTTTACCATTGCTGGATGATCATGAGGATAGCCGAGAGAGTGCAAAGCCATGACTGAATTCAACATGGCTGGTTGAATTCCTCCCCAGCCGCCATTGCTATCTTGATGATCGAGAATCCATCGTTCAGCCTGACGGAGCGCGCGTTGACGTAAGGGCTTGATAGGGCTTTTTCCGAGAAATTTGAGGGAATGATCGAGCGCAATGAAAAAGTTTTCCCATGAAATCGACTGGGAAGGACGTGGGAATCGTAAATCCGACCGTTCCGGTGGATCTTTCCATAACTCCGTGACGCCACCGTCTTCAGGGATACGAACGTACGGCTGCTGGGCGAGAATCATGCTCAACGGCACGACGGTTCCCCGAGCCCAGCTCGACATTTCGTAAATATTGAGAGGAAACCAATTCGGCAGCAGGACCAGCTCCACCGGCACGGCCGGCACTCCTTGCCAAGGAAACTGTCCAAAATATGCAAGAAAGATACGGGTAAAAACCTGCGCCTGCGCCAGACCGCCCTGAGCAAGAATGAATTCCCTTGCTTTGCTTAAAGCTGAGTGAGAAGCGGGATAGCCTGTCAGTTTCAGTGCAAAATAGGCCTCGATCGTATTCCCCAAATGACCTGGCCCTTTATAGAATAAGGGCCAAGCGCCATCGTTGTCTTGGACCGCTAAAAGATGTTCACAGAGGCGTTTATGCTTTGCTTCATCAACGCGCCCCACAAAGTGGTTGAAGAAGATATACTCCGCATCCATGGTCGCGTTCGCTTCGAGAGGATAATACCAATAGCCTTCGGGCTTCTGCTCCCGCAGAAAGTATTCTTGGGCTTTGGTGATCGCGTTCTCGACACCGCGCAAGAACTCAGCTCGCTCTGGTGTCACCGGGAAGGACAATTGCCCTGCTTCGTCTGCCACGTCCCCACTCTCGACACCCACAGCCGAAAGGACTAACCGATCGGTCAGGCGGTGGGTAAAAAAATGGAGGTGAGTGCTTCACCCCCGATATTAATGTTCCCTCTTCGGAAGATCTTTTATATAGAACGTCCCCTGAAGACTGTCAACGGATCAAGGGCTCGAAGGCTGCAAATAGTTTCGCCAGCGATGAAACTTTGTTATCGTCAAAAGGGTGTGGTGGAGATTTACGATGTTCTTTAAAGTTCTTTCGCTTTGGTTTTGCTTTTTAAGTGTTTTTCTTTCTTATTCTTCTGCTTTGGCAGTAACGGACCTCATAGCGTATGTAGACGATGAGGGAGATCTGTATCTGATCCAACCGAATGGTGAGGGAAAACGAAAGCTCGCCTCAGGAGAGATGCTACAAACAATCGCATTCTCTCCACAGTGGATCAAAACAGGTCAAGATTTCTACAGCTGGCCGGCATGGTCCCCGGATGGGAGTCGAGTCGCCTGTTTTCGCGCCGTTGCTGGAGAAAACGGTCCTATGGATGGCCTATATATCTTCGACGCCCAGAGTTCCCAAGTGCTGCACGCCTATCAAGAACCAGGGCTGCACCCAATTTACGCATATTGGGCGCCCAACAGCCAAAACCTGGCGGTCCTGCTCGGAGGACCGGGAGCCCTTTCTCTCGGTCTATGGCCAGTGATCGGCAGTCAGCGACCAAAGACAGTCGCCACTGGCGCGCCGTTCTATTTCCACTGGCGTACGGATGCACGGGCTTTGCTCGCGCATACAGGGGGAGATGCTGAGGCAAGGGATGGTCATTCAATCAGTGTCATCGATATCGAAAGCGGTGAGCGTCACCTAGTTTCCCGCGCCCCGGCGGCATTTGGTCCACCGTCTTGGTCAAGTGACGGACACTGGCTCGCCTATGGGGACCTGACGAAAGATCAGGAAAAAGCGTCACTGATGATTGCCAAAGCAGATGGCAGCACGCCAAAGTCGATGGGCCACTTACCAGTAAAAATGGCAATAGCGTGGTCGCCGACACAACCAGTACTCGCTGTCGCAACCAGTTCCTTTGTGGGTGATCCATTACTTGAAGAGCTAAAGGTCGTTAATGTTTCCTCGGGGAAAACTCAAACGCTTCTCAAGGACAATTTCGCCGCTTATTTCTGGTCTCCAGACGGAGAGCGCATCCTCTACGCCAAACGAAAATTAGGAACCGATCTTTGGGCATGGGCAGTTGTTCATGTGAAAGACGGGACCAGCTATGACGTTGTTGATTTCGTGCCCTCGCGCCCACTTTTGCTTGTTTTTCAATACTTCGATCAATATGCTCTGTCTCACCGCTTATGGTCACCAGATAGCAAATCTTTCACTTTTGCCGGGGCCGCCGGTGCGGAGGCCCGACCAGCCGAAGGTTTACGATCTCCTTCCATTTATACAGTCGAGGCGAAAGCCCATGCCGTTCCCAAAGCATTAACGGCTGGACATATTGCTTTTTGGTCTCCTCGCTAACAAACCATGCCTAGACTCTTGTCTCCTGCTTCTAGAACAATACTCCTCCAGACACCGCTGCGGACTCCCATCGCGGTGAGTTTAGAAAAGCCCGAGGAAACAGGTCTTGCTCTTCGCACCGCCAATTTATTCTCTTTTCGTCGCCAAAATTTGCCGCTGCTTGTCAAACCGCTCAGCTATCAGGGCAAAGAAGGAGTTTGGGTGGCAGCGATCGCTTTTCGTATTGTAGGGTCTCGCAACGATTCCTTTGAAGGGGCGATCTATCTCAATCCTTGGAGTGCTTATGATTTGCCGCTTCTTCAACATCTCACCAAACAAGACTGCTTCCCCGTCTTGTTTTTCAGCCCCACGCTGCGTGTCGCCGTCAGCCAGGCGGTGGAGTGGACGGTTCACCAGCGCCAAGAACTGCGTGTGATGCTCGCCCAAGCGGCGTACGCCTGTCTCGACGACGCAATCTCCAAAAGAGAGACAGACCCGGATTTTGAGCGGGCAAGGCAAGAGTTTGAGAAGGTTTACTCAATAGAGAAATTACTCACGCTTCAAACCGCGGGAACGGCCCGGGTCTCTTCGCCCTTTCGCGGGGCCGTGCTTGATTGATGTACGACCAGCGCAAGCATGAGTGAGGCAATCGCAGACTCACCGCTAAGCGGCAGTATTTTCCCGCTCTAATCGCTCTGCTTGATCAACCAACCCGCCAATCAAGTCTTGCATGTGGCGGAGCCGATCTGCGAGACTATCTTTCTCCTCAACGCCGCGGGGAGCGAGACAGCCCCGTTCAACAAATTCGAGAAAAGCCGTCATTACGTCATCAAGACGCGCTTCCTTCGGCGTGTACCACTTATATAACCATACACACATGCCAGTAATAGCATAAACGGTCAGTTTTACGTCCATCTGCCGAAAGGCTCCCTGTTCCATGCCTTCGGCAAAGATACGCTCCATATTGGCAAAAAACCGCTGCCGGATATCCGCAATCTCGGCGTGTAACCGCTGCGGCAGATCGGCTTCCTCACTGTAAAAGACAGTATAGAATGCAACATTTTCGCCGATAGTCCTTAGTAATTCTCGTAGAGTGCGTTTGAGTTTTTCTTCCGGCGCAAGCGGCTCGGTGAGGAGGGGTTGAAGGCTACTCGCCAAAGTATTCGCCACTTTGATGAAGATCTTCGCTAGTAGCTCCTGCTTATTTTCGAAGTAACGGTACATAGACGCTTTCGCCACGCCAGCATGACGAGCGATGTCTTCAAGCGTTGTCTGCCGATAACCGGCGTTAGCGAAACGTTGCGCCGCCACTTCCAGGAGATGTTCTTCAATAACTTCCCGGCGCGACATTCCCACGTCTTTAGCGTTTTGTTGGGTGGCGGAGTCGGCCGTGGAGCCCAAACGAGCACGAGCGGCATTCTTGCCTTGACTTGAGAGTCTCAAAATTGTACCCTTTAAATATCTGTAAAGTATCAAAAATATACTATAAAGTTGCACAAAAGCAAAGCGCTGGTGTGATCCGCCAAATCAACCAAGGAGATTCGCTTCATGTCCTATCGCTCTCTCTGTTCCATCACCTTATTCGCTATCCTCATG
>JBFWZL010000033.1:0-20253 GCA_050185455.1 Binatia bacterium | reverse complement strand
CTCCTTAATGTGGGAATTGCGTATCGCGAAGACGTGGATGAGGTGATAGCAATTCTTAAAGAGATTGGAGCCGCATTACGTCAAGATCCGGAGTTTGCCCTTGACATTCTTGATGATTTGGAAATCCTCGGTGTAGATGAATTCGCCGCTTCACAGATCACAATTAAGATACGTCTCAAGACGGCGCCGATCAAACAATGGCGGGTGGGTCGAGAATTTCGTCGACGCATGAAAAAGGCTTTTGATGCGCGCGGCGTTGAGATTCCTTTCCCCCACTTGACCCTTTATTTCGGCGAATCCAAGCAGGGAGACGCGCCGCCCCTCCGCGTGGCGCTCGACTCCCTCCCTGCCTTCAAGCATGTTGGCGAACAAAATACTGCAGCAAGGGAAGGTGTATGAGAAGAACTAAGCAGGCGGTTCAAGATAACTCTGAGCAGGCGGCTCAAGACAACTCTGACGAGTCACAACAATCAACATCGATCTCTCTTGCCGAACGGCCGCCTCGCTTGACTCGTCGCGAACGACGGAAGATCGCCACTCGCGAAGCCCTGGTCACTGCCGCACAAGAAGTGATTGCCGTCAAAGGCGTGTATCTGGCGGTCATCGAAGAGATTACCGAACGCGCCGACGTGGCGAAGGGTTCTTTTTACCAGTATTTTCGCGACCGGGATGATTTGCTTCACGTGATCCTCAGTCGCCGCATTGAGGAGTTGCACGCCATCGTCGAAGCGACTTCTCCCCCGCGCATTTTTGCCGAGCGCATTCGCGTATTATTGCGTCACCACCTGGAATACTTTCTTCGCCACGAAGACTTTCTCCTTTTTCTCCATCAAATTCGCGGTCTCATCAAAATGAAGGGTGACGAAACCCCCGCTGTGCGCGATACCTATCAGCGTTACTTGACATTTCTGGCCCAGTGGCTTCAGCCACAAGACGCCAAAACGAGAAACGTGGGGAAGCTGTATGAGGAAGGCGCCTGCGCCGTCCTCGGCTTCCTCACCGGCTTTCTCTCGCATTACGCCGTGCTTGCTCCCTTGGTGAATTTGACGCGAGATAAGGCCCGCATTGAAATGGCGCTCGCCGAAGCGTGTGTGACCTTCTGGCAGCAATAACCATTTCACCAGCGCGGACAAAAGCCTTATCCTGCACACACCGCTGCAAGGCTGGAAAGCGCCACCTGGCGCCGTCCCTCGCGGATGTCATTCCGGTCAAATCCATTTGTGAGATAGCCGAATGAAATACCCGTCGCCGGGTCAGCCCACGCAGTCTGGCCGCCAAAGCCGGGGTGTCCGAAGGCGTCCGGCGAATTGGTGCGACCAAATCCGCGCATATTAGCTTTGCCGTCCCCTCCGGCCACGGCGATCCCTAAAGCGCGATAAGCAAAATGACCCAGGTATGGATCTCGCAGCTCTCCGGTGCGGATGCGGCGCGCCTCGCGCAGCATTTCAGGTCGCCAAATTTGTGTCCCATCATACGCGCGCCCGTCATTCAGTAACGCCTGATAAAAGAGAGCCATATCACCGGCGGTGGTAATGCCGCCAGCCGAAGGCGACGCCGCCGCTCTGGTGACGGGCTCATTGAGTTCCAGCACGCCGGCTTCACTAATGGAGGACACCCCGGCGCGAGGAGGTTTCAAGCCCATTTTCTCGTACTCCTCGGCGGTCATTGGTTGGCCCACCCAGACAAGATCGGCCACCCGGCTATTAAGAGAGTCGGGAATCCCTACTCGCAAGTCCGGCAGCCCAAGAGGTTCGGCGATCCGCGTGCGCACGAAGTCTTGGAAAGTCTGCCCACTGACGCGCTCGACGATTTCAGCGATCGGCCAGAAGTTCGCAGAGACGTGATAGACAAATTTTTCACCCGGCGTGTGATCCAATCGCCATTGGGCGAAACGTTCCAGGCGCCGCTTGCGATCTCCCCATTCTTTTTGCCAATGGGGAGCGTACGGAATGGCCGACGTATGGATGAGTAGTTGTTCCACGGTTACGACGTCTTTCCCATTCGCGCCAAACTCTGGTACGAATTGCACAACACGGTCCTCCGGACGTAGTTTATCCTCCTGCATCAAAAGCCACGCCGCCGCTGACGTAAACGCTTTGGTCGCGGACATAATCACAAAGAGCGTCTCGTCCGTGGCCGATTTCTCCACGCCGCCTTGCACGGCGCGGCCAAAGGTCTGCATCGCGCCGATCTTGCCGTGGCGGGCGATGGCGACCTGACACGCCGGCAGCAAGCCTTCCTTGACCTCACGCTCGGCGCGTTCAAACAAGGCCTGCACCTTTTGTGGGTCCAGACCGATCTCCGCAAGATTGTTGGCGAAAAAATGAGCTGCTGGCATCTGACGATTCCTCCTTTGTGGTGATCTACATATAAAGGCCAACTCTGCAGCGCCAACGTAGCACGTCACCGGCTGCCTGTAACGGGTAACGCAGATCCCTTATGGCGTGAGATTGAGAGTTACATTCAGCGTCACACGTGGCTCCGCTGCGCCTACTTGCACGGTCATTTGTAAAACCGTTTGACTTGGTAGCGTAATCGCAGGCGTGTACCGCAGCTGGATGACGCCTCCATCCACTCCCACAAACGCGCGGATGTTTTCCGGTAGCGACGCGGGTGGCGGCTGTAAGAGATTGCCGCGCAGGGTGTTCCGTTCAGCGTCGTTCAAGATTGTACCCGCCGCGCTCACCGTCGCGGAGACGATTTGTAAACCTCGCGGTCCAATCGCCACGGGCACGAGAATGAAAGCATCTTGATTCGGACGCAAAGTGTTTATCTCGCTAGCGGGGTCAAGGGATAGCGCATTGCGCACGGGAAGCGTATTCGTCACTTCGACGCTGAAGCTCCGCACCGAAATATGAATGTCGGTCGGAACATGTACGCCATGCCGTTGGAGTACCGCATCGTCATACGCGCGCGTGGTGGTATTGAAGCGGTAGAAACGACTAACCTCAACCGCTTCGGCGCCCGTTTGATCCTGAGCGACGATGACCAGCGGATTGTTCGCCTCAGGCGTTCGCAACACCGTGCCTCTGGTTGACTGAAGCACCGCGGCGGCGTAACGGCGCGCACCGTTACTGGAGACGGAGACTGTCGCCTGTTGCCGCAGTACCAATCTCACCGTATCGCCGTCGTTGACCGTTTGCCCGTTGATGCTAACCACGACCGGTTGCACGTTCACATCAAACCATAAGGTTTGCCGTCCGGCGTCCTGCGCTTCACGGGCTTGCTGACTACCAGTCACGCCGTTCCTTATAGTCATGCGGTGCGTTCCCGGTCGTGAGAACGCGACATAGACGCCGCTAGACCGTTGCATGATGGCGCTGCTAGGCGCCCAACCTCGGAGAGACGGTTGAAATCCATTCGGCCCAGTGGCTTTAGCGGTCAGCGGATTGCTGGAGGCGTTGGTTGTCTTGGCGAAAAATACATCCGCGACGTCACGTCCAGGATCAGTGATTCCCGCATTAATACCGGCCGTGCCATTCGGGTCGGCGGCCGCGACTACGCCGGTCGCCATTGAGGGAATTACACGCGGCGTATCGGTTAACCATACGCCAGGAGCATCTTGCATACCTGGAGCCACCATAGTGTCGGTATTCCGCGTGCCGCCGATGGGAACCTGCCAATACCGAGCGATGTCTCCCACGACGCGCATTTCCCCTCTCAGGCGGCCAAGGGGTGAATACGTATCCCCGCTTTCACTCGACGCTTCTTGTTCGATGCGCGCCAAGTGTTCCGCTTGATGCACACGATCGATGGTCAGCACTGACGCCCAGATGAAACTCCAGGACTGCGAACTAAAGGCGTACCGGGCGACACGCGCCACCACGTCCCAGAACGAGCCAGGAGTCGGTCGCGTGCGGAAATGCAATTGACCGTAGGGGTCAAACATCCAGCGCATCCACCCCATGCCGTAGAGTTCGATTAAGGATGCGTTGTCCACGTTGCCTATGGGATCATCCTCACCAATTTTGGCGATGCGCAAGATTGGCTCCCCATTCAGGGACGGCGCTTCGTTTAATTCCACTGTCCCATCTCCCGCGACTGCCGTCACCGTGCGATGATACGACTGATCGCCGACGGCGATAACCACGCGATCGAAGGACTGCAACGCGAGACGATCATCACCAACCTGTTCGACCCGGAGCGCCGTGGGACGGCTAGGATCAGGAATGGAAGCGGGATAGTAATTGCGCCAATCCCAATAACTGTCCGGCGTGTGCGTTTCATAAGGAGCAACGCGCACGCCGCCGGTCAAACTCACGGCTTGGGTGAGCCGGATGACATCACCATTGATTCGTTCAACGTTACGCACCAGAGTTGTGCTGTTTGCTTGAATAATGATGCGGGAAGCTCCTCCCAAGGCTGAACGTCCTGCGGCGTCTCCCAGGCGTAACAGCTTACCTGCATCATCACCGCTGCCTTCAACGGTCGCGGGATAGTTTTTCCCCTGTCCGCCAATCAGACGAACAAGCGCATAAATCCCGCGTCCGATCAGCGTGAATAACCCTCCATAGACGAACCCGGCCACCTGGTTGAGGATGCCGCCAGCCGAGAGTTGATGCGCAATATCCAAAACAGTTCTCCAGGCGGTATTGTTGCGTTCACGCCGGACTTGCACGTTGACCACCTCGGTAGGAACAAGGTCGGGTCCGACCGTAATCTGGAATTTGTTGGGCTGCTGCCGTGCGCCGAGTGTCAGACTGTGAGGAACGCCCGCGCCGCTGACGGCCACAGGTCCGCTGGAACCGAGCTGACTGGCCGACCATGAGAGTTGTACATGGTCGTTTGGATTAAACACGATGCCTTGCGGATCGGGGATTTGCAGGAAACGATTCCCGCCTTCTCGCACAATCGTTCCGGCGACATACGCTGAGAACTCCGGCATTTCCACTTCAGTTGTCGCTTCGACAACGCCTTCGACGATGAAGGTCGGAAAAGTAAAAAGCATCCACGGACCGAAAGCCGCCCACTGGCGAGTATGAGTCAGTTCGTGAGTAGTAAGACTATCGACCCGTGTTAGTTCGCTATCGTTAGCGTCATCCGGTACGATTACCGTCCCGCCGCTCAGGCTGCCATTAGCGCTGCGCGTGGAGTTTTTGAAGGGAACAGCCAGAATGAGATCAGAGCCCACGCGCAGGGTATTGCCGGGAATGATCACGACGCCGCGGTCGCGAGTAAACGAAGCCGCCGCGCCACGCACATCCGGCGTAGCGGGCAGAATCGTGACGGCGCCAGGGGGAACAGTCGTTAGTGCGGTAAATTCACAGGTAATCGTGTCAATGCGATTGATGCGAGCCGGGAAGGTCAGATTTGCGGATGGGTCAACAATACCTAGTGAGCTATTGCTGGGAAGGCCGTCAGCGCTCCACACCTCAAAAGTCACGCGGTTCGTTCCTCCGGCGGCGCCAGGCACGCCGCGAATGGCGATGCGCGAGCTTCCCGTCGCCGGGTTAGGCGAGATGGGCTGCAAACGCTGGACGGTGAGGTCGGCGGGAAACGGCGTTGGCAACGGATCGTCATTCATCAAGCCGAGAGTTGTCCCATCCACCGGGGGAACGGGGCTGCCAGCGGGAGCGCCGACGCGATAACGACGGGTGTTGGCGCCGCCGCCTCCCCAACTGACAAGCACGAGCTCACCCGGTTGGAAACGCGGCATCTGGATGCGCTCGACGGTTCCTCCAATGGTGATCTCCGGCCGCACGATAATCACTGCGGCCATGCCGCTTCCAGCCGGTGCTGCCTGCGCCGTGCTGTTGTACACCGGTCCGGTGGTCGCCAGCGGCGCGACCTGGAGATCATTGCCGCTCAACGGTAGATTACGATCCAGCGTCACCGAAAGTTTGACATTCTTCACTAACGCCGGAATGGCATTACCGCCCGCGGGCTGAACGCCTATCACCTGCGCGGGACGCAGGCCGCCTAATCCAGTCATGGTTGCCCCAGCAGGGATGATGAATCCAACACTGGTACTGCCGGCGTTCACGACGAAATTAGCATTTGACGCTGCTCCTCCGGCTGGAGTTACCTGAACCACTGCGCCGGTGGTCATGGTCGCGCCGGGGAATTGATAATACTGTACAGCAACGGAATCCTGGCTGAGGAGCGGGTTGAGCACCAGCGCCTGTGCGCGCGTCACCGTCAAATTGCTCAGATCCGGCGCTTGTACGGAAAACCGTTCCACACTATAGGCATTGGCGGTATTCCCAGGTAACGGCGTTCCCAGCACAATTGCATCATAGGTCAAAGCGGTAACGGCGCGCGCCGCCAACTTGCCGTCGCGGTCGCGAAGCTGCACGAAGTTCGTGGTCGGCGCGGTGCGCGGGACCTCAGCCCGGTACGTGAGTACGGCTCCGGCTTCCACCGCATCTTCTTTTGTTCCCACTGGAGGCAGCGAGACCGTCAGACGCCGCCAGTTGACGTTGGCGCCAGCCGTGCCCAAAAGCGGTTGCACGGAACGGTCGACTCGCCATTGATTACCGGTGCGCTCGATTACAATAACAGCAAGTGAAACGGTCCCCCCCACGTTGCTGATGACCAAGGCGTCGTTCACATTAGGAGGATTGACAGGCGAAGTCAGCGTTTGCGCGTCTCCGCCCAATGTCGCCGCGTTGGCGGCTCCCAAGGCTTGCGCCGTGGACACTGCAATCGGAGCAGTTAAGCCGGTCACCGGCGCGTCGATTTGTAACCGGGCCTCGAAGCGGTCGATCAGAGCCGCGCCGACCGGACTCCCTCCTTGGCTGAGTCGTAGCGGATCGCCTCTCGTATACACGCCAGCCGAGCCCAGGGCGTTGAGATACTGCGCAGGTGTGGCGGCGTCGTGGTTGAGATTCTCAGTGGAAATCGCCGCGCCTAATCCGCGCAGTCTGATATTGTTTGGTCCCAAACCGGGAAGATCAATTTTGAGGTAAACGCGTGTACCGCCGCCTTCTTCAACGGCGGCGGCGAGGTCTTGGATAAATACGTTAGGCGTGGCATCGCTGAGGAGCACTAAACTCTCGCTTCTCAAGCCCAACCCACGCGCGGGCGCGTCAATAATAATACGATTGTTAACCGTGCCGCTGGAGAGCGGGCCTTCGGTTTCAAGTTCCGTAACCGTGCAGTTTCGTGGTCCGCGCAGACCAACTTGCGTCGCGTCAAAATGCAGACCGCCGGAAGGGAAATGTGGCACGAGTGAACCAGGCGTGACGGGCTCGGCCGCGCCTCCGGCTCGCGTCCACCCTAGCGGCGCTCCAGCAGTCAGGTTGGCGTCGCCGCGCAAGAGCATTGGCGTAGCGTCCTGCGGGGCGGCGCGCAACAGCGTGCCGCATAAAATGGGACGAAATTCACCTTGTGGATCAAAGACACGGGCGTCGGATAATTCGTCAAAATCCTGGCTAGGAGACCAGACTTGATGTTGGAAGGCAAAGGCGCGTCCGCCGGTAATCAAGCCCATTACGCCGTCCGATCGTACTCCCCACGTTCCTGCTCGTTCGGAATACAAACCGGCCCGATCAAAAAATCGTCCAAAACTTCCAGTCCAGGCGGTAAAGAGACTTCCCCAAAAGTTGAAGATAAAGTCTACCCCAAGCCAGCCGACGATGTTATTCTGCAGCGACCAGGTGAGGTCGCTTAGCAGAACCCATACCGAGAATTCGCCTGTTGGGTCGGTGCGACTGATCGGGTCATGCTGACATACGGCATAGGGACCAGCCGCCGCATGCTCAACCATCAACGGTCCGTGGTAGCCAGCCACGCGACGTGGATCATCCTCCAAACCATGCAGCGGATCGGGAGCATGAAACGCCGCACTCAACGGGTCAAGCGTACGAGAGACGTAATGGCAAAAGCCACCGTAAATCGTTCCGCCGAAAAGACCGGGCACGCCTTCCCAAGCCAACAGTTGTTCGCCAAACGCGTCGCGGAAAATACACTGGACTTGGTCACGGGTGATGACACGGATAGGCGTGCAGGTTGGATCAAGCGAGAATGCCGCCTGCAACGGTTCACCTAATGGACCGTCAATGCGTCCCAGACAAGCATAGCCATCCCAGAGATAAGTCGTTAATACATTGCCGGCATCGTCAGTAATCGTCCACAAGCGTCCTAAAGCATCACGATGATAATTGAACGGTACTTGAGGAACATCGAGGCGACGACCTTGCGCATCATAAGACACTTCGCGAATCCCTCGGGGAGTCCGGACGCGCAGCACACGCCCATCTTCGCCGCGACGCAGGCGTCGCGCTTCCACCGGACTTTCAATGCGCACCAGAAAGTCCTCAGCATAGCCGTACCGCCACTCGCCTTCGGGTGTGAGACAAGCCGTCACGCGGTTGCGTTCATCGCGTTCGACTTGAACGCCATCCACCCACACCAGACGATCCTGATGATCCCAACGATACTCCTCGACCCAGAAATCACATGGGGTGTGGACCTGCCGCAGTAATTTGCCGCCGATGAGGATTTCGGACACCGTCACAAAACCCTCATCTAGCACTCGGTCATAAGCGTGCTGTTGAAAATATACGCGCCCATTGCCGGTGAGGCGCATAAGCTGGCCGCTCTCGGCGCGTTCAAAGTGCAGCGACGACTGAGCGCCGGGGAGGACAAATGTATGCGTATGAGTTTTCATCAGCCGACCGATGCCTCCACCGAAACGCTCGCACTGGCGGTGAAATACTCAAGGGATTCGAGCAGCGTAATAAGTTCTTGTTTGATCGCTTCAATCGCGCGTTGAAAAGCGTCCAACACGCGCGCGCTCAAACCCTCTACGGCGTCCAGAAGGGCTCCGGGATTTAATGCCGCCAATTGTTCGCCAACTTCTTGTAGAGACTCGCCGACACCGGCCAGAGTGTGCGTGGGTGAAGCCGCCTCCACCCGATCAAGAATGTTATCCAAGAAAGAGAGATCACCGAGCAACGCGGCGGGATCAAGGGAACGCAGATTGTTCGCGATCGTCGTCAAGATTTCCGCCACCGACTCCGCGAGAAGCGCCGGGTCAAAGGCGGTAATAGTTTCACGGATGGCGGCATGAATTTCGCCAAGTTCGGCGGCCAGTCGCGCCGGGTTGATCAGATCTAACTCCTCTCGCAGCACGTCCAAGACAGTGAGGAATTTCCGCGCCTGCGCGCCCGGATTGTATTCCTCCAGCAGGCGCTTGGCTCGATCGAGCGCGGTTTTCAATTCGGTTTCCATCACCGCAAAAAGCGACGGCGTTTTGTTCACCACCGCTAGCACTAACGCATCGGCCTCCGCCGCCACCGGCTCCGGATCAAGCGCGGCCAGGAAATCATCCACGTTGGCCAGAAGACCGGCAAGGCGAACCTTATCCAGAAGACCGGCAAGGCGATCCAGGGTTCCTCCCAGGCTGCCGCCCGCGCTTTCCGCGGCTTGCCGCGCGCGCCCGCGCGTATTGTTGATGGAGGTGGTCAACACCGCGCGCATGGCCCCAGGTCCCGCTTGCGCGACAGTCTCCAAGGCCGCATCGAGATTAAAAGAGGCTGTTCCCGCCGAAGTAGACATGTTGGCCTGCAATGAAACTTGCGCCCGCAGTTGCGCCTGCCCTAACGGTAGCAGCAGTTCATCAAGATCGGTCGCCAACCTCGCATCAATTGCCCAGAGTTCATCTCGTACGCGGCGCAAGTTGGTCGCCAGTCCCCCCATTAACCCATCCAACGTTCCGAGCACCGCCTGGGTCGCGCCAGTGTCCAAGGCGCGCAGGGCTTCACGGAGTTTATTGGGCAAGTACCCGAACATACGCATCACATCGCCGGGACGCGCACCTTCCAGTGACGGCAATTCCGCGTCACTTGGCGGCGGTCGGTTGGGTTCAGCCACGCTAACCATGCCCTGAGGCGCCATCTGCCGCACCGGTTCCACCGTCGCTCGTGCGATGTGCTCACCGACAGTTCCTACGGCCTGGCCGATGTTACGCGCGGTATCTCCCGGCGGAGGCACATTGATCCGACCGAAAAGCGAGTCGTAGGCTTCAGTCACCGGCGCCAATAACCGCACCGGATGCGCTTGGTCGAAAGCCTCAAGCAACGCTAGATAAGGGCCGCGAATCGAGTTGACGTGCGGACGAGGGTCCAAGCCTGTAATAAATTCAGCGGCCTCATTAATGAAACCAGTTACGCCGCTCAGCAACGACGAAGGATCAAAATTGCGGATTTCTCCTAGAGCGGCTTCAACTTCCCTTTGAATCGACTGAATAAGTTCTTGCGGAATGAGATTGTTCAGGCAGTCTTGCGCCTTGGCCAGCGCGGCGGTGATGGTGGATTCCACATCCGATGGGATGGCGAGTTCGCTGACGGCGGCGCGCACGGGGTCGAAGACCACGCTGACGTCCACACCGCGAATCGTTGCGATCAATTGCTCCACCAAGGGACGCATCGGTTCCGGCAGTGGCGCGACCGATAGCAACTCTTCCGCAGTCTGTCGTAGGCTTGCCAAGGTATCGATCACCTGTTGAGCGGCGGCTTCCACTCCCAAATTCTCAGCCGCCTCGACAATGCCGTGAATCGTGTTTTGGAAATGCTGCAAGGCCGCGACCACGCGTTGCAGCACCTCTTGCGCTTGGGTTGCTACCGCGTTGATCTCCGTACTCACGGTTTGCAGCGCGGCAACCACTGTGTCCAGCACGTTAGAAATGTTTTGCTCGACCGTTGCCAACGCGTCGCGTACTTGATCGCCAAGATTCGTTGCGTCGATCTTTGCGCGAAGGTCTTCCAGCTGAGAGAAAACTTCGCGAGCGTAGCGGTCAAGGTCGGCGTCGATAATGGCTTGCGCCGCCTGGTGGATGACGCGTGTCAATTCCGCCCGCAATTGGCGCAACGGCAAGTGACCCAATAGACTCCGCACCCAGGCTTTAAGCCGATTCACCTGCTCATCGATCGCCTGGCCAAGCGTCAGACGCATCTGGTTTTCAAACTCATCAACCACGCGTTCAATAAACGTGATAATGCGCGCGGGGTCGATGTTATCGATCTCTCCGCGTAGCGCCGCCAGCTCAGCACGCAATCGCGTCATGAACTCCAGAATGCCATCCTCGGCGACGCGTAAAGTATCGCTGACATTAGCGACCGCCCGCAGCGCATCTTCAACACGCAAATCGGTGAGAAGATGAACAACCGCTTGCAAATCGTTTTCGATGGAGGCGCGGGTGCTGACGCGCACGTCATTCAGGTCGCGTATCGCGCGTTGAACGGCGCCAATATCTCCGGTCGCGGCGGCGTCGGCGACGGCATTAAGGCGGAGGGTGAGCTGGGCGGTGCGCGTGCGTGGGAGCGTAATGGCGGCGGCGCGAGTCAAAAGTCCCCCGATGTTATCACGCACAGTACGCAGGCTGGCTTTGGGAAACGGAAGGAGAATATCAACCGCTACATCAGCAAAAGCTTCAGGGTTGGTCGGAAGTCCACTGTCAACCAAGTTAATGAGTTCACGCAAGCGCGCCGCCTCCCCCAGATCAACCGGCGCAACGTCGCTGAAGGTGGATTGCACTCGTTCCAGCGTCTCTCCCAGCGACGAGCCGAACACACGTCCGAGCGAAGCCGGATTACCGTCGAAATCGGTCAGGAGGCGAGTGAGAATCTCCGCTCCCTCACGCACCGCGGCTAAGTAACGATCAATATCCATGCGGTGGAGGTTAAGAGGTTCAGCCAATTCACCAAAGGCGTTCGTCAATGGACCAATCAATGCCGCTGGATTGGCGATCGAGGCGCGCAGCGACCCAAGAGAACCGCCTAGTTCTCCCAAAACCGTCTGCGCTGCCCCGCCTTGCAGAAGCGCTTGGAGTTGCGGATTGTCTACCGCCACAGAGATTGACGCCCGCGCGTTAATGATGCCCGATAGGTCAAGGTTTTGCAGATCGTCTAGGAGGCTCATCGTGCATACCTCAACGTCAAGTCAGACACGTCAATGGTCAAAAATAGCGAGCTCTCAAAGTATGGAGCCTGGACGCGAAACAGATTCCCCACGAACGTCTTCGCCGGCGCGTGTATTTCTCCCGTCCGGTCAATCGCCAAGATGTTCACACCGTTCAGTTTCAAAAGGCGTCCACCTGGGTTGGGATCATGAATAGCGATCTTCACCAATGGAGCGTCGTTCCCGCCTACCGCCCAAAAGAAACGACCTTGATTGGCGCGCACCGCGATGCCCACGTTGCCTCGTGAGAGATCAAGATCCGGAGATAATGTCACCCAGTGTGTCCGCACTGCATGAGAGACTGGCGGTTGTATCACGCCAGGTGGACCGAGCGCCCTGCCAGGTCGGGTTCCCAACATCTCCACCAGCTGCACGGACAGTTCACACGCGACCGGCGCGCGACCGATGACGCCAATCCGTGCGACCGCATAATTGACAAACGCTTGTGGCGGAAACGTCCGCGCTATCTGCTCCTCACCAACGACGAAACCGTACAATGGACCGCTCACGGGCGTCGGGTCTGAAAGCTCCTCGGCAATGCGAATACCGTTGTACGTCGCGGTCAAATCGGCCACCACGGACGACGGCTGTTCATCCGCGAGTTTGTCGCCCAACGTCAGCTGCACGGGGTCGCCTTCCAGCGTGGTTGTTCGTACGCCGGAAAATTCTCGCAACAGCGCCCCCTGCGCTCCAGAAAAAGTAAATCCGGCATTGCCGGGAGCGACGCCGCGCAGCCGAAAAGTCACGTCCAGCGGCTGCTTGCTTTTGAGCGCGTCGTTCAACGCCGGCTCCAGGTTCACCCGCAGATCAACCTCGGTCGGCGGATTTTGTCTGGGGTATTCGCCAGGGAAAGACCAAATGCTGACGCCCGCAGGATCGAGCAATTCGAGGTCCGTGGGAAAAATGACGGCAATCCCGCTGACTCGCTCCAAAGAGAAACCCTGCTCCTGGAAATCTTCCGGAAAAGATTTGATGACTAGCGACAGACGAATCTTGGCGGCTTTCAGATCGGGTAATACAAGTCTTTTGTTATCAAAACTCGCGCCAAACAGCGAAGCAGGCAGCATCCCGCGTCGAGGAACAGGAGGCACGGCGTGGAGCGGCGCGCTTATGGTATTCCCCTCTTTGACGGTTACGACTAAGCGATGCTGTTCAGGTGCGGTTGGCAGAGTATTTTGTGAGGTTATTTCAACATTACCTGCTTTACAGCCAAAAAGCGTCAGCGAAGCGATGCGTTTTCCGTCCGGAATAATGGCCTCATAGGCATTGCCGTCTTTTGTGAGCATGAGATCGCCCAGTACTTGCTGAACGCTCGCCGCGCCGATCTTCACGATTGCCGAAGTAATTTCCGCGCGAGTCGCGCCACGGACGGACGTCCAGTTGATGCGGATGGGGTGGCCGGGTGGAGCCACATCCACTGGCGGGAGCAAACCTGATCCATACTGCACCGCGATGATCTGCTGAGCCTTCTGGCGCTCGATCGGCTGCGTGACGGTAATATACTGAGGTTGTCCTTGTTGAACAGCCATTAGGCTCCTCGCACCCTCAACGGAAAGCGCCCAATTTCAATACCTAACCCGTTCTCACCGTTGTCTAACGCGATAATCAGTTCATCCTCGGCTGGCTCCGCCGGAGGCTGGTAGGTCACGGTTGCTTCCTGATCAGTGAGCGACGCGAGACGGACACCGCCGATCTGATCGACCAGAACGCCTTTCCCCGGGCGTCCGCCCGGCCCCATGACCGAGAAAGCAAGCGCGCCAAAAGGCAATGACGGCAGAGGCGGCTCGTGGAGGCGGAACACACCAAACGAGCCAACCCGCACGGTGAAGACGACCGCTGAACCACCCGCCACCAGTAGAGGATTCGCTGGAGTAACATTCAACGGAACGGTCACACCACGGACGCGAATTTCACCAATGAGAATACCAACCTGTCCAGGAACGCCGACAGGCCAGAACCAACCCTCGGCGCGAAGCGTCACACCCACCGGCGGAGCGTCTGACGCAGCGGGTCGCAGCGCGACATTACCCGCCACTACCTGAAGCGATTGAATCAGAAAACCGGGATCCGCCGGTCCCGTGAGCGCTTTACCGCTGCGAAAGTCAGGGGCATCCAAGGTATACATCAGCGCGTCCACAATCCGCATTTGTTGTAACCGCCCTTGGTTTGGTTCGGAAAAGACATGTAGATCGAGTTCGCAAGTTAACCGCAGCACGCGGCGCGGGTCGTTCGCGCCAGGAACGGTTTCGGGCCGCTGGCTGCCTATGTGAGGCGCAACCATCTCCACATGAGTAGCGCCGACGAGAATCACCGGCCCGCCGTCCGGTAATGTCCCTGGAGGCACATCCACACGCCCGGTAAACGGCGCGGGCAGACGCGAGCCCAGCACGTCTGCCAATCGGCGCTCAAACTCAGTAATCACCGCAGCCTCATCTCAAGCGGTTCAATTCAAGCGCGACGTTACGGGTCAGCGTCGGTTGGAGCGCTGTAATTTCCGTCTTCACCAGGTCGGACACGCTGTCGCGGCTAATGGTGACAAATTCCCCACGCAATCGAGTGGTCGCCAGATTCACTTCGGTCTTGGCGGTATCACTCGCGACGCGACGCACATCTTCTACAATGTCGCGCCGGATATCAGTGAGAGCGTCGGCAAGCTTCCTGTCAGTCGCTTGATCGAATTGAGCGAAACGCGCATCGAGAGCGCGCCCGCGATCCGCATCGCGTTTGTCTATCTCCACCAGTAGTTCGCTTCGCACGGCAGCGTCCCGTTCAAGTAATTCTCTCCGTACTTCTTCAACACGAGTGGCCGCCTTGGTAATAGTTGCCTCGGCGGCGTCTAATCGTACCGCCATCGGTTCAACCAGTCTCGCCAGAGTATCAACGCGGGTCTGGATGGGAACAGTCACCGCAGGCAATTGGTTCGCGAATTCGGTTCGTACAGCGACTTCGACGCCAAGCCGCAGCTCGCTAATTTTCTGATTGTAGTCGGCGCTGAGGCCGGCGCTCAGTTCACTCAATTGCCTGTCAAACCGCGCCTGGCTTTGTCGTACGCCATTCTCCACGGTAGCGCTCACTTCCGGTCGGACTGTGTTCAATATCGAGGTCGTCAGATTTGGCAGCGCGTCCGACACGGCGCGAGACACTAGCTCATCAACTTGAGAGAAACGCGCGTTAGTCTCGGCGCGGATCTCATTGCCGAGACTGCCCAATGATGAGTTGACCTGTTCGGTCAAATCCGTGCGCAGGTTATTCTCAAGCGCGGCCAACTCTTCCGGTGAGACCCTACGTCGCACGGCGCCCAGCGCCGTGTCTAACTGTTGCTGTGTCACCAGCGTATTCGTAAACTCGGTCAAGCGATTCTCAAACCCTTTTGCGTCAAACAGTTCACCGTTCGGGGCGCGCAACCGTTCGCGGAATTCTTCTAGGCCGTTTATACGTCCGAGCAGGCTCCGCACATCGAGCGGCTCTCCATCGATGATGAACTGCTGTCCGATGCTGACCGCCGTAGTGACATCTTTTTGTATCGAGCGCAGCGACTCACGCAGTTCACGCACCGACTCGCGACTATCGTCCAACCCTTCCACCACGCGACGGACGTTGGTGACGTCGGCCTGACGAATCAGATCGCGACTAGTGACCTCCGTCACGCGATCACGCACATTGCCGATATGACCGGCAAGTTCCTCGACGCGTGACGACAACCGCTCGACCCGCTGTTCAAGGCTCTGCAGCCGAGTTATCGCCGCCGGGTCGCTGAGGGGGCCGCGTTCGATTAACGCGCGCAGTTTTGGTTCTAACCAACCATCGGTTACCTGATCAGGATGCTCGTGAGGGGCGGGCGACGCCTGATGATCTTCCGCCAGCACTACCCGCGCGATTTCGACCACGGCGCCAATCAGCGTATTCCACTCCTGCGCCCGAATCAGTTCTCCTTGCCCCCGCTGCGCGATGGGGGACAGGCGGTCGGTCAATGCTCTCAATCGTTCTAGGTCAGCTACCGTAGCCACGGCCTACCTCCCCTTTATGATGTTGCCCAATTTACCCGCGCCGACCGTCGAGGTCTTGACGTAGGTTTGGAGTTCGGACTCAGCGCGAGTCTGCGTTCCGGCGTTAAAGTAGGTCTGGGCGACGTTAACGAGCTTTTGCACCTGCGGTTGCGCGCGAAAAGCATCCGCGTCCGCTCCTCTGGCTTGAGCCATTTCGTTGACCGCGGTTAAGATGACGGACCCGGTGTTGGTCAGCTTCTGGGTAAAATTTGTGGTGTCGGTTTGCACGGCTTCTCGTAAGCCGGCCACTCGTCCTTTTACCAAATCGCGAAGATTCGGGGCCGCCTCGGCCAGGTCGAGCACGTTATCCACCGTGCCCTCAAGATCCTCGGTTTCAATCTCACGCCGCAGCTCGACCAGGCTGCGCCCGAAAGCTTCGGCAAAGCGTTGAATGTTGCCCTGTACTTCATCGATCTTGTCCGCGATCTCCGGATGGTTATGGCCATGCGGCGACACCAAATTCGTCAACTCCAACACCGCCGTCGCTAAGTCGGAGACCGCATTGACCAGCGTATTCCAGTCCGAAGCGCGGATAGCCTCGCCTGGTCCTTTCGCCGCAAGCGGTTGCAGCTGTCGCCGCACCGCCGTCGCCGCACCTTGCACCGGCGCCAGATCGGCATCGGGAATGTCGCGAATGGGACTATCACGAAACAAGTCCGCCGGAATATTCACGGGCACTAGCGTTGGCGCGGGTTGAGGAAACAAACGAATGCGGCGATTCTCGATTAAGTTGATCAGGTTGGGATGGCTGACCTGCAGCTGGTAAAAGCCAGGATCGAGATCACGCACGGTCAAGGAACCATCCAGGTTCGGCTTGCGCTCCACCGTTTGTCCCGTCGCTTCATGCACCAGGCGCACGGTCGCGTCCCGATTGGCGGGGGTGTATCCCTGGAGTTGGAACTGAAATGCTGCACGGTTGATCGCTGCCATTTTTGCCTCCTGGGCGCTCGCGCGGTGTTCGGTTCGGACTCTATCGGTTTATTTCATCGCTGCTGCTGACCGGTATAGAGAAAAAAGGTCTCATTATGAGTCACGTGTCTTTCAGGACAACCACTGTAAGTCCCCATACGGAAAGGTGATCTCCCAGAACAACGTCAGCTCATGGTCATTACCTTTTTGAATGGGGGCAAAAGTCACGCGGTTGTACAACGTCATCGTCCCGCCTGACTGCGAGACGAGCCCGGCTTCGCGCACGGAGCCAACCGCGGCCGCGGCGGGCAACGTCCCTCGCACCCGAATGCGAACAAGGCGGCGCGTTTCATCTATTTCCGGTTCGGAGAACGCTTCGGGCGGAAGAACCGCGTCCACCGGTGCGGTCAGCGCAGGCTCGCCATTCACGGACTCGTTCGTCAGTGCTGTAGTAGAAAAATTGTCGCTCTCCGGCGCATCACTTGTCCCCACCATCATGTGGGTAATGGGCGCGCCTTTCCCGGAAAACAGATTCGCCATTAAACGCGCTCCACTCTGCAGGACAGCGTTATGCGCCTCGCGACGGTCCAGCAGCTCTCCGGTGATTGTTCTCAACTCGACTCGCAGCGTTGCGCGCATTGCCAGCTCCTAGCGAAAAGTTGATTGATTAAATTGCGTCACATCGAATACGCCGCCCGCATCCGGCATGCGGTCAGCTCCCATAGAACCGACCTCGTCAAGATGCAGCGGCAGCACGGTTTTCAGATAGTCCTGCTGCGCCTGCACCTCTTGAAACGGCTGCATGACCACATGACTCGACACCCCTACGGCCTTTAATTTCTTCACAGCCACATCGAGCGAGAACTCCAATTCGTCTCGGCTCTGCAACGCGGTGGAGACGCGTCCGGAAAGATTCAGGAGCGCCCCTCCCGGCAGCGCCATCACGAAACTGGCGGGCTGCGTCTCTACCCAAGAGATGCGGAAAATCATCGCCGGCTCCTGATAAAACACGGCTTGATCGAAGGCGGTCTGATCATAACGGCCTTGGCTCATCGCAATATCAGCCAACGCCAGTAGGAAACGATCCAGTCCCAGCGCATCAAAATGCGCGACGGGGAGGAACCAGAGGTCATTCTTGCCGCGCGCCAGGGTAATGGCGCGCGCGGGGTGCGTCACCTGCGCCTGCTCCCATGCGGCGCCCGGCGTCACGCCGGAGACGGAACGCAGCCGCTCAGTCACATCCTGTTCTTCCAGATGGGCGCTCACGCGCCCGTCGGGCAGAGCCTTCAACCACAAGCGCCGGCCTGGCGGCACATTGCCGAGAAAAACCAGCGCTTCCTGCGTGGTCAAATTGACAATCACCGGCACGCTTTCCGGTCCTGTCGGCAAGCCCGTCAGTAAGAAATCCGCAGTGGTGGTATCCAGTCCCTTCTGTTCAACACTGAACTGAAACAGCGGCTCAACGCCACCGATGTTCGGTACGCGTTGGAACCGACGCACCGGCGGGTTTTCGAGAAACGCCGGTGCGCGCGTGGACGGCGCATTCGACCACACGTCCAACCGCGGGAGGGCCGTTATGTTCGCCACCGCCTGGTAGAGCTTCACGTACTGCGCCACAAAATCTTGCAGCGCCCGTCTGGTCACTGCTCCCTTTTGTAACATGGCGTCGCGGAAAGGATGCACCCACGATCGGTATTCACCGAGGTTTTGCCAGTTCTCCGGCGGCAAATCCAACACGGCGGCAAGTTTGGCGGCCTCCTCCAACTCCAACGCCGCATCAAACCAGTGAGCGCGCCGCACCTCCACCCCGTCCTCATCCAGAATTTCCAGTTGTAAACCGGGAATCCCCAAAACTTGAGAGACCAGTTCGCCCTCACGATACAGGATAGGCAAGCGGCTCAACATTTCCTTCAGGTGTGTCACAGCATTCCCTCACGCACGTCAATGGTGATTTCACCTTTCTGAAAACGCTCATTCGGCGCCGGATTGTACACGCCCACGCCATCGGTCAATTGCAAGAAGCGCCCGCCTCCTTCGACGGTGACAATTGCTTCAGCACGAATAAGTGCAAAACGACTGTCATCGCGAATTGCGGCGGCCAGACGATCCACATCTAACGGTTGATCGGGGGCGCGGCTTGCCAAAAACGCATCCAACGCGAGCTGGATAGCGCTCGTGGCCTGAGTCTGCGAAATGCCCGAGACGAGATGGATAGGCAACAAGGCGCTCACGGTCGAGACAATGGCCGGAGCCGCGCCCGCCTGCTCAAAAGTCGGCGCCGGAAAGGTGAATCCCATCACCTCAAGAACAGCAGTGGGCGGCAGTTCAAGTTCGTCTACCGCGCTTTCGCCTTCCGGCAGCAGCGTGACTTCGGCGTCAGTAATGCGAGCGTCTTCTAAAACGAGCTTCAGCATTTGCGCCCGTCGCGCCTTGCCGCCCGGCGGTAACGCGGTAAGATACGGTTTCAAGCGCGCTTCCACACCGCCGTTTAACGCAGCCAGCGCACTGCCCGGCAGCCCCGTTCCCGCCAGCGTCAACTTGACGCGGACGTTTACTCGCTTGCCGCCAGCCCGGCTCCAAAGCACACGGATACCCGCTGGGCGCATCTCTTCAATTCTGCGACCAATGGCGGCTTCCAGGTCTGGGTTGTCGGCGACATGGGCAACCTCAATGCGGATTTCACCAGGGACGCCGTTTGGAGCCTCAATAATGTTGACGTTCTTGACTCCATCAATCGAGAGCAGACCGAAGCGCAACGCATCCAGCGTGCCGCGCACGACGCCATGTAAACTGGCAGCGGCGCGGCGTCGGAGTTCGTCGTCAGTTTCCGGTGCGTTCAAGGTCCGAGCAGGCTGCGGATTCGTAACCTCAGCTACGCCAGCGATCGACACTTCCATCAATTTCAACGCTCCCGCCTCCACCAACTTAGTACCCGGCGTCTCGCCGCGCGCCAGTACTTCCCGGGTGGATTCTCCAGGCTCCAGCGTAAGCGTATCCAAGGTGAGATAACGACTCCCAGAGGAATCGGTCACGACAACGTTGGCCGGAATGGTGACTTGAGTGGCGGTCTCCGCTCGACGCGAGAAGCGCAACTTGACGACCGGGAATCCCGTAGGTAATCGCCGCACGCCCACTAGCGCGACGACTTTCTCTAGAGAGCTGCCTTCGGCGGTTTCTAAGTAAGCTGACTCATAGATATGCTTCAACTGGAGATAGGCCATCGCCATCTCGCGCGCCACCGTCTCGGTCAGCGTGCGAATTACCGAACCCACGTTTAAGTCGGTGAGCGGTGTCGGATCAGTCTGAACGGGATAATAATTGACGATGAGCTGCGAGCCGGGGACAGGTCGGCGGCCTCCGTCACGAAAGCGAATGCTGTCTTTTTTGTTCTCATCGT
>JBFWZL010000032.1:0-20840 GCA_050185455.1 Binatia bacterium | reverse complement strand
CGGATGGATTTGGATTCCTACGCTCTCCAGACTACAACTATTTGCCCGGCCCCGATGATATTTACGTTTCGCCGAGTCAAATCCGACGGTTTAACTTGAGAACCGGAGATGTGGTCGCGGGACAGATTCGCCCCCCGAAAGAGGGCGAGCGCTACTTTGCCCTGCTCAAGGTTGAAGCGATCAATTACGAGGAACCAGAACGCGCTCGTGAAAAAATCCTCTTTGACAACCTCACTCCCCTTTATCCTCAAGAGCAACTGAAGCTCGAACACACGCCGCAAGAATATACTACGCGAATTATCGATTTGCTGACTCCGATTGGCAAGGGTCAACGTGGTTTAATCGTCGCGGCTCCACGCACAGGAAAGACCATGATGCTGCAAAATTTAGCACATGGTATCGCCCATAATCATAAGGAAGTGATCTTGATTGTCCTGTTGATTGATGAGCGGCCTGAAGAAGTGACTGACATGCAGAGGTCGGTGCGTGCGGAAGTCGTGAGTTCTACGTTTGACGAGCCGGCGACTCGTCACGTGCAGGTCGCTGAGATGGTTATTGAAAAAGCAAAACGGCTCGTCGAACACGGCAAGGATGTCGTGATCTTATTGGACAGTATTACTCGTCTTGCCCGAGCCTATAACGCGGTTGTGCCCCCGAGTGGAAAACTACTGTCTGGCGGTGTCGATGCAAACGCGTTACGTGGCCCCAAAAAGTTCTTTGGAGCCGCACGAAATATCGAGGATGGGGGCAGCTTAACGATTTTGGGCACTGCCTTAATCGACACGGGAAGCCGGATGGATGAGGTGATTTTTGAAGAATTCAAGGGCACTGGCAATATGGAGATCCATCTTGATCGGCGTTTGATGGACAAACGCATTTTTCCCGCCGTTGATATCAACCGGTCGGGGACGCGCAAAGAAGAGCTCTTGTTGCCTAGAGAGATATTAAACCGCGTCTGGATCCTGCGTAAACTACTGTCCCAGCTCAATACTGTAGAGGCAATGGAATTTCTGATGGACAAGATGCAAGGAACAAAAAATAATCAAGAATTTCTTGAGTCCATGAATCAGTAACAATCTCGCGACGTTGCAAAGGCAGACCCCTTTTGCTACAAAATGGTCCGAATTGTCCTACTACGATTGCGCTACCATAAAAGAAAGAAAGGCAGAATGCATGGTTGAGATTACGATTAAGCAATTGCTTGAGGCTGGAGTTCATTTCGGTCATCAAACAAGTCGCTGGAACCCCAAAATGAAGCCCTATATTTTTGGTGCTCGAAATGGCATCCACATTATTGATCTCCAACAAACGGTGGGCATGCTGCGTGAGACCTGTAAATTTGCTCGCGATTTGGCCGCTCAAGGCGGCCAATTTCTCTTTGTCGGCACCAAAAAACAAGCGCAAGAGGTCGTGCGCGAAGAGGCTGAGCGGTGCGGCATGTTCTATGTCAACAATCGCTGGCCAGGCGGACTTTTGACCAATTTTCAGACCGTACGAAAGTCTATTGAGCGGTTGAAGAAATTAGATGAGATATTGGGAACTCCCTCCATTATGGAGGCGTTTACGAAAAAAGAACTCTTAGGGATGAGTCGGGAACGTGATAAGCTCATGGCTGCTCTTGGGGGGATCAAATTAATGCGGAAGGCCCCGGACGCGCTCTTTATTATTGATACCCGAAAAGAAGAGATTGCGGTCAAAGAGGCGACGAAACTGGGCATTGCCGTTGTCGCTCCGGTTGACACCAATTGTGATCCTGATGTGATCTCTCATAAAGTTCCTGGTAACGATGACGCTATCCGGGCGATTCGTTTGTTTACTAACGTTATTGCGGAATCCATCATTGAGGGGAGAGCCGTACATGAGGAGCGGCAACAAGGAGACTTGAAAGAGGAGGAGCCTGCCGCTGTGGTTTCTTCTGCCCCGGCTGAGGTGGAAGACATGTCCGCATCGGCTGAAGCTGGAGAAGGAGGTGCAGCGTGAGCGCCAAGCCAAATCTTGTTTTGGTGAAGGAGTTGCGGGAGCGCACGGGAGCTGGCGTTGTCGATTGTCAGAAGGCATTAACGGAAACTAGCGGAGATCTCGAAAAAGCGATCACCTTTTTGCGAGAGAAGGGGTTAGCGGCGGCGGCAAAGAGGTCGGGACGCGCCGCGGCTCAAGGAACTGTCGGAGCCTATATTCATGGCGGTGGGAAAATTGGGGTGCTTGTCGAGGTTAATTGTGAGACCGATTTTGTCGCTCGTACCGATGAGTTCCAAAAGTTAGTCAAAGATATCGCTATGCAAATCGCAGCGGCTAATCCGCGCTATGTCCGGCGCGATGAAGTGCCTGAAGATGAAAAGGAGAAAGAGCGCGCTATTTACCGGGCGCAGACCGAACAATCTGGCAAGCCTGCTGCCGTGATCGACCGGATCGTCGAGGGAAAAATCGAAAAATTCTTCAGTGAAATATGCCTACTTGAACAACCCTTCATCCGGGATCCGAGCAAAACCATCGAAAAATTGGTCAAGGAATCCGTTGCGCGTACTGGGGAAAACGTGATTGTACGCCGTTTCTCTCGCTTCCAAATCGGAGAAGGGGACGAGGGAGAAGAGAAGGCGGAGTGACTCCCATGTCGCAGACCTCGGCGCGATACCAACGCATCCTTCTTAAAATCGGCGGCGAGGCGCTGTCTGGTGACATGCGATATGGCATCGATGATGCCTTTCTGACGCGCGTGGCGCTCGAGGTTAAGGAAGTCCGTGACCTTGGGTGCGATGTGGCCTTGGTGCTGGGTGGCGGCAACATTTTCCGGGGCGCTACTGGAAGCGCTAAGGGGATGGATCGTGCGACCGCTGATTATATGGGGATGTTGGCGACTGTCATCAATAGTTTAGCTATGCAAGAGGCGCTTGAGCGGTCTGGAGTGCAAACTCGCGTGATGTCTGCATTGACTGTGGCGCCTGTAGCGGAGCCCTATATTCGCCGTCGTGCAACGCGGCATCTGGAAAAAGGCCGAGTGGTGATCTTTGCCGCAGGAACGGGGAATCCATATTTTACGACGGATACCGCCGCAAGCTTACGCGCAATGGAGATCGGCGCGCAAGTGCTTTGCAAAGCGACTAAGGTTGACGGAGTTTACGATGCTGATCCCGTGCGTGTGGCCGGAGCGAAGAAGTATCAAGAGCTGACCTATCTCGATGTGCTTCAGCAAAATCTCAGAGTGATGGATTCCACGGCGATCTCTCTGTGCATGGATAACCAATTGCCAATCCTTGTGTTTAGTTTGTTAGAACCTGGAAACATCAAGCGAGTCGTGCTTGGGGAACCAGTGGGCACCTTGGTACATAGGGGGAAAGTATGAATGCGCAAGTGCTAGACGCGCTCAAAAAAGAAATGGAGCAAACCATTGACGCTATGCGGAAAGAAAGCGCCAAAATGCGCACTGGCCGGGCGTCCACTGCACTCATCGAAGGCGTAATGGTGGAATATTACGGTTCTCGCACTCCTCTCAATCAACTTGCCGCTTTATCTGCTCCGGAGCCGCGCTTGCTTGTCATCCAACCCTACGATCGCAGCGTCATGCAGGCGATTGAAAAAGGCATCTTGCAATCTGACTTGGGACTTACTCCTGTGAACGATGGTAAGGTCATCCGCGTACCGATTCCAGAATTGACAGAAGAACGCCGAAAAGAGCTTGTCCGTCACGTACGCAAAGTGGCGGAGGAGTATCGGGTTTCCTTGCGTAGTCATCGTCGAGATGCGAACGAGCGTCTGAAAAAAATGCAGAAAGACAAGCAGCTTCCCGAGGACGAAGCTCGAGCGACGCAGGAACGGGTGCAAAAGATGACCGATGAATATATTGACAAACTTGACAAACTCCTCAAAACAAAAGAAGACGAACTCATGGCGGTGTAGACAGGAACCCCGGTCCCTTACAATAAACGAGACGATTCCGTGGGTGTAGTCATAGAGAAAGCACGCTTACCGCGACATGTAGCCGTTATTATGGACGGCAATGGACGTTGGGCGACGCAGCGAGGGCTCAGCCGCATTGAAGGGCACAAACGTGGGAAGGCCGCCGTTCAGGCTATTGTAGAAGCCGCTGCAGAGTTAGGACTTGAGTATCTCACGCTCTATGCTTTTTCCACGGAAAATTGGCAACGTCCCGTGAACGAGGTCCGAGCGCTGATGGGCCTGCTCCGGCGATACCTGCGCACGGAACTCCACAGATTGATGAAAAACGGCGTCCGCCTACGGGCAATCGGCGATCTGAGCCGTCTTCCTGTCACCGTTCGACGAGAACTTGAGAACGTCATCCGTACAACTCAGGAAAATACCGGCCTTATGGTTGTTCTTGCTGTGAGCTACGGCGGCCGCGAGGAGATCGTCGCTGCGGCGCGCGCTCTGGCGAGCTCCGTGCTGGAAGGACAACTCGCGCTCCAAGAAATCAATGAACACACGCTGACCCAGCACCTGTGGTCGGCAGGGATTCCCGATCCAGACCTTCTCATCCGCACCAGCGGAGAATTTCGCCTTAGTAACTTTCTGTTATGGCAACTGGCCTATACGGAAATTTACGTTACGGAAACATTGTGGCCGGACTTCGATCGTGAAGAATTCTATCATGCGCTTGCCGATTACCAGGGCCGGGAACGACGGTTTGGCCGCACAGCGGAACAACCGCCGATGACGGAACTGCGAAGCGTGGCGCGTTAAACATTCCCGTGCTGTACGCGCGATTGTTGACTGCCGCCATCGCTCTGCCGCCTCTCATCTGGCTGCTCTGCTGTGCTTCTTCCGGCCTGTTTTCGCTCGTTCTACTACTTTGTTCAGCGCTTGCCCTTTATGAATACTTTCTCCTGATCCAAACACGTCTTTCCTTTTCTTCCCTTTGGGGCATTGGCTGGGGGATGTTGGTTTCTGGAAGCGTGCTGTTCTATCCCTTCAGCGTGGTAGGATTCGCCATCGTCTCGGGCTTACTAGTAGTGTTCCTGCTTTCCTTAAAAGATTTGCAGCCTAGCCAAGGACTACTGAGCGTTAGCGATACCCTCTTCGGCGTAATCTACGTTGGCTTCCTAGTCCCTCACATTGCTCTCCTACGACATGGTCCGGATGGCATGGGATGGACGTTTTTTGTCTTTCTTGTGGCGATGCTTGGCGATACCGCAGGCTATGTGGTTGGAAGACAGTGGGGAAAGCATAAACTCATTCCCCATATCAGTCCAGGAAAAACAATTGAAGGCAGTGTTGGGTCGGTGGTGGGGAATCTCTGTGGGGCTAGCATCGCGTGGGTGTGGTTTCTCCCGCAACGAACACTCTTTGAGTTGTTGTGCGTGGGTCTGGTGGCTGGAACCTTGGCGCAAGTGGGAGACCTCTGTGAATCAGCGATCAAGCGCGCCTTCGGCGCGAAAGACTCGGGGCATCTTTTCCCTGGCCATGGCGGCATTCTCGATCGTCTTGACAGCCTCCTTTTCCCTGCCGCCTTTATTTACTACTATGAAAGAATCTGGAGTTGAGCTCTCGTTCACTGAGAGGAGAGGGCGCATATGGATATTGCAAATATGGCGGTCATTCTGCAAGTCATTATCGTTTTCGGACTCATCGTCTTCGTCCATGAACTCGGACATTTTCTTGCTGCAAAGTGGGCTGGGGTCGGCGTTGAGCGTTTTTCGCTTGGCTTTGGGCCGAAAATCTGGGGAAGACAGGTGGGAGAAACAGAGTACATGCTGAGCGCCATCCCGCTTGGTGGATATGTGAAGATGGTTGGCGAAGATGTGGGGGAAGATATTGACCCCGCTCTTCAGCAACTTTCCTTTTCCCAAAAGCCGCTGAGCAAAAGATTTATCATTGTCTCTGCCGGACCTGTGTCCAACTTGTTTTGGGCCTTTATCATCTTTACCGTGACGTTTCTCAGCTTCGGGGTCAACTTTCCTGTTGATGCTCCCAAGATAGGCGGCGTGCAGGAAGGATGGCCGGCTCAGAAAGCGGGACTAGAGAGCGGAGATGAGGTGCTTAGTGTTGGCGGAACGCCGGTACAAACTTGGGAAGAAATGGCCAAGCTCATTCAACAAGGACAGGGAAAAGAAACCCTCTTAGTCGTGAAAAAGAATACCACTGCACAGACGGCCGAGCTACTGATTGTTCCCGAATTGCGAGATGATATTACCGGAAGCGAAGGTGCAAAAAAGTATGCTATTGGCATTACCCCAGCGATTCAGGTCAAAACGGTGTCAACTGGAGAGGCGATTTTTCTGGGGGCCGAGCAAACCTGGCTGTGGACAAAGCTGATCGTGGGCAGTTTGATCAAACTCTTTCGCGGCGAGGTATCAACGAAAGAGCTTGGCGGTCCTATTCTGATTGCGCAGGTTGCAGGACAACAAGCGAAACTTGGACTTGACTACTTGTTACGCTTTGCTGCTATCATCAACGTGAACTTGGCTATATTCAATCTTTTGCCTATTCCCGTTCTTGATGGCGGGCATTTACTCTTCTTTTCTGTCGAAGCGATTCTTGGTCGTCCGCTGAGTATGCGCTCACGCGAGATGGCGTGGCGAGTCGGTTTTTTTGTGATTTTAACTCTTATCGTTCTAGTCTTCTATAACGATATTGCTCGTCTGGTTGGATAAGAAAACTTCCCCGTGCTTGTCCTCGGCATCGACACCGCGACGCGCATCGCCAGTGTAGGGCTCGTCTCCGAGGGAAGGGTGCTTGCTGAGGAATCGAGTCCTGTCGTCTCCAACCATACCGAAACGCTCCTTCCTTTGATCTTGCACGTGCTTGAGCTTGCCAGGCGCTCTCTTGCCGAAGTACAAGGACTAGGCGTGTCAATTGGTCCAGGTTCTTTCACGGGATTGCGCATTGCTCTTGGGACAGTAAAAGGATTTGCTTACGCGCTCAGACAAAAGGTTGTTGGTGTCGCTACTCTTGAAGCGCTCGCACGCACAGTCACAGATTGGGAAGGGAACATCTGTCCTGTACTCGATGCGCGCAAAGGAGAGGTCTACACGGCTCGCTTTCACCGAGACCGAGACGGTCAACTCAAACGAGTATCCTCGGATCTTGTTGCTTCTCCACGAGAGTTTTTCTCTCAGTTAGAGGAACCCTGTTCCTTTCTTGGAGACGGACTTGAGCGGTATGGTGAACTGTTGCAAGAGCGGTGCGGCCCCAAGGCGCGATTTTTACCTTTTTCCTCACATCATCCCCGAGGCGGCGTCATCGCCAGTATGGGATGGGAACGGCTGTGCCGAGGGGAGACGGATGACCTTGGCGCTCTCGTCCCCCGCTATGTGAGGAGGCCTGACGCGGAATTCAAAAGGGTAGGGTAAGAGTTTTTGTTCTTCCCGCTGCTCTAGACAGACCTAGAGAATCTTGGCATCTTCTTTCCGGACCCTACTGCAATAGTAAAAAAGTTTGCTGGTGTGCCGAGAGGCTGACGAGCAGAACCGTTCTTTCCCTCTCAACTACCGTGCGGCCCTGTGGAGGAATCTGGAGAGGACGAGAGAGAACCATCCTTTAAGAAGGATTATGTCATTACCTGGGACCAACACGATGGCAGTCATAGGCGCATCGTGTTGATGGATGAGGATGAACTTCGAAAACAGACGAAGCCAAACCATGTGCTAATGATTTTGTGACTAAAAGTTATGCACGTTGAGGTTCTCAAGGTTTTCTGTGATCTGGTTGAGGTGGGTAGTTTCTCACTTGCCGCTTCGAAGAATTTTATTACTCAATCCGCTGTCAGCCAGCAAATCCGCAATCTTGAAGAACGTTACGGTCGGGAACTCATTGAGCGCTCTAAGGGACGCGTCCGATTGACGCAGGCTGGACAAGTCCTCTACCAGGCAGGGAAAGAAATTGTTCAGCAATATCAATCAATCGCAGAGAAGCTGCAAACTCTGTCGCACTCAGTAACTGGAATCGTGCGAGTCGCGACCGTTAATAGCGTCGGGCTTTATGAACTTGCAGCTCCGTTGAAAGACTATCTGCGCGCTTTTCCGGACGTCAACGTTCGCCTTGAGTACGCACGAGTGGCCAGGATCTACGAAGCTGTGGGGCGAGGAGACATTGACTTAGGTCTCGTTGCGTACCCCAGTAAGCGCCCGCAGATTTTAATCACGGCTTTTCGGGAAGATCGTCTCGTCTTCATCTGCGCCCCACAACACCCGTTCGCTCAATTCTCGCGGCTCTCAATAAAGAAATTGTTCGGAGAAAAATTCGTCGGCTTCGAACGAGGCGTCCCTACCCGTCGCGCTTTAGATAAAATTTTCCAGAGACATGGGGTGAGAGTACGGCACATAATGGAGGTGGATAACGTTGAGACAATCAAGAGAGCTGTCGAAATCGGGTCCGGAGTCTCTATCGTGCCGGAACTATCTGTTGCGCAAGAAGTAAAAAATTGTACGCTCAAGGCGCTCCAATTCGAGGATGAAGCCATCCTACGTCCTTTGGGCATTATCTCAAAACGAGGACGGCCGTACTCCCCTGCAATACGGAACTTCGTCGAGTTTTTAACCAAGCGAGATGCTCAACCGACAACGCCTGAGCGGAATGTGATGATTTAAGTGGGTGCGTAGCTTTTTTCTTTTCCCGTGAGGAGATTGGCTGAGGTTTTACGTGTTTTGGACGCTGCCCTCCCCCTAGACAGATTCCACAAATTTTGGCATGTTTCCCCCAACTCTCAACATGCAATGAGGTGAAGAGATCAAGAGGCTGGGTCGCGTAGTGTGATCTCTTCCCTTCACAAGATTATTCATTCCGAGAAAGACTCATGGCGCGAAAGAAAATTGCACTAATTGGAGCCGGCAATATAGGCGGCACTCTGGCGCACTTGTGTGCGTTGAAACAACTTGGCGATGTGGTGCTGTTCGATGTGATTGATGGACTGCCACAGGGAAAAGCCCTCGATATCCTCGAGGCAGGACCGATTGAAGGATATGATATCAATCTGACCGGGACCACGAAATACGATGATATCGAAGGCGCGGACGTTTGCATCGTCACTGCTGGTGTGGCGCGCAAGCCCGGCATGAGCCGCGATGATCTGCTCGGCATCAACTGTAAGGTTATGCGTGATGTATCGGAAAGCATCGCGAAATATGCACCAAACGCTTTCGTGATTGTCATTACCAACCCTTTGGATGCTATGGTGACGCTGTGTAAACGTCTCACCGGGTTTCCCAAAAACCGCGTGGTCGGCCAGGCTGGCGTGCTGGACTCCTCCCGTTATCGCACCTTCATTGCGCAGGAGCTGAACGTGTCAGTGCAGAATGTCGTCGCGTTGGTGCTGGGTGGACACGGGGACGATATGGTGCCGGTGCGGAGCTACTGCAACGTGGCGGGCACTCCCATAGAGCGGCTCATTCCAGCGCAACGTCTTGAAGAGATTGAAAAGCGGACACGCCAGGCAGGTGGGGAGATTGTTGCTTTACTCAAGACCGGCTCAGCCTTCTACTCGCCAGCCTCTGCCGCCATCCAAATGGCTGAAGCGTATCTGTTCGACAAAAAACAGATCCTTCCCTGCGCCGCGTATCTCGAAGGCGAATATGAAATTAGTGGTGTTTACTTCGGCGTCCCGGTACAAATCGGCGCGGGTGGAGTCGAGCGCGTGGTCGAGCTCGACTTGAACGAAAAAGAGAAGCAAGAAATGCAGGTCTCCGTCAGTCACGTCCAAGAACTGGTGACTGCCATGGATAAAGTGTTAGCGCAGAACGCGTAGAACTGTACGGTGAGATAACCTTCCCGAAGGCGCGCGCTCGGCGCTTTTTCGGTGAAGCGCAGGACAGGTAGGTAGGAAAAGCATGGCGCTCACGCATGACGTACTCATTATCGGCGGTGGTGGAGCTGGCCTACGCGCAGCCATCGCCGCAGCGGAAGCAGATCCAACGCTTAACATCGCAATTGTCTCCAAAGTCTATCCCATGCGCAGCCATACCGTGGCCGCTGAGGGCGGTACTGCTGCAGTCATCAAAGAGAATGACAGTCTCGAAGAGCACATGAAGGACACTATCTCTGGCGCCGACTGGTTGGCTGACCAGGATGTTGTTGAGGTGTTTGCCAAAACAGCGCCGTCCGAACTCATTCAACTGGAACATTGGGGCTGTCCTTGGAACCGTGAACCGGATGGACGTGTCGCCGTCCGTCCGTTTGGCGGGATGCGGATCGAGCGGACTTGGTTTGCGGCTGACAAAACTGGATTTCATCTCTTACATGCACTGTTCCAAACCTCGCTCAAATATGACGCCATTAAACGTTACGATGAATGGTTCGCCACGAAACTCTTGATGGAGAACGATCGATGCCAGGGAGTGGCGGCGCTTGAGCTACGCAGTGGTCTGATGCAGCCGATATTGGCGAAAGCCGTTGTGTTGTGTACCGGAGGCGGCGGACGGATTTTTCCTTTTACTACCAATGGTGCAATTAAGACCGGCGATGGCATGGCGCTGGCCTACCGCGCTGGAGTGCCGCTGAAGGACATGGAATTCGTTCAATATCATCCGACCGGGCTTCCGGGAACGGGTATTTTGATCACGGAAGCCGCTCGTGGGGAGGGCGGCATTCTTGTCAACAAGAATGGCCGCCGCTATCTGCAAGATTATGACCTCGGTAAACCGCTAGATGTAACAGACCCTCGACATCCCCAACTGCGAACGATGGAACTCGGACCACGAGACAAACTCTCGCAATGTTTCATGAAGGAGCGAGACAAGGGTAATACCATTCCTGGTCCTTATGGTGATGTCGTTCATCTTGACATTCGTCATCTCGGCGAGGAAAAGATTAACAAAAAATTGCCGTTCGTTCGGGAGCTTGCCGAGAATTATGCTGGTATAGATCCAGTCTACCAACCAATCCCAGTTCGCCCGGTTGCCCATTACATGATGGGTGGTATTCACACCGATATAAAAGCTGCGACTCCAGTAGCGGGGCTCTTTGCTGCTGGTGAGTGCGCCTGTGTGAGCATCAACGGCGCCAATCGGCTTGGGTCAAACTCACTCACCGAGTTGCTTGTCTTCGGCGCTCAGGCTGGACGCGCCGCCGCCGCGTTTGCCAAAGCCCAAACAAAGACTAATACGCAAGCGCTAGAAGCGCAGGCGAAAGACGAGCAAGAGCGAGTGCGGAAGAATTTTATCGCCAAAATGGACGGCAAGGAACGTATTGCTGCTATCCGCACTGAGATGACGTCGGCGATGGAGGCGGGGATCGGCATTTATCGTGATGAAGCGTCCATGAAGGAAACCTGCAACAAACTGGCGGAACTGAAAGACCGTTTCAAAAACATCACGTTGGACGATCGGAGCAATACCTATAACACTGAGCTGACCTCGGCCCTAGAGCTGGAAAACATGCTTGAGATCGCCGAAACTGTGGCGCACAGCGCTCTGAATCGCAAAGAATCACGAGGCTCCCATCAACGCACGGACTATCCTAAACGTGATGATGAGAAGTTTCTGACACATTCGTTAGCTTATCGAACTGAGAGCGGCCCGCCGCGCGTCGACTATCTGGATGTGGTTATCACGTTCTATCCCCCAGCTGAGCGGAAATACGGAGACAAGTAATGGCTGAGCGTACGATTACTTTGGAGGTATTCCGGTATAGACCGGACAAAGAACAAGAACCGACGTTTCAAAACTACACGGTGCCTTACCGTGAGGATTGGGTCGTTCTGGATGCGCTCAACTACCTGAAAGATGAAGTGGATGGCTCGTTGTCGTTTCGCTGGTCATGTCGCATGGGCGTCTGCGGAAGCTGTGGAATGATGGTGAATGGGACTCCTCGACTCTCCTGTTCGGCCTTTCTGAAAGAATACTATCCTGGGACCGTGCGGGTAGAGCCGCTAGCAAACTTCCCTGTCGAGCGCGACCTTGTCATCGGTCTTGAAGACTTTATGAAGAAGCTTAAGAGCGTCAAGCCCTGGATCATTCGCGAGCAGGAGCAGCCAATCTCTGAAGGTGAATATCGACAAAGTCCAGCTCAACTCGCGAACTTTAAGCAGTACAGCATGTGTATAAACTGCATGCTTTGTTACGCAGCCTGCCCGGTGTATGGGGTGACGCAACAAGAATTCCTCGGACCTGCGGCTATTGCGCTTGCGCATCGTTACAATCTCGATTCCCGGGACCAGGGGCAATCGCTCCGCAAAGATGTCGTGTTCAGTCATGAAGCTGTCTGGGAATGCACGTTTGTGGGCGAGTGCTCAGTCGTTTGCCCGAAAGACGTAGACCCTGCCGGAGCCATTCAGCAGGAAAAGGCAGCCGGCGCACTTGATTTAGTCAAATCTATTTTGCCGTGGGGATCGCGATGAGACCATATAAGCGCCCGATGCCTGCTAACTGGTGGTTGCAGAAAACCAACTATACCCTCTTCATGTTGCGTGAACTGACGAGCGTCTTTATCTGGGCTTTTCTCCTGTTTTATCTCGTACAGTTGTCGCATCTTGCGCAAGGAACCGATGCGTATCTGGCGTTCCGCGATGAGCGCGCCTCATTCGGTTGGATTCTCTTTCATGTAGTAGCGCTCATTGCCGCCGTGTATCATACGGTTACGTTTTTTAATGTCTCGCCGCAGGCCATTGTCGTGCGTATGGGAGAAGATAAAGTCCCGCCAGCCTTTATCGTCGGCCCCCAGTACGCCGCGTGGGCGGCCATTTCAGTTGTCGTTGCATGGATTGTTCTGAGGAGCTAAATGATGGCCAGGTCTAAAAACGAGGCCTTTTGGTGGTCGCTCTTCGCGGCCGGTGGTGGAGTAGCGGCCATGCTCGTGCCCATTCACATTATTGTAAACGGCATGGGTGAGCCTCTTGGGTGGACATCCCCTAGCTGGGTGCGAACGGTAGCGTCTCATCCGCTCGCCAAACTCTATCTCTTGGTGTTGTTCTCACTGCCGTTTTTCCACTGCGCGCACCGCATCCGTCACGTCCTCTACGACTTAGGGTTGAGAGGACTCCATACCGTGGTGGCCGTTGTGTGTTATGGAGCTGCATTGGCCTGTACGATATGGGCGGTGGGAGTAATCCTCTCGCTGTAGGGACGGCTTTCGCGCGCTACTATACTGAACTGCGATCTAGTGGAGCAGACCTCGTCCTTCGCTCTGCTAAGAGACACAACTCGGAAACACAACCCGCCGCAGATACGCCGACACATTTTTCGCTCTGATATTTTATAAAGGGTCTGTTTTTGCGGGCACGGAGAGATCCTATGAGTCAGAAAAACGTCAGGATAGAAACCGACAGTATGGGTGCCGTTGAGGTTGCAGCTGATCGTTATTGGGGCGCACAAACCGAACGGTCGCGCACGAACTTTCCGATCGGTGTGGCGCGTTTTCGCTTCCCACGCTCGGTCATCCGCGCTCTTGGGGTGCTGAAAAAAGGGGCTGCTTTGACGAATGGCGAGCTGGGTGAGCTGCCAAAGGAAAAAGTCGATCTCATCGTGCGCGCTGCTGATGAAGTGATTTCGGGGAAACTCGATGATCACTTTCCCCTGGTCGTGTTCCAAACCGGTTCCGGCACCCAAACGAACATGAACGCCAACGAGGTCATCTCGAACCGAGCGATCGAAATGGCTGGTGGTGAGATGGGATCAAAGAAACCCGTTCACCCGAATGATGATGTTAATCGTGGGCAGAGTTCAAATGATACCTTCCCCACGGCGATGCACATCGCGGCAGTCGAGCAGCTTGAAGACGTATTGATTCCGGCGGTGAGTCGGCTGCGGGATACGCTACACGCGAAAGCGGAACAGTTTAAACACGTTGTCAAGGTCGGACGCACTCATCTCCAAGATGCTACGCCGGTTACGCTCGGGCAAGAGATTGGTGGTTGGGTGGCGCAACTTGACGCCGCGCTTGCAGGTGTGCGGCAGACGATTCCCGGGTTATGTGAGCTTGCAATCGGAGGGACGGCGGTCGGTACCGGTCTCAACGCCCATCCCAAGTTTGGCGATCTCGCGGCGGCAAAGATGGCGATGGAAACCGGACGTCCCTTTATCTCGGCGCCGAATAAATTCGCGGCGCTCTCCGCCCATGATGCGCTAGTCACGGCGAGCGCTTCGCTCCGCACCCTTGCTGGCGCATTGATGAAGATTGCCAACGACGTGCGCTGGCTGGCGTGTGGGCCGCGTGCGGGCATTGGGGAAATTGTCATCCCTGAAAACGAGCCGGGCTCATCAATCATGCCGGGAAAAGTGAATCCCACGCAGTCGGAAGCAATGACAATGGTTGCCGTACAGGTCTTTGGCAATGACGTCGCCGTAGCCTTTGGGGGTTCTCAGGGCAATTTTCAGCTCAACGTCTTCAAGCCGGTGATGATCCACAACCTGCTCGAATCTGTACAGCTGATTGCCGACGCCTGTGGCGCGTTTAATGACCACTGCGCGGTCGGTATTGAACCGAATCTGTCCGTGATTGAGAAGCATCTACACGAATCGCTTATGACCGTGACGGCGCTCAATCCTCACATTGGCTACGATAAAGCAGCACAGATCGCCAAGAAGGCGCATAAAGATGGGACCACGCTGAAAGAAGCGGCGCTCGCGCTCGGTTATGTGACTTCTGAGCAGTTCGACCAATGGGTGCGACCGGAAAAAATGACTGGCCTCCAGTAGGTCGAGAACCTAGAAAGACGGAGAGAAGAGGAAGGTATGAATATTCACGAGTACCAGGCCAAAGAGATCCTGCGAAAATACGGCGTAGCGGTGCTCAACGGGAAGGTGGCTTTTACGCCTGAAGAAGCCGAAGCGGCCGCCAAAGAGTTGGGCGGCAACCTCTGTGTAGTCAAAGCGCAGATTCATGCTGGAGGGCGCGGCAAAGCCGGAGGCGTGAAATTGGCAAAGACCCCGCAGGAGGCCAAGACGATTGCCGCTTCGCTCCTGGGCAAGAAGCTTGTGACGCATCAGACTGGTCCTGAGGGCAAGGAAGTCCAAAAAGTCTTTGTCGAACAGGGCTGCGACATTGCGAAAGAGTATTACCTTGGCATGGTGCTCGACCGGGCCACCTCTCGCGTGACGTTCATGGCGAGCTCCGAGGGCGGAGTGGAAATTGAAGAAGTTGCGGCGAGGTCGCCGGAGAAGATTCTCCGCGAAGCGGTCGACCCGGCAGTTGGCTTTCTCGATTTCCAAGGACGTAATCTGGCGTATAGTCTGGGTTTGCCGAAAGAGTCAGTGAACAAAGCAGTGGGATTCATGCGTGGTCTTTACCGTGCATTCATGGAAAGCGACGCATCGATGATGGAGATCAATCCCCTGGTATTGACGAAGTCCGGCGACTTGATCGCGCTCGATGCAAAAATCGGTTTTGATGATAACGCATTGTTTCGGCATAAAGACATTCTCGCAATGCGCGACACTACGGAGGAAAACCCGAAAGAGGTTGAGGCATCGAAATTCGATCTTAGCTACATCGCTCTTGACGGCAATATCGGATGCATGGTGAACGGTGCCGGACTAGCGATGGCGACAATGGACATCATCAAGTTCTATGGCGCGGAGCCCGCGAATTTTTTGGATGTCGGTGGCGGCGCCACGACAGAGAAAGTAACCGAGGCGTTCAAGATCATTCTGTCCGATAAAAACGTCAAAGGCGTACTGGTCAACATTTTCGGTGGTATCATGCGTTGCGACGTTGTCGCCACGGGCGTTGTGGAGGCCGCGAAACAAGTGAAGCTCTCGGTGCCGCTCGTCGTGCGGTTGGAAGGCACCAATGTTGAGCAGGGAAAGAAAATCCTGGCGGAATCCGGATTGAATATTACTCCCGCCAATGATTTAGCGGACGGAGCAAGGAAGATAGTGGAAGCGGTGAAGAGTCTGTAGGGTCTCTAGAGTCCATAGGGTCAAAGTCAGCAATGAAAGAGGCTCAAGAGGCTTGAGCGACGCGAAGAGGAACGACCGTGAGCATTCTTGTCAATAAAAATACCAAAGTAGTGACTCAGGGCATTACCGGCGCGACGGGACAATTACATACGCGCGCTTGTAAAGAGTATGGGACGCAAATGGTCGCCGGCGTGACGCCTGGTCGCGGTGGAACCGATTTCGAGGGCATCCCGATTTTCGATACAGTCGATCAGGCTGTCAAAGCAACAGGAGCGAACGCTTCCGTCATCTATGTGCCGCCGCCGTTCGCGGCTGACGCCATTATGGAAGCCGTCGATGCCAGCGTGCCGCTGGTGATTTGTATCACGGAAGGTATTCCCGTGCTTGATATGGTGCGTGTCAGACGCTACATGCAGGGGAAACCCTCACGTCTGATCGGCCCAAACTGCCCGGGAGTAATCACCCCAGGTGAATGCAAAATCGGCATCATGCCGGGGTACATTCACAAACCGGGAACCATTGGCGTGGTGTCCCGGAGCGGAACGCTGACGTACGAGGCCGTACATCAGCTTACGCAACTTGGGATTGGTCAATCTACCTGCGTGGGCATTGGTGGAGATCCTGTTAACGGCACTAATTTCGTCGACGTACTACGTATGTTTCAAGATGACCCTCAAACAACGGGCATTGTTATGATTGGTGAAATCGGCGGCAGCGCCGAGGAAGAGGCTGCAGCCTTCATTAAAGCCACTGTGACAAAGCCGGTCGCTGCTTTTATTGGTGGACAAACGGCGCCAAAAGGGAAGCGTATGGGACACGCCGGCGCTATTATCGCGGGTGGTAGTGGAACCGCCGCCGAGAAAATAAAAGCCCTAACGGATGCAGGAGCCCACATCATTCCTAGCCCGGCGGAAATGGGAATCACCTTGGCGAAGGCGATGGGGATAAAATAGCTGTCAGCAAGCAGCTTCAGCAGTCAGCTTTATAGGGGCGCAGCATGCTGCGCCCTTCTTTTTTTCCATGGTTAAAAAGACGAACCCAGCTTATCTTTTTCGGCAAGGCGAGCACGCCCGTCAAAAGAGCCGCTTTACTGAAGCTCTTGCCTTTTATCGTCAGGCGCAAAGCGCTTACAGGGCATGCGGTGATATCGAAGGGCAACGCGACGCTTCTATTGGAATAGGCGACAGTCTCCGCATGACAGGCCAATTCGCCCAGGCTCAGCGAGTATACGCGTTGGCGGTGAAACTTTCGCTAACACTTGATGACTTAGAAGGTTTAGCGGAAAGCGTGGCGGGAGTCGGTTTAAGTCTGCGCGCCCAAGGCAATCCGCAACGCGCACTTCCTCTGCTCACTGAAGCGCGAGACTTGTATCGCGAACTACAGACGCCGGAAGGAGAAGGATTTATTCTCTGGGCGATCGGCAGTACTTACCGATTCTGCGGCGACCTCCGTAAAGCGGTGGCGCATTTCCAGAAGGCGCTGGCGGTGGCGGAACATGGTGGCAACAAGCCTGGTGAAGGTTACGCGCTCTGCGGTCTCGGCGGAGCATCCCGTTTGATGGGGCAATTTGACGATACTCAACGCTTTTATCAAGAGGCGAACGCTTTATTTGAGCGGGAAGGGGACGCTTACGGTCGCGCCTACTCCTACTGTGGTTTAGGCAACGCCGCACGCATGCGCCGGGACTACAATGCGGCAATGAAACTATTTGTCAAAGCTGAAAAACTCTACGCGCGCATTGGCGACAAAGCCAGCTTTGCCTATACCGTGTGGGCGATGGCGACCGTCCACAAGATGCGCGGGGACTACCAGCGGAGCGCGACGGAATTCGCCCGGGCGCAAGTCCTCTTTCGCGAGACCCGTGATCATCGCGGCTCCATCTATTGTCGGCTGGGCGTAGGAGAACTCGCGCTTTTACAGCAACGAGAAAAAACTGCCCGGCGCGATTTTGCCTGGAGCTTGGAGCGTGCGAATCAGTACGGTTATCATGTGGAAGCGTGTCACGCTCTTGCGGGGCTGACCCTGGTTGATTCCAAACCAGACTGGGCAGCGGTCAAAAAAGCATACCGTAAGTGCGGCCTGCATTTTACGCCGCCGCCGCCGCCGCTGAATCTTCCATAATAGAACCCGTTCCCTGCGCCACGGGAGCTAGCAGGGAGAGATGGGTTATGTCAGAGTGCGAACGGGAGGAGCTTGTCATGGCGGAAATGACCTTTGGCGTTTTTGATCACATTGAACGTAGGGGGGACTCGTTGGAGGGACTCTTCGAGGGGCGTTGCGAACTGCTTCGCGAGTATGATGCCGCGGGCTTCTTCTGTTATCACGTTGCCGAGCATCACGCGACGCCGCTCGGCATGGCTCCGTCTCCAGGCATTTTCCTGGCCGCCGCCGCTCAGTGTACGCGCCGCATTCATATTGGTCCGCTGGTGTATCTTTTGTCGCTCTATAATCCCCTTCGACTCGTCGGTGAGATCTGCATGCTGGATCACATCAGTGGAGGACGGTTCGAAGTGGGTGTCGGGCGCGGAGTTTCGCCATTCGAACTCGCATACTATGGCGTCTCGTTCATGGACGCGCGTGAAATTTTTGAGGAAGCGCTCGAAGTCGTGGCGAAGGGTTTGCGGAACGAGAGGCTGACGCATCGCGGTGCACATTATCGTTACGACAGCGTGCCGATGGAATTGCGACCGAAGCAACAACCGAACCCGCCGTTCTGGTACGGCGTGTCATCGCCGGAGAGCCTGATGCTCGCCGCACGACGAGGGATGCACATGGTGGGTGGCGGTCCTATACCCGTGCTGAAGGAGTTGACCGCAGCCTATCGAGAAGAAGTAGCACGTCACAAGGGGAAACCCGAGGACCTCAATCCGCATATTGCTAAGCCGAGGATCGGCGCCATTCGCCATATCTATGTGGCTGGAGATGATCATGAGGTCGAGCAGATTGCGGCCCCGGCTTACAAAATCTTCTATCACAATATCACGAAGCTGTGGCGGGACTTTCGGACCCTTCCTGATTACGGCTTCACTCCTGACCTCGACGTCGCGCGTAAACATGACGTGGCAATTGTGGGTACGGCCGACACTGTGTGTGACGAGGTGGGACGCTTCTTCGAGCAAAGCGGCTGCAACTACCTTGTGCTCTCTTTTGCCTGGGGCGGGTTGACACAGGAACAGTCGCGCCGCTCGCTTGACCGCTTCGTGACGAAAATAATGCCGGAGTTCAGTAAATAATGCGCTAAGGAGGCATGATGAAATGACTGTGGAAGAACAACGCAACCTGGAAGTCGCAAAGCGGTACGAGGATTTATACAACACTGATGTCAAACGGTTTGTTCATGAATGCTATACCCCTGATTGTGTGGTGAATGGGGGGATGATCCGTGGATACGAGCAGTTCGTGCGGGTCGAAGAGAATGTCCTCCACGCCGCGCCAAAACGGAAGATGCGCGTCGATCGGACCTATCCGGTGGGGAATGTGGTGATCGTTGAGGCGGTGCTTCTTGACTCTGATCAGGGGGTAGATTGGCAGTTGCCTTTCTGCGCGGTACTAACCTGTCGCGATGGGAAGATCGCCTCAGATTGGACCTACGCCGAATTCTCGAAGTGGCCGGGGCTCGGATAAGAGAGTTGATCGCGTCTTCTTCTTTCGCGCAGCCAGTGATAGGCGCCTCGGAGATACAGTCAGTTATGAATGACCGATATACAGACCATTCTCAACGCTGATGGAAAGTGGGGATTTACGCATAAGGACGGCGCTCCTGACTAAAAGAAGGGGACACGCATGCGATTGGCATACATGCCTGATACGCATTTGGGCGGCTACAACCAGAAGATCCCTGGACACCGCGAGGTATCTCAGACAATAGAGCACTTACTCATTGAAGCGGAAACAGCCGAGCGAGTCGGCTTCGATGGCATTTGGCTGCCGGAACGTTACGCCCGAACCGAGACCCTCTTTCCCTCTACAATCGTGTTCGCCACTGCCTCTCTTTCAGTCGATCTACGAGGCTCCTACACGCTTCTTTCCAGCAAACGTCTACGAACTTGCACATCCGTCGCCAAATCGATTGCCGTCCATGCCATGGCCAGCCCACCGTCGAGTACGGCTTTGTCCCCGGCTTCGGTAATGCAGTGCGCCGTGAACTCGGGTTGATGATTGACTGCCGGCAATGAGTTGATGCCGATCGCTGGATGAATGGACGGGATCGCCAGCGAAATATTGCCCATATCCGTTGATCCTGCGGCTCTCTCGGATGAGCTTGAGGTGCGAGACACTCGATCCAGCGCTTCAATGTTGCGTCGGTAGGCTGCGGCAATATGCGGATCATGCTCCATTTCAGCATAGGGTTTGTGTCCGCCAAGAATATCCAGCTTCGCACCAGTGGCTAACGCACCTGCTTCGAAACATCTGCGCACCTTGGCGCGGATGTCATCGAGATCACGAATCGTTTTGGCGCGGACAATGTATTTTGCCGCCGTGTGAGCGGGAATAATGTTCGGTGCGTCTCCGCCTTTTGTGACAATACCGTGAATCCGGTCCGTTGGTCGGATGTGTTGGCGAAGAAGGCCAAGCGCGGTTTGGGCGACGGTTAAAGCGTCCGCCGCGTTGACGCCGAGTTCAGGGAACGCCGAAGCATGCGCTTCTTTGCCGGTATAGTGCACCTCAAACATTGAAGCTGCAATGATTGGCATTTCGACGACGTCAAACGGAGCCGGGTGCACCATCATCGCGGCATGTACGCCTTTGAAGGCGCCGCGTTCCAGCAGCAGGATCTTTCCGCCTGCATCGCCGACCTCTTCCGCTGGAGTGCCGATAACGCTAATCGTCAGACCCACCTCGTCTGCCACTTTGGCGGCGGCGATGCCAGCCCCCACGGCCATCGCGGCAATAATGTTATGCCCACATGCGTGGCCGACTCCTGGGAGCGCGTCATACTCGGCGCAAATCGCAATATGCAACGGACCAGAGCCCGAGCGTGCGATAAATGCCGTCGGGAGATCACAAACTCCTTGTTCGACGCTGAATCCGGCGTTTGCTAAGGATTCGGCCACCCAA
>JBFWZL010000031.1:0-20998 GCA_050185455.1 Binatia bacterium | reverse complement strand
CATCTGCGTGAATCCCGCCATCACGTCAATCGCCAGAAACGTAAAGTTGAAGAGACCAAAATCCGCGCCTGGACGCACCCATTCGCGAAGGCGATTATGTTTCTGTTGACACCTTGCCTAATGGGGATATATGATGAACGTCTCCTTTAATTCCAATATAGCAATTTGGCCACCATGTGCAGATAGGGGACATACAAACGTTATGGCTTATGCACTTAACTTAGACGCGTTAATTCTACGCGAAGATTTTGAGGTGGAGGTAAACAAACCTCCCGCTTCTTCACAGCTTGCGCCCGGCGTAAAGGTCAATGAGCTTGAAGAAAATTCCATGACCTATCTTGCGTTGAGAAAGCCAGACTTCCAACGCGAAACTGCGGATTGGCAGCCGGAAATGGTTGTCGATCTTGTTAAGAGTTTTTTGGATGGGGACCTCATTCCTTCCGTTATTTTATGGAGATCGCCATCAAGCGGGAACATATTCGTGATTGATGGCTCACACCGATTAAGTGCCCTAATTGCGTGGGTGCAAGATGACTATGGAGACGGTCGCAAATCAGTGGAGTTCTTCGAGAATATAATTCCGCGCGAACAGGCTAGCGCTGCGGATAAGTGTCGCACGTTGATAAAAAAAACAGTTGGCACTTACGAAGAAGTTAAAGCTGCGTTGCTAAAGCCTGGGAATGCGCCCCAAGAACGCATCTTGCGTGCTAGGAATATGGCCGCGTTCAGTATCCAACTGCAATGGGTAGTCGGGGATGCAAAAACAGCGGAAGCGTCGTTCTTCAAGATCAATCAGAAGGCTACTCCTATCAATCAGGTGGAGCTTTTAATGCTTCAATCTCGACGCAAGCCGAATGCAATAGCTTCTCGCGCATTGATTCGCGCTGGAGTTGGTCATAAATATTGGGCAAAATTCTCCGACGAGAAACAGAGAGAAATAGAAAAGTTGGCAAGGGAGATTTATGACACCTTATTTGTTCCGGCCTTAGAAACTCCAATCAAAACACTGGATTTGCCGATTGCGGGACGGGGATACTCGGCAGAAAGCGTTAAATTGATCTTTGAGTTTATGAATTTTGCGAACAAGGTCAATTTGAAAAAGAAAAATGCCATTGCCGAACTAACGGACGATTTAGATGGTAGTGCAACGGTACAATATCTTGTAGCCGTAAAAAGACTGGCGCAACTAATCGCCGGAAAAGACCCGTCGTCCCTCGGGCTTCACCCAGCAGTGTATTTCTACGGCGCAACTGGTCGCTATCAGTCTTGGGCTTTTCTGGCGACGATATCGTTTGTCGATGATCTTGATCAGCACCAACAGTTGCCACGATTTACTTCGGTACGAAGCAAATTTGAGGAAGTGCTTGTGCGTAATCCTCAGTTCATCAATCAAATCGTCAACCAGTATGGAAGTTCAAGCACCAGCATGGCCAGCATTGTGGATATGTATAAGGGTATTTTTGCTGGGGTGCTAGCGAATAAGTCTGATCAGGGAATTCTAGTTGAACTTAAAAAGAATCCTCGCCTTGATTCACTTTCTGAAATCACGGAGGAGGATAAGAGGTTAGGAAAGAACTTTTCCACGGATACCAAAAATAGAGTTTTCTTGAGAGAGGCAATAAGCACGGCGCTGCGATGCGGCATATGCGATTCTCGTGTGCATAGAAACGCAATCACCATTGACCATATCGTTCCTATGCGGGAGAGAGGGTCAGGCAATGCGTCAAACGCACAACTCGCGCATCCGTACTGCAACTCCGCGCGAGATGCTATTGAGGCGTTTGTTTCTTCTTCTGGCGCTTCGGAAACAGCACCGGCTTTATTGCCTTTTTGAACTTTTCGAGATCGGCGTTTTGGAGTTCTTTCCTCAGCCGCTCGTCTTCTTTGCGGGTATTTGGGGTGATAGCCACCCCTGTACTTTAGCGCAGGGATGGCGTGATGGCTACTGACCGCACGTTCCTATCAGCTGCGCGAACGCGTGCGGGTTCTTCCGGTTGTTATGGCGAAAAGCAAATTCATTGACATAGAGCGGTAAATAATCTTTCGAGACATGATGAAACGAACCGATAATGCCGCGTTTAATAAGCGACCAGAACCCGTCAATGTTCTGAGTATGCACGTTACCTCTTACATACTCGCCTTGACCATGCTTGACGCTCTGATGCGGATAGCCTTTTTTCTTCAGTTTCGCATAACCGGAATGCTCGTCAGTTGCCACCAAAGAAACCTTATCCGAGACGGCTTCAGTGACGAATCCTTCCAAAGTTTCAGTATCAGTATTCTCAATAACTTGTGCAACGACGCTGCCCTTGCGGGCAATTGCGCCAATGACTGCGACTTTACCGGCAGTGCCGCGTCCACCTTTCCCATGACCCCCGTGCCGATTCTTCGCTTTACCTCCTACGTAGGTTTCATCTATTTCTACTTCACCGACCAATTGTTGAAAGGTTTCATTCTGCATCGCAGCTCGCCAGCGGTGACACATATACCAGCTAGTACGGTAGTCAGACCCGGAATCCTCCCCAAAGATGACTCGATGGATTTGCAAAGCGCTGATACCCTTTTTGGAAACGAGCATGAGATACCCGACTTTGAACCACAATTTCAACGGAATCTTGGTGTCTTGAAAGATGGTCCCGGTGATGACGCTAAAGCGGTAGCCATTCTTTTGGCAGACCTTACATTGCCATTTCCACGGCTGTGCGATCTTATACACATGGTCGTTATTACACCGTGGACAATGTACGCCGTCCGGCCAACGGAGTTGCGCGAGGAAAAGTTTACAGGCGTCGTCGTTCGGAAACTGCTTGTCAAAAGCGTCAATGTTTTGCATGATAAAAATGTAGCAAAAAGATGGTTAGGTGTCAATACCAACATAATCACCTTCGCGAAAGGACGGCTGATCGCGAACGACGACATGAAAGCCGACCGGCATCTGGAGCTCCTGCACGGTTTCCCAGAAACGAACGAAGGAGGGATCATCGAAATGTTTCCAGCCGCGCGCCACCATATCAGGCGAGAGATAGACGCCAACGCAACCGTCTTTTTTGGCGCGGATAGTTTCCTCGACTGCGCCCTCAGGGTCAATCAATGAGATATGGGCAATGGGGAAAAGACGTTTTTTGTCATAACTGCAGAAATCGACGAGCCAGCGGTTATACGCACGTGTGTAGGCAGTCGCGAGCTTCGGATCACTTACCCAACCTTCCCAAAAGATACTGATTGTAGGATAGAGCAACGCGATATCGATGCCCTCTTCATCCATGACTTGCAAACGGGCTTTGGGGTCGTAACTCCCAAGAGGACACCCATCCATATACGTCTTGTTGCCAGGGATGAAGAACTCGTCGGGATTCATTCCTACGCCACCAAGCGCGCCGAGCGTACCGCGCACCACTTCCGCAACTTTATTGTCGAACAGTAAGACTTCCCACCCTTTTTCATCGTGATCAATACGAACCGCACGGTCACGATACTGCGGATCGATGTATTTCAGCCAGAGATCCGGTGGTTCTAGAATATGGCCGTCAGCATCAATAACGGGGCCAAGTTTCTCAGTCTGCATGTAAACTCTCCTTCATGTGGGACGAGATTAAAACGTTCAGCGAGAATGGGACTTCACTTCAGAAGTCCCTTCTGCATGAGAATTGCTCTCTATAGGGCTGCCGCGCGGGCATCATCCGTGGCGATGGTGCGATGGGGGTTGAAGTGGGGCAGGATATATCTCCCCATGCGCCGGATGGACTGCATGATATTCTGATGGGGAATACTTCCCGCTTGTTTGAAGCAGATCACCTGGTTCAGCCCGGCTTTCTGGAAGTTCTCCAATTTACGGATCACTTCATCAGGATTGCCCACTACTACCATGTTATGCTCTTTCAGTTGCGCATCGGTCGCTTCCTTCGGGTCCGCTTCCATAGCAAACACGTTGCGGAGATATTCGTAGGAATACAGCTTGTTCTTCACCACCAAAGGCTCGAATAACTTCGCCACGTTATGCAGGAACCAGCGAGCGCCAGCGAGTCCGATCTCTTCTTCTTCTTTATTTTCGGCAACGTGCATGATCGCTACGCCGGCAAATTGCTCATTCACCACTTTGGGAATTTGATCGGAGCGTTTCGCACAGGAAGCACGATACGTCGCCATGCTTTTCTGCACTTGCTCCCAGTTAAAATTAAAACTCAGAACGCCTAATCCACGATCTCCCGCCATCTCGTAGCTATCAGGCGCGACACACGCCATCCACATGGGCGGATGCGGCTTTTGAATCGGTTTCGGCACCACGCGTCGCGGCGGCACCTTCATCAATTTGCCGTTGTATTCAAGAATCTCTTCAGTCCACGCCTTGACGATGATCTCAAGCGATTCCCGCATTTCTTCCCGAGTTCGGTCATAATCAACGTTGAAACCGTCAAGCTCTTGCGCCGTAGTGGATCGTCCCGTGCCAAGATCAACGCGCCCATTACTCATGATATCAAGCACGGCGGCTTGCTCCGCGATTTTGATAGGATGGTTGAAATTAAACGGCAACAACCGCACCCCATGGGCGATACGAATATTTTTCGTGCGCTGGCTCACGGCGCCATAGAACACTTCAGGCGCAGAGCTATGAGAATACTCCTCCAGAAAGTGATGTTCGACTTCCCACACATAGTCAAACCCGAGCCGGTCAGCGAGTTCAATCTGCGCCAGCGCTTCCCAATAGGTGTGGTATTCGTTGTGCTGCTCGTTCCACGGGCGCGGCGTTTCCATTTCATATAACAACCCAAATTTCATGACTTCTCCTTTCGCGCTGAATAGATGTTTAGCCTTTGATAGTGACAGCCTCCATCTTCTAGCGCAATGCCTGGGAGTCGGTCCAGTTGATTCCGAAGAATCTCACGGGAATCTTACCCCGGCAGATAACTCCCGCCGTTGACATGGATAGTCTGTCCTGTAATGAACGCTGCGTCATCAGACAACAAAAATGAAACGGTAGCCGCAATTTCTTCTGGTTTGCCAGCACGACCAACGGGAATACCACGAGCCATTCCTTCAAGTTCCTTGTCAGAGAACACAACTTTCAATCCGTCGTGTAAAATCAATCCAGGGGCAATAGCATTCACCGTCACCCCATGAGAGGCAAGATCAAGCGCAACAGAACGCGTGTATCCGGTAATCGCCGCTTTGGCTGCTGCGTATGGCCCCTGTTCTCCTAGCGCATGATATGCAGACAGGGAAGCTAAGTTGACAATCCGCCCAAAGCGCCGTTCCTTCATGGCAGGAGCAAGCACCCGAGTCAGGTAAAATGTTCCATATGTATTGACCCGTAACGTTCTCTCCCAGACTCGAGACTCCGTCCCTGCGCCATGAATGCCGGCATTGTTCACCAAGTAGGCAATACGAATACCCTTGCCGCGCAACACCTCCGCCAAGGCGTTTACTTGTTCCTCTTTGGTAACATCGAGAGGATAGAACTCCACCCGGCCACGCTGTTCAGCTGGAATTCGCTCCAGCCAGGCCCCGGCCTGATCTTGCGCACGGTCACACGCAATGAGTGTATGCCCTTCGCTTAACAGTCGATGAACCATCGCCGTACCGAGTCCGCCAACAGCGCCGGTTATCAGAGTATGTCCGTGTGATTGCTTCGCCATTATTCTTACTCCCTTGTGCAAGCTTTCTTTTGCCTACATCAGATCTCAGGCCATTCGTATAGACCACCTCTCATACCGGTTTCATTGCAATACTCTGGAGAATACGCTCGCTGAAGGTCAGCCGCATAAGAGAAAGGAGCGGTTCACGCACCGCTCCCAGGATTGAGGTGAAATTAGTTACCCAAAACCGCGTTCATCATAACTAGCGAGACAAAACAGGAACGCGTTTTTGTTGACGAGAGCTACTATCGAAGCACGCTCCAATACCTGCGTCCTGAGTGAAGCAGACATGGATTCCACTCAACGGAGGTTGATCGAGGGAAAAAGGAGCGATGTCCGCCAATTTATCTTCGATAGTTTCGGACACCTCATAGAGGATCTTCCAGCCCAAAATGGGCAGGAAGTATCCGAGGAGGTCCTGGCTATCGGCATCTGGATTCTCCACCGAGATTTTTACTTTCGGAATTCCGTTGACTACCGCTGGCGTCATCACCAGATCAAAATGCACTGAGCTGTCCACATCTCCGAGGAGGAAAACGTCGTAAACGACTATCGGTACCGACACATGCAGCCGGCTTTCACTCAGACGCTGTGAGGTCGTTGTACCGCCGTTACGGAGACCTCCCGACCCATACAGTTCGTGAGCGAAGGTCGCTTCGATCACCGAGCGTAGCCCCGCGCCGTTGATACCGACAAACGTTGGCAAGCTCAGCATGTTCCACGTCAAATTCGTGCGTAACTCATCGAAATCGACGGTAAGCAGATTGGCTACAGTAACCCACGCGCAGGTCGCAATCTGGTCGCCAAACGTCCGCTGGAATGCGGACTGACCGTCGATCAGGAGTTCCAGCTCGGCAATGCACAGGTCATCGTTACCTGTCTTGCTAATAGTGATCATGGTGATGTCCGAGGCCTGCGAGATGTGAGTGAGCATCAGGTCATACTTTCGGTTCGATCCACGCTCGAAGTCATCGGCGGTAGAGTCGATCCACGTGCTATTGCCCGCAGGGCGCCAGTTCGTCACCGTCGGCACCAACCAGGAAGGTGACTGCAAGCGGACCTCCACATCATCGTCAGTCGCCGCTCCCGACACATTCGGAACTCGGAGACGAAGCTGAAGACGGTGGACGGGCAAGTCTCGTCCGTCGCGAGTAAAAGCACAGCGTATCGGTGTCGATAAGGCCGACCAAGAATTGGCTCCATCGGTGACAGTGACGATATAGCAATTCTCGGCGTTGAGGGTCGCACTGCTGTCTAAGAACGAGGAATACGCATTGACGGGGAGTTCGCCGTAAGTCTGGATCACCGACCACGGCCCACCGTTTACGCTTCGCTTGAGAAGAGTCTGCGGCGCTCCCTGGTTAAACCAACGAAGTCCCACCGAGGTTGGAGTCGAAGGGGCGGCGCTGAAATCCGCGGCGGCATTTACTACTGGAGCGACAGTTGGGCCAAGAGGAGGAAGAGTAATCACGCCAGTAGAACCTGGTCGACCCACGTTGAGATTTCGCGGGAGCGCCGCGGCGCTGTTGGCGCCGACCAGACAGATTACGAACGAAAAGAGCATCAACCGCACGACGCTCTCCCAGTGGATAGTCTGCCGGAGTGTAGTCAAAGATCTTGAGGGCTTCTTTCCAAAGCGTTGCGTGTTCATACCATATTTCCTTCTTAAGCAGTAAAGCTGCGATAGATGAAAAGAGCGGCGAAAGATCACAAGCAATCTTTGGAGGTTCTTCAGATTGTGCCTCTATGCGCTGCGAACCTCCGCCAACAGGACTTACGGTCCAACCGGACAGTACGTATACGACACGTAGGTGTTCTGAGTGACTTTCATTTGCATGCGAGAGAGAATGAGCGACTTTCCGACCGACAGGCTTTTGGTATTAACGCCATCGAGTGTTTGTTTCTGCGTGTCCCACCCAAACCATCCAACACCGCGGCGGACTTTGATCTGAGCGCCGGCAGGGAGACGAAAGAAGCCCTGCGCTCCGGCGTTCCACAACGTTTCGAGGGTCCGCCAGCTACCGGACTGGACATATTTGCTCCGCTCAACACAGGAGTTGCCAAAGGCGGTCGTCCCGTTTCTGCCGCCGCGACTTGTTGTGTTTACCGGATCGAGCAAGCTGGGCAGCGGTAAAATCGACACTACCTCGCCGTCTACCCCCGAGAAGACCAAAACCTGTCCATGAGGGGCATCTACCACGGCAAGGTCGGCCACCTCATCTCCGTTCATATCTCCAACCACTGCGTCGCCAGCAACGCGCCCCATCTCTGGGAGGGGAGTCCCCAAAGTCGCTTCACCGCGACTGTTCATTCGCTTCAGCGTAGTGAGCCTCGCGCCGTCCGCGCCCGAGAAAATCGAGAACTGCCCGTCGGTAGATTCCTTCACCACGATGTCAGCCACAGCATCGCCGTCGATATCTTCTATTCCGTTTACCCACTGTCCAAAGGGTATGGAGGGATTCGGGTGCGCGTTCTTCAAGGCGGCAAGCACGGCGCCGTCCGCACCCGAGAGAACGACCACCTGTCCGTGGGCAGGGTCTCCGACGGCAATATCAGCAATCGCATCAGCATTGACGTCGCCGAGGCCAACCAACGGGTGCCCAATATCCGATTCCTGCGGGTCAGCGGTGTCAAGCGCCATTGCTGGGTGGCAAGTTTGTCCGCTCTGGTCGCAATAATATGCACTACATGTTGTCGCGCCGCTCTTTGGATTCGTTTCACATTTTTCGCACCGAGTGACTGGTGTGAGCGGGGCGCCCACTTGTCCACAGGTGAACCCATTGTTTTCAAGTTCATTTTTAGATGCTGCCTGCACGGAAACTGCCCATCCGAGGGCTGCGATCAATAACGGGATCAGAAGAGATATCCGTTTCATTTCCCTATTCCTTTCGTTGAAGTGGAACAGCAATGCTGCCGCCGGTTCTTGGTCACGTTAAATGTCTCTCAGAACGAAGCGGGGGACTTCTCCCACCCACGCACGAGGTCCCTCTGCGTATCGTCAAAGATGATGCGGTAATGTCCATTGCCTGCCTTTGCGTCTCCTTCATCACTACAGGCGTGACACGGGTGTGCCACGCGACGGCACAAGTGGAACAAGGAGCAGCGATCCCTAGCAGGTTATTGAAGAACCACGACGACGGCCCTTCGACTCCGCTTCGCTCAGGGTGAGCGGAACTACTTGATTTTCCGCTATCCCCGCTCGTGTTGAGCATAGTCCGAAGGGCGAAGTCGAAAAGGCAGAGTCTGCGCCAACAGCCTGTTAGAAGCCGAGACAGAATTCTGGATGGATTTAACGTTGTCGACTAAAGACGCGAGGAGATCCTAACGTGCCGGTGACTACATCTTGGGGTGTCAATAATTTTTGTCAATTTGTCATCTTCTCGTGAGGAAGGGCGAAGATAATTGTCTCTTTCATGGGAAATTTTGCTATTTCAGTCTGGTATCAACTTTGCTCAAGAGCCAACGCTATCGATACAAGGCTGAACCAGTAGTGAGAATTCCTCTACGCTCACACCTAGACAAGTATAAGGAGCAATCTGTAGAAGTATGAATCAGTTCATGTTCTTAAAGAATATTGCTCAATGCCCTACCGGTAAGACCGGTAATCCGCCGCACCTCCATAGTCTTTTAGAACACGACACGTTCGGAACCGAAAAGACGCTGACAGATCCAGACCAGGTCCCTTCACGTTTTGTCGAGCAGATCCCTAGTCCTGAACAACGCGTGCTCGGGATTGCTGCACTTTTGGGAATGGAAGTCTCGGTGCACGAAACCGCTCGCGTAGCTGAGACATCACCGTATGAAACCGCAATGATCCTCGCTCGCGCTGTAACATTAGGCATTATGATCAAGCGACGGAACGACTGTATCAGTTTTGTCCACAATCGAGTACGCGACGTTGTCCTCAGCTCTCTTGATCCAGGAGAATGTCTAGCGGCGCATGCGCGGGCGGCGCAGCTCTTGACAGGGACTACGCCTGAACGTGTGCTGCGTCGAGCGCACCATGCATTTGCCGCAGCAAATCGCTCCACAGAGGACGCCGCCACCGCTGTGCAGCTCGCCCGCGAGGCGGCGGTAGCGCTGCAGGAGACTGGGGACTTCGAACAAGCCGCTGTCCTACTCGACCGGGCGGTCGAACTCCATACTGCCGCAGCACTTCCTGGACCATGTGCGGCAATCGTTGTCGAACATGCTGAAGCAGTCTTGGCCTGTGGACAGCTGGCCGCAGCGCGGCCCTTGTTTCACCGCGCCGCACGGTTGGCGGAAACCGAGGAAGACCCATTTATTCTTGCGCGCGCCGCCTTGGGTCTGGGTGGGGTGTGGGTACGGGAACACCGGCTCCTCGAAGAGGCGGAACGCGTGAGTGCATTACAACGCCAGGCGCTTGCTATGCTCCCACACGACGCGACCGTGCTGCGCACGCGCCTCTCTATACGCCTAGCCGCTGAGAGCGCATACCGAGGCGGGTCTGTAGCGGCAGTTATTGAAGGAGTAGATATCGCTCGGCGTACTGGTAATGCGCGAGCTCTTGCCGAGGCGCTCTCACTTTGCCACCATACCCTCTTAACTCCGGAATACGTCACGTCCAGGCTTGTATTGGCAAACGAACTGATCACCGTCGCGTCGGTGGCTCGTGACGGGATGCTGTCACTGATCGGCCTGTGTTGGCGAGCAGTGGATTTGTTTTTGCTCGGTGATCCCTCAGCTCATATGGCGTTGACGGAGGTACGCCTTCGCGCGGATGCCCTGCGCTGTCGGAGCGTCCTCTTCATCGTGCAAGCAATAGAAGTTATGCTGGCAATCCGAGCCGGACGGTTCGAACAAGCAGAGCACGCGGCTGCGGCTTGTTACGCCCTTGGCGTCGAAGTGGGGGACGCCGATGCGGTAGCGTACTATGGCGCTCATCTGGCGGCTATTCGAGTGTTCCAAGGACGGGAGGCTGCGATTGCCGATGCTACAGCGTCAATCGCGGCAGCGCCAACCCTGACCGAGCGGGATCATGCCTTCTCATCGGCAGCAGCCTTATTCGCACTGCGCGCCGGACAACCCGCCCAGGCACGAGCGACGCTTGAGAGCCTGACACGCGACGGGTTTCAAAGCATCATTCCGACCAGTTCCTGGTTAGTGACTATGCAAGCTATCATCGAACTCGCGGCAGCACTCAACGACCGACAGAATGCTCAAGCAGCCTATGACCTGCTGTTGCCATATGCAGAGCTACCGCTTATGGCGTCACTGGCAATTGTCTGTTTCGGTGCAGTGCACCGTCCGTTAGCTCTCGCAGCCTCGACGTGTGGAAAGATCGACCTCGCCATAGCGCACTTTGAGGCTGCGGTGACGACGAACGAACGACTTGGTCACCGACCGGCCGCGATCCAAACTCGTGCGGAACTTGCGTTGACGTTGCTCCAACGAGCTGGCGCTGGAGATAGACACCGGGGTCGAACTCTTATCCAGGAAGCGATCAGCGAAGCCGATGCTCTAGGTATGACTGGTCTTATCGCCCGGTGGCAAGATGCTCAGGCAAAGATAGAGGAAAGGAACGTTGGAGAGGAATGCAAATTTGTGAAGATATCCTCGGACCCGCGGGGTGGGTGGCGGGTCGCCTTGGGCGGTCACATCGCGACGACCCCGGATTTAGTCGGCATGCGTTATCTCGCCCGCCTCGTAGCGGAGCCAAACCGAGAGATTCCTGCGCTCGCGCTAGTCGTTGGCCAAGGCGCCTCACCCCTACCGATAAGCGGGCATACAGTGATGGACGCTGTCGCCGTAACTGCCGTACGCACGCGCATCTGCGAGCTCAGACAGCAACAAGGGCTTTCAGCGGATGAGCAGGATGAGCTTGATACGCTCACGCACGAGCTGACCCGAGCGAGCGGACTGGGGCGGCGGATTCGCTCATTCGCCGATGCACCGGAGCGCGCGCGCACCGCCGTGAGAAAGGCGGTGAAACGCGCCATCGAGCAAGTTACAGCAGCAAACCCAGTGGTCGGACAGCATCTGGCAGGGCGGATCGAGACCGGAGCGGTCTGCTGCTATCGCATCTTGGGCCACTGAAAATAGTAGGTCCTGGCTTTGGCGGACAAACCCATTATTTAGGTTCGCAACGTCCGGAAGAACGCGCGAATCTCCTCCACCAATTTTTGCGGCTCTTCCATCGGCGCGAAGTGTCCGCCCGACTCCATCACCGTCCATCGCTTCAAGTTGTAATATTTCTCCGCCCACTTGCGCGGGAGTAAGACAACATCTTTCGTGAATACGGCAATTCCTGTCGGCGCTTCTACGACCGGTGAGCGATTATGAGACGGTTGCCAAAGATTATGCGCGGCCTCGTAATAGTAACGCGCGGAAGCGCCGAAGCTCTGCGTCACCCAATAGAGCGTCATCGCGGTGAGCAATTCGTCTTTCGTGAAGCGTTTCTCCACATCGCCGTCGCAGTCACTCCAAGTGCGTCGTTTTTCTAAGATCCAGGCGCACAGTCCTGTCGGTGAATCATTCAGGCCATACGCAAGCGTTTGCGGTTTCGTCGTCTGTAGCGCGACGTACCCCGTTTCGGCAGTCAGAAAGTGCATGCTCCGTTCGTACCAGCCTTTCTCGTCCGGCCCGTACATGGAAGGATCAACCATCGAAGTCAGGGGAGCGGAAAAGGCATTGAGTGGAAGCATGAGATGCGTGTGTACGCCAATCACTCGGTCAGCATATTTATGCCCGAGTTGTGCAGCGATCGCGGCGCCCCAATCACCTCCTTGCGCGGCGAATTTTTTGTACCCGAGCACATCTTGCATCAGCGTCGCCCACAGATCCGCGGTACGCCAATAGTTGATTCCTGGCGTAGTGAGCGGCAACGAGAATCCATAGCCGGGCAACGAGGGAACCACCACATCAAACGCATCAGCAGGATCGCCTCCGAACGAGGCTGGGTCCGCCAGTGGACGAATCACCTTGTGCAGATCCCAAAAAGTCCAGGGCCAGCCGTGATTCAAAATGATCGGCATCGGGTTCGGCCCTTTGCCCGGCGCATGGATGAAGTGGATCGGCATGCCTTCGATCGTCGTCTTATAGTGCGAAAATGTATTCATCTCGCGCTCATGTTTGCGCCACTCATACTTGTCACGCCAATATTCAACCAACTCCTTGAGATAGGCGCCGTTCGTGCCGTATTGCCATTGGTCATTGGCAAAATCGATCGGCCAGCGTACGCGGACAAGACGGTCATGCAGATCGTGCAAGGTTTCTTCGGAAATGGCGATAGTAAATGGTTCTTTATTCACGCGTTCTCTCCTATGCTCTGATTCTTTGTCGGGCGTTGCCGTCTTTGGTCAGAAAGTTGCCAACGATTTACCTTCTCTCGGTCGTTCTCGCGAATATCAGAAACGAGCCTCAAGGGCGGCCACGATGTTCATTCCCGGCGCGTTGATGCCGGAGCCGTGCTGACGATACGCTTTGTCAAAAATATTCTCAACTGTCAGACGAGCCATAAAATGTTCGCTCACTTCCCACCCGAGACGAACCGTCGCAGTAATCCAGCCCGGCGTTCCTCTGGGATTGATACGCGGGTCCTGGTGATCTCTGTCGCTCAAGCGGTGTTGGGAAAAGGCATAGTCAAGATAAGATTCAATCCAGACGCGAGTATGGAGCCGAGAGAACATCCCCACGCGACCGTTCAGCGGCGGAATACGATCCGCCGGCGATTTTGTTCCATCACGGAATTCCTCTTTCCCCCAGGTAAAAGTCACATTGCCGAACAGCTCAGTCCGCCCGAAAGCCTGCCACCGGCCGCCGGCTTCGGCGCCAACCAGCGTCACCGTGTTAAGGTTGGCGCTCTGTACGATGTTCCTCCCTGTAGAAGTCATGTCTCCGGTCAACACTGCTTCGATTTTGTCGTCATAGGAAGCATAAAAGCCGAAGATTTCTCCGGTCCCACGTGGAAAAGCGACTTTTACCCCCGCGTCGACCGAGAGGATTTGTTCGGGTCGTAAGTTTGGGTTTGGGATTTGAAAACGGTTTCCCGGACGTGGGCCAAGGGTAGAAAGATCAAAGACATTCGGCGCGCGAAATCCTCGGCCAAAGTTTGTGACCAGGTTTACCTCAGAGGTCAGTTTATAGAGCAGATCAACACTACCAGTGAGATCATTGAAATGCAGCCTGGCGCCAACAGTCCGATCCGCTTTAGGGATATCGATGTCGAAATAACTGAACCGCCCGCCAAGGAAGACAGCCAAACGGGGATGCAGCCATATTTCATCTTGCAGATAGAACGCCAAGCTGTCCATCGTCGAGCCATCCGCGAAACGGCTGGATGGGCGGAACCTCTCCCCAGTCTCGCTATCTAGTCTACGACGGCGACTGTGAATTTCGTCAAAATATACTTCGCCGCCGTAGGTCAATATCATCCAATCTTGCCAGTGCGAGGTCAGTTGCAGCGTCATGCCAGTCAGCCGACTGCGGTTCCGTTCGCGGTCTTCCTGCACACTGGCAACATCCCGAGTCCGGCGGTCGTCGTTAATCTCCTGAAAAGCGACATTGAGTTGCACGGCGTCAAGCAAGGAGAATGGCGTGCGCCAGCGATAACGTCCGTGCAGAAAGAGCCGATCGTTGGGCTCGAACAAGAACACTGCCGAGTTAGGTTGTGTCTGACCAAAGCCGGGCGTCAACTCATCGAACCGCGGCGTCCTCGGTTGCCGGGCATACTGCGCCTGCAACAAGAAGTCTTGCCGCTCGCTCTCAAGAAAGAGCTTGCCGTCAGCCGCATACGTGACAAAAGCGGACGGATATTGCTTGCCCAGACGTCCGCCGTTACGAAGATCATCGTGATTCTGGTAGGTGACCCCGCCACTAACGCCAACGCCCTTTTTTCCTCCCGCTAGTGAAAAGCGAGAAACCTGAGAAACGTCGGCGCTGCCAAATTGTCCCAACACTCGCCCCTTCCACCGCCACTGTTCCGTCGAAAAACGGGGAACCGGTGTGAGCACCTGCACGACACCGCCCATAGCGTCGCTACCGTAAAGTGTTGATCCTGGTTCTCGCACAATTTCGATACGTTCAACATTATAGGGGTCAACCAAAGCAAAATATTGATTCGGCGCGGGCCGAAAGAAGGCGGAGTTGAGGCGCATACCATCCACCAACATAAGCACGGAACTGCCGATCAAGCCGCGAATGATCGGCGCGGCCTGCCCTGGAGTAGTCTGTTGGACAAAGACCCCGGTTGCGCCACGCAAGAGATCCGGAAGAACGCTCGGCGTCTGGCGCTCGACGTCTTCAACCTCGACCGTGGTAACCGCCTGGGGAACCGCGAAAAGAGACTCTTCTTCCCGCGTCGCCGTCACCGTCATCTCGGGCAAAAGACGAACGCCCGATCCTGGCTGTGCTTGCGCCCGCACGATGGTAGTCATGCATAGGCACAACACCATTCCGACCGCCAAGCTCGCCTGCAAATATACGAACAAGCTGGACCTCCGTGCATCTCCGTTGACGATGAGTATGCGCGAACACCAGCGCAGCCATCGGGCAATCATCGCACCCGAAGTTCCGTTTGGGTCGACGGCATTAACCTGGTTTCCCTTACAGCCCCACTTTGCGCGCAAAATTCCCTCTCGCTCCAGGTCCAGTCGCCAACGGTCCAACCGCAGGAATCGACACGCCAAATTTCATGAGTTTCTTTCATCGTTGCACTATGATGAACGCCCTTACTTAGCCTTTCTTAACGCATGACGGCAAGTCGGTCCGTGATCAAGTGATTCTTGAGCTTCCTATGCAGCTCCTGTTATAGAAAGGAGGAGATTCTACTGTGAAGGAAGCAACGAGGAGGACAGAATGCATTCACTCAAAGATCAGGCCTGTATCGTCGGCGTTGGCGAAACCGCTTTTACTCGCGGCGCGAACAAATCCGAACTCGCTTTGATGCTGGAAGCCTCGATGAACGCCATTACCGATGCTGGTCTCACCCCACATGACATTGACGGTGTCATTCCTCCTCCGACTCCATCGGCTACTGCCGAGCATTTCGCCGCAAATCTCGGCATTGAAGATTTGCGTTACGCCGCCACCGTGCATATGGGCGGCGCCAGTTCGCTGACGGCTTTACAAAGCGCGGCGTTAGCGGTCGCTTTTGGCGTCGCCAAGAATGTGCTCATTCCCTTTGGCTGGAAAGGCTACTCTGGAGCGCGCGTACGGAGCCTCGGCAATGATAACGCAGGAGGCAACCTTAGCGGCACGCTTGCCGGCCTCATGACGACGGTGAATGAATACTATCTGCCATTTGGCGCGTCAGTTCCCGTGCAGTGGTACGCCTGGCTCGCGACGCGTCACAAAGAGTTGTACCACGTCCCGGACGAAGCCACGGGTGCGATCGCTCTCGCGGCGCGCAAACACGCCCAATTGAATGACAAAGCCTACATGCGCGGCCGACCGTTAACGATGGACGATTACTTGAACTCCCGTTGGGTAGCGACACCATTCCGCTTGTTTGATTGCTGCCTAGAAACTGACGGGGCCTGTGCGATTGTTATTTCTTCGGCGGAGCGCGCTAAAGATTACAAACACGCGCCGGTCTATATTTCCGGCATTGCGGAAGGTCACCCCTACCCGGCTGATGATATTCCTGCCCGGCCGGACCCTTTTGTGATCGGCCTCAACTTCGCCACTCCGAAAGCACTGCAGATGGCGGACGTTGAGCTGCAAGATCTCGACTTTCTCGAAGTCTATGACTGTTTTACGTATGTCGTGCTGTTGCAACTAGAAGCGCTCGGGTTGTGCAAGCGCGGAGAAATTGCCGATTTTGTCAAAAATGGTCGCCTGGAACTGGGCGGTGAACTGCCGCTCAACACACATGGCGGGTTACATTCGGAGGCGCACGTGGGAGGGATGAATCATATTGTTGAAGCCGCACGCCAGCTGCGCCATGAATGCGGCGCACGCCAAGTCAACGATGCACAACTCGGGCTCGTAACAGGTTGGGGCGATTTTGGCGATGGCAGTTTGGCGATTCTGCGGCGATGAGCCGTTTTCGTTCCGATTTACTTGCTAGCTAATACATCGTGGGTTTCCCACAGCGCAAGAAAGTTTTCCTCGGACTCGGCCGTGCCGATCAGGAGAATATCCGCGGCCTCCGGCAGTTTTGTATCGGGCTCCGGCATTACTGCCATGTCTTGTTCTGTGCTGATCCCAACCACGGTGCAGCCGGTCTGCTCACGAATCTTCGACTCTATCAAGGTTTTACCCACAAGACCTCTAGGGACATGCACCCGGAAGAGATCGAGTCCCTCCGCCACTGTCAGGACCTTGCTATGTTTGAGCCAGTTCATGATGGTGCTCGCTCCCGTGCCCGCGTACGACATGACGATGTCAGCCCCGGCGCGATGCAAGGTGCCGATATTGCGCTCGAGCGTGGCGCGACTGATGATCTGGATATCTGGACGCAACCGGCGACAGTAAATGGTGAGATAGACATTCAGATCATCGTCGTGCGGCGTAATGATTACGGTGGGGGCGTCGTCAATTCCGGCTTTTTTCAACACGTCGAGATCAGCGGCATTGCCGACAATACACTTGGTAGCGTCGCGCACTCGCTCGGGTCGCAGCTCGACGATGCGGTAATCCACCTCGCGCGCCGTCAACGCCCGCGCGGTCGCACGCCCAACGCGTCCTCCGCCCAAGAGCACCGCCGGGGCAACTGAGACATTATAGATGCAGTACACCTCGTTATAACGATGCAGATGACGGGCCAAGCCCGCCAAAACGAGAATGGTGTTGTCGTGGATCATGGTGTCGGGGTGCGGAGAGTGAAAACTCCCACGTTCCCAGATTCCCACTACACTGACACCGATATTGCGACGCAAGGCGCTCTCGCGCAGCGTCTTCCCGACGAGCGGCGTACGGCGCGCGCTCGCCTCGGCAATCAGCAAGTGATCGAAGCGACCAATCACGTGAGCCAAGGCGTCGCCCCCCACCGTCCTCCGGGCAAAGGCGGCGCCGATCATCTCTTCGAGCCGTATCACGTGACTGCTTCCCGCGAGCGAAAGGATATCAACCGAGGCTTCGTCACTCGCCGTCGCGATGATCGAAACGGTCTTGGAGATTTCACGCACGGTAAAGGCCACGTTCGTGTTCGTGAAGTCATTCGCCGTAGTGACAACCAACGCCGCACGCTCTACTCCGACACGCTGCCAAACCTCCGGGTCGTCGAGCGCCCCTAAGACAACGTTCAGGCCAGTATCGTGCAAACGTAGCGCCTCTTCGAGTTCCGGCACCAGCAACGCGTAGGGCACATGGTGTTGCTCAAGACGACGAATGAGCGCCGTGGTCACAGCGTCATAGTTCGTGAGCAAGACATGACCCCGCATATCTAGAGGCAGCTCGCGCGGCGTACGCGTCGTTGCCTGCACCTGCATCCAGGGTTCATAGAAGAATTCAATAAAGATGAAAGGGAACAAAATCAGTAAAAAAAGGATGCCCGAGAGCAGCACGATGATCGAGAAGCCGCGCCCGAGGTCAGTATGAAAGGTAATATCCCCGAAACCGAGCGTGGACATGACGGTGAGCGTCCAGTAAAACCCCGTCATCCAGGTATGATCTTGCCCCTCACGCGCCATGAGCAGATGGAAGAGCACGGTGTAGACTACAATTACTCCCAACAGTACTAACGAGAACCACAAGACGCTTTGCAGGTTACGCCGACCACGTCGGCTCCGCAGGGTGGAAAACATCTGAGCGGGAAGCGATTTAATCATAGGCATTCCGCGTAGGCGCTACAGCTCCAGTCGATCACCTTTGGGAGAGGTTTCATGGGTCAATTGAGATCAGGCGCGTAGTCCCGCGAGGCACCCAGCACGGTCGAGTACTCGGTCCAGCACACTTTTGTCAGCGACGGCGGCGTACTTTTCACGAAGCACGCTCAGTGACTTCGCATGATATTTTTGCGGTTTCTGAGTCCAGGTGCGCCCGTTCAGCTCAACGCTGAATTCCTCGCGGCTGCTGGCAATGGCTCCGGTATTGGCTACTGTCCAGGGCATGAAGAGTCGTCCAACTTGACGTTCAAGAAACGGCACTAACGTCGACTCAAGGCTGGACCACATCTCAAAGTCGCCCTCCGCACGTGGCCAGAGCATCCGCTGTATCCACGCGAGAACATTAGTGGCGCCTCCTTCAATGAGAGCGCCTGCCGTAGGATCGGTCCAGGCATTGTAGACCTGCCCCCACAGACCAAAGTCGCCGAATGCAGGACGATCGCCGAAAAGATAGGAACGGTCAGCAAGATGAGCGTTTAATTGCGCCAGCGCCTCACGGAAAGACTCCTCGATCTGAGGCGCGGTCTGCGCGTTCGAGCCCACGAACCACACGCGGTTCACCATCCGTTCTCGCACCTGGGTAGTCGTGCCGGCGTGTTGCGCCTCATTTGCCGTAGGCATCATAAGGCGCGCAATCCGTCCGGCAGAGCTGAGCTGATCCACTTCACGCGCCCAGCGGTAGTGGAACATCCACTTGTTCCCCACTCGTCGCCGAACTCTTCGAGTAGTGCAGAAACGAAAGCGGCAACCGGATCGGAAGGGTGAATGGTGGGCTGCGGATGTAAAGCTTCGAGATATTCAATGATGGGCGTGGAGTCCTGCATGCCCTGATCTTCGGGCGTCACGACGAGCGGGATAATAGGAAGTTTCGCATATTTCTGGTATTCGGCTTGGGTCGCGGCGTTGCGAATGATCCACTCGTGAGGAATCTCCTTGTAGCGAAAATACGAACGTACTTTTACTGAATATGGCGACATTTCCGCACCATAAATGCGATAACGTTTTGTTGTCTGACTCATAGGTATCTCCCTTTTCAGACCATCTGACACTCAAATAAATGTTGGTTCTTCGTGGCGCCAATACAGGACTGGCACACCGCCAATCCAAGACTGGCTGGATTGTACTCCCTTAGAACGGAGCTTGCACGATATGGAAGAAAATGGCACTACCTGAGCGAGTAATCCCCGGTGTCGTTGTCTCAATCCCTCAGCACTCATCAGGTGAGCGTGACGGGCGACGGGTCGGGAATCTCGGAGAGGAGTTCTTATGAGAGAAGCTGTCATTGTATCTACTGCCCGGACCCCTATTGGCAAGGCGTACCGCGGCGCATTCAACGACACAACCACCCCAACCCTGGCCGCTCCAGTGATCAAGGAAGTGGTCAAACGCGCCGGACTGGAACCCGGCGAGATCGACGACCTCATTATGGGAGCCGCACTCCAGGAGGGCACGCAAGGGTACAACGTAGCGCGGCAATGCGCCCTCGCCGCCGGTCTGCCGGTGAGCATCTCCGGCCAAACTATCGATCGACAGTGCTCTTCAGGACTGATGAGCGTATCGATGGCGGCAAAGCAGATCATCGTCGATGGCATGCAGACTGTCGTCGCGGGCGGTCTGGAATCCATTAGCCTCGTGCAAAACGAGCATCAGAACGTCTATCTGAAAGAGGACGCTGTCGCGCTCAAACACGCCCCCGCGCTCTACATGGCGATGATCGACACCGCGGAGGTCGTTTCGAAGCGTTACAAGATTTCGCGCGAAGCGCAGGATGAGTACTCGTTGCAAAGTCAACAGCGCACCGCCGAGGCGCAGCAGGCGGGGCGTTTCGACGACGAGATCATTCCGTGCACTGTAACCAAAGTGTTCCACGATAAAGACACGAAAGAGACGACCCGGAAGGAAATCACGCTTGACCGCGATGAGTGTAACCGGCCGAGCACGACCTTGTCAGGTCTGGCGGCGCTACCACCCGTCATGGGACCAGGAGGATTCATTACGGCAGGGAATGCAAGCCAGCTGTCAGACGGCATCGCCGCCTGTGTGTTGATGGAACGGAAACAGGCTGAACAACGAGGACTCCAGCCCTTGGGAATCTATCGCGGCATGGCGGTTGCCGGTTGCGAGCCAGATGAGATGGGCATTGGGCCGGTGTTTGCGGTGCCCAAGCTCTTGCAACGCAACGGTTTGCGTATGGAAGATATCGACCTCTGGGAATTGAATGAAGCCTTCGCTTGTCAGGTAGTGTACTGTCGCGACCAGTTAGGAATCCCAAACGAGCGGCTCAACGTCAATGGCGGCGCGATTTCGATCGGCCACCCCTACGGCATGAGCGGAACGCGCATGGTCGGGCACGCCTTGATCGAAGGCAAGCGCCGCGGCGCGCGCTACGTGGTCATCACCATGTGCGTGGGTGGCGGCATGGGAGCGGCCGGTCTATTCGAAGTCGCTTGAAAGTAGAGCGAGATTCTTTCTACGGTCAGAAATCTCACGAAATTTGACGGTCAAAATCGGTAACTGTAAGACAGGGAGGCGCTGGCGAACAATTCGCCAGCGCCACCCAGTATAAAAAAGAACCCA
>JBFWZL010000030.1:0-21344 GCA_050185455.1 Binatia bacterium | reverse complement strand
CGACCAAACGCTTACGATTTTGCAAGAACGGTATCCATGGGTACGACTCGTACGGAACCGGATAAATCGCGGTGTTGCGCCCGCGCGGAATCAAGGCATCCAGTTAGCACGTGGAGAGTACCTCATTATTTTGGACGATGATACCGTGACTCAGCCCGGCGCGTTGGACCGCCTTATTGCGTACATGGAGGCGCATAAGGAGGTGGGGCTCTGCGGGCCGCAATTGCTCGATTTTGACGGCGGTTGTCATTTATCGTGCCGTTTATTTCCTACGTTAAGTTATAAACTCGTGCGCCGTTTACCCTTGCCTTTCGCACGCAAGATGACACGCGCCGTCGAAATGGCGGATTGGGATCACGCCTCGATTCGCGAGGTTGATTACATGATCGGAGCCTGCCAGGTTATTCGCTCCGCTGCATTGGCAGCAGTTGGCTTCTTGGATGAACGGATCTTTTATGGTCCTGAAGACGTTGATCTTTGTCTCCGGCTTCAGAAAGCTGGATGGCGAGTGGTCTATAACCCAGAAGCCGTGGTGGCGCACGCAGAACGGAGAGTCACCCGGTCTCTTTTTTCCTTCTTGGGTTATCAGCACCTACGAGGGCTGTTGTATTACTTTTGGAAGCATGGCTATTGGTTTTCTCGTCGTCGCCTCTATGCGCAATTACCAACACGGCGTGCGTCACTTCTTACGGTGGAAACTCGCGCTACAAGTGCGCGCTCCTTTGTGTTGGATGGTCCTGTTCTCCCAGATGCAGAGCAGTAATTACTAGCGGCGGCGTGGTTTTTCGGAGAGTATTCAGTGCCACGACGCACGCTCAGTTTTCAAACTATTCTTCTCCTTTTGATCCTCGGCGACCTCTTATGTGTTGTCGGAGCCTACGTCAGCGCTTTCGCTCTGCGTCTCGCGCTGACATTGCCCTTTACGCTTCATCCTATTCCGTTCTCGCGCATCAACGAGGTGAATCATCCCATCGCTTTTCTCCTTCTGAGTCAGGTCATTTTTCTTTACTTCTTCGGTTTCTACGATCTTCAACGTCCACAATCCCGAGATCGCCTGATACCGCGAGTCATCGCCGCCCTCGGCGTGCAACTCTTAGCGACCACTGCCTATTATTTCTTTCGCGGCGATATCGAATTTCCGCGTTCAGTATTGGTATTGTTGTGGATATTTAATTCAGTCGCAGTCTCCACCGTCCGTCTGTGGGCAGGCCATAAACTTGGACAAATGCGCCCGCTTTCCATTCTTCTAGTAGGAGAAGAAGAAGACGTACAGACTTTTCTTGTGACCCTCGCCTCCTTACGACAGTTCCCCGAACTGCACGTCGTCGGTTTCGTGAGTTTGAATGGCGCTGATGGGACTCGGAGCCAGCAAGCTGCCCCCTGGTTGGGCAGTTCCGAGCACCTCGATCGTATTTTGCGGCGCGTACAAGTGGATGATGTCATTCTGCTTTCGCCCACTACGTGGAAAGATTCCTTTGTTGATCGTTTGATTCGAACCCCCAGGAATACGCGGGAACTTAGGCGGCCTCGCGTGCTTGTGGTGCCTTCGGTGTATGACATCCTCGTCGGGAGAATCTCGTCGCTCCGCTTACATGACATGCCGCTCGTGGAAGTAGTGAAGAATCCCCAGGAAGATATTGCTTTTGTGATCAAAGGTCTTCTTGATCGTCTGATCGCGAGTGGATTGTTTGTGCTCACCCTGCCTATAGTTGGCCTGGCGGCGCTGCTGATTAAACTGACGTCGCCTGGTCCCGTGTTTTTTCGCCAACGCCGAGTGGGGCAGAGGGGGAGAGTTTTTTCCGTCTATAAGTTGCGGACAATGGTGGACAATGCGGAAGCGACGACCGGCGCCGTGCTGGCGCAGGCGAGGGATCCACGGGTTACGAAGATTGGGCGCTTGCTCCGTGAAAGCCGGGTTGATGAAATTCCCCAGCTCCTCAATGTGTTGAATGGGACGATGAGCTTGGTCGGACCGCGCCCCGAACGACCGGAATTCGTCACCGAATTTATGCAGACCATTCCGGGATATGCGGAACGACACCAAGTGAAGCCGGGACTAACGGGACTGGCGCAGGTCAATGGCGAGTATCACACAACTCCAGAATACAAGCTTAAGTACGACCTCGCCTACATTTACAATTATTCGCTGTGGTTAGATGTGCGGATTATGGTGGAATCAATAAAAGTCATGTTGACTCGGCGCGGCCTTTAGTGACTATGGCAGTTCAGGACGCGCCGACTTCCGGAGTTGGGGTAGAAGAGTGGATCAGGAGAACCCTCTTGGTGCTCTTCTTTATTGCTTTGAATTTACCTGTGGCTATCCAGCAGACCCTTCTTGGGTGTGCTTTGGGGTTTTTGGCCTATGTCGGATGGCGTGAGAAGGGGTTACCCGCGACGTCCCTTGATCGGCCACTGCTCGGTTTTTTCTCTGTCCTTCTCATAGCCGCGCTTTTCTGTCCTTCTGTCTTCTCCTCGCTCATTGGCTTGCGCAAACTTTGGTTAGTTGGCGCATTTTTTGTTGTATATCACCTGCTCGTTAGTCCGCAGGAAGCGTGGAGACTGGTTTCTCTGTCGGTGATAGTGGCGATTGGGATCGGCGTCTACAGCATTATCCAACACTACACCGGTATTGATCTGGATAATTCGTTGAGAGGAAAAGCGCCGAATCTCACGCCCTTTTGGTTCGGACGAGAAGAAGGATTTCGCGCTCAAGCCTTGTTCCCCAGTGGGATCACGTACGCGCATAATTTAGCTTTCCCATTGACGATATTGACGGTCTGGTTGGCGGAGCCCAGCGCGACATGGCAAAAACGATTGGTGTTGTTTGTTGGCTGGGGATGCCTGGTGTTTGCTTTGTTGTTTTCCTTGACCCGCGGCGTGTGGCTGGCCTACCTCTTCGTGCTCGGCCTCCTTGCTGTCGTGAAAGGGGGGCGAACGGCTCTGGGCGTCGTTTTTGGAGTAGTGCTATTGGGGGCTGCGCTTTTGGTGTCGAACCCTGGAGTGAGAGAGCGCGCTGCCCACACGTTTGATCTCGATGTCAATTTGCCTCGCAGTCAGATCTGGCTGGCGAATATTGACATGATTAAAGAGCGTCCCTTGTTAGGCTGGGGGTATGGCAACTACAAGCGGTTTCGTGCCGTTTATTACCAACGTCACCCGCAAGCTAATACGACGGCGCACGCACATAATAATTTTTTGCAAATGTGGGTAGACATCGGTCTGGTGGGGTTGGCGATGTTCTTATGGCTTTTCTGGTCGATCCTTATCCGAGGATGGCAGGCGTATCGACGACTACCGCCTGAGGCCGAGCATCTGCATACGGTTGCTCTCGGTGGGATGCTCAGTATCGTCGGTTTTTTGGTCGGAGGGCTGACGCAATATAATTTTGGCGATGCGGAAGTCGTTATCGTCATGTGGGCGATAGCCGGAGTGTTGATGCGCGTCTATTCCTGGACAGTTCCGGTGAGTCGCACGCAATAGCAGTTCGGCTTAACTGAACGCCTTTGTCTCAAACTCCCCTTGCCGCAACGTTGCGGCGGCCTATATGTTGAACTCTTCCATGCACCGATTATGGCGTTACATTCTTCGGTACCGGACCAGGTATCTGCGGGGCATTTTCTGTCTTGTGGTGACCGCCACGTTGGCGATGTCCATCCCGCTTCTCCTGAAACGCGCGGTTGAATCCATTGAACAGGGAGCTCCCTCCAGTCAGTTGATGGTCTACGTTCTCGCGATCGTGGGGATCGCCTTAGTCCAAGGCGTGGTTCGAGCCTTCTCCCGCTTTCTCATTTTCAATGTGGGGCGGGACATCGAGTATGACCTGCGGAACGATCTTTTCGCCCATCTGCAGAAACTCTCATTGCGCTACTATCAGAGCCAGTTAACCGGCGATCTGATGTCACGTCTCGTCAATGATGTCACGGCGGTGCGTATGTTGTTGGGGCTCGGTATTATCAATTTACTCAATACTCCCCTGTATTACGTCTATGCCGTCTCCGCCATGATTGCCATTGATGCGCGCCTGACAGTTGCGGCGTTGTCGCTGTACCCTGTCATGTTATTGATCGTCAAGAAAATGAGCCGGCAGCTCATGGAGAAAACGCTCAAGGTGCAGCAAGGGCTGGCGGACCTCTCTAGTCGTGTGCAAGAAAGCGCCAACGGCGTTCATGTCGTGCGGGCGTACGTACGGGAGGAGTGGCAGAATGCCGAGTTCGCTAAACTGAACGACGTTTTTAAGGCCGAAAGCATGGCGTTAGCTCAGGTGCGGGGTCTCTTTCAACCGCTTATGAAAGGCGTATCCGGTCTTGGGTTGCTCGTTGTGCTGTGGTACGGCGGCTCTCATGTGATCGACGGACGCCTCAGCATTGGCGACTTGGTGGCGTTCATGGGCTACCTCCACCTCCTCGCCTGGCCAACAATGGCATTAGGGTGGCTCATCTCGATCTTTCAACGTGGCCAGGCGGCGCTAAAGCGTCTTGAAGCAATTTTTCAGGAACAACCGGATATTGTTGATGGACAAAGCGATGGTTTGGCAAGGGATATTCGTGGTGAGATCGGGTTTCACCATGTCGATTTCGCCTATCGCGCGAAGGACAATGGACATCAGATTCTCCACGATATCAACTTTACGGTTCCGGCCGGATCGACGGTCGCTATCGTCGGTCGCATGGGTTCCGGGAAGAGCACCCTTGTCCACCTGCTCCCGCGCTTATTTGATGTAACTAATGGGTTCATTACCATTGATGGGCAAGATATCCGTACGGCGTCCCTAGCAGCGCTGCGGAGTTGGATTGGTTTCGTGCCGCAGGACCCCTTTCTTTTTTCCTCCCGTCTGAAGGACAATATCGCCTTTGCGCTGCCAGCTGTGGATGAGGAAAAAGTCCGCTGGGTATCCAGGGTGGCGAGTTTGGCGCATGACGTGGAAGATTTCCCGCGCGGCTATGAAACGGTGGTGGGTGAACGCGGGATGACGCTCTCCGGCGGTCAGAAACAACGGCTCACGCTAGCGCGCGCCCTGGCGGCGGACCCGCCCATTCTGGTGTTGGATGATTCCTTGTCCAGCGTCGATACGCAAACCGAGCGCGCCATTCTTGAGGCGCTCCGCGAAACGACGCAAGGAAAGACAGTTCTCGTGATCTCGCATCGGATTTCCGCCGTGCGTGAGGCGGATTTAATTGTCGTGCTTGATGAAGGACGCATAGTGGAAATGGGGAGACACGCTGATTTGGTTAATCACGGCGGCATCTATACCGAAATTTTTCAACAGCAAGCGCTTGAAGAGGAGTTGGCGGAGCTGTGATGCAACAGGATACACAGCGTGAAGAGACACTGGGAAAGCCGTATGACTTGGCGCTCTTGCGGCGATTGTGGGTGTATGTCCGTCCTTATCGAGCGCAGTTCTTTACCGCGCTTGTATGCTTGCCGATTACCTCCGCCTTTTTGCTAGCGCAGCCATATATCCTGAAAATCGCGGTCGATCGTTATATTGCGCAACGTGACTCACATGGACTAGCGATCGCCGGATTGCTGTATTCCGCCGCCCTTATCGGTGAGTTTCTGTTCTTTTATTGGCAGTATTACGCGACCATGACGGTTGCGCAAAAAAGTTTGGCCGATTTGCGCCGTGACCTCTTCGCGCATTTGCAAGAACTCCCCGCGAGCTTCTTTGAGCGGAATCCGGTCGGGCGACTAGTCACGCGGCTGACGACCGATGTTGACGCGATCAACGAAGCGTTCACCGCCGGTACGCTGACCATTTTCATGGACCTGCTTACACTTCTGGGGATTATCGTTATTATGTTAACCCTTGACGTGCGGCTCACGTTAGTGACGATGGCGCTGCTGCCGCCGCTGTTGGTGGTACTGAATTATTTTCGCGTGCGTTCCCGTGATGTCTATCGCGCCATTCGTGAGCGAATTGCACGCATTAACGCTTTTTTACAAGAAACACTGTCCGGCATTGCGGTTGTGCAACTTTTTGCGCAGGAAAAAAAGATGTTCACGGAGTTTGACCGGCGCAATCGCGATCACCGGGACGCCAATCATCTCTCCAATATCTATGAAGCGACGTTGTTCTCGGTGGTGGAGGCGTCGAGTTCCCTTTGTATCGCTTTGATGCTGTGGTATAGCGCCGGACAGATTACGAGCGGAACCGTGGCGTTGGGCACGCTGGTGGCGTTCATTGAATATCTGCAGAAATTTTTCGTGCCGTTGCGCGAATTCAGCACTAAATATACAACCATGCAGTCGGCCATGACCGGAGTGGAGCGCGTGTTTCAACTTCTTGACACCGAAGTGGTGATATCGTCTCCAGCCGCGCCGAGGCGCGCGGAGCGCGTACAAGGACATATTACGTTTGACCATGTGTGGTTTGCCTACAGGGGGGACGACTGGGTGTTGCGTGACGTTTCCTTCTCAGTCGAATCAGGGGAAAAGATCGCCTTGGTCGGAGCCACAGGAGCGGGGAAGACGACGATCGGCAAGCTGCTGAATCGTTTTTACGACGTGCAGCGTGGCGTAATTCTCGTCGATGGTGTTGATGTGCGGCAATGGGATGTCCATGAGTTGCGTCGCCGGATCGGTGTTGTCCTACAGGATGTGTTTCTTTTTGCCGGAGATGTGGCGACGAACATTGCGCTAGGACGAAAAGATCTGACGCAAGAAGAAATCGAGCGCGCGGCGCGTTACGTGAATGCCGACCGTTTCGTGCGGCGATTGCCGCGCGGCTACGCTGAACAGCTCCGCGAGCGCGGCTCCAACTTGTCAGCCGGACAACGTCAGTTGCTATCCTTTGCGCGCGCGCTGGCCTATGACCCGACGATTTTGGTTCTGGATGAAGCGACCTCGAATGTTGATCCGGAAACAGAGATGTTGATCCAAGATGCACTCTCGAAGCTCATGGCGGATCGCACGACGCTGGTGATCGCCCATCGCCTTTCCACCATTCAGAACGCCGATCGCATCATCGTCATGCATAAGGGGCAGGTGCGAGAGATCGGGACCCATCAAGAACTCCTCGAACAGCGCGGCATCTACTGGCGGCTGTGCCGGTTGCAATACAGCGATCAGCCATCAGCGCTCAGCTCTCAGTTCTCGGAAACAGGAAGTTGACGAAGAAAAGAAAATAGAGACTGAATGTTGATGTCGGCTTCTCCTTTTAAAGCAGATCTTTGCCTTCTGCTTTCTTATTCTTGCCGTTGCTTGCCTTTTGTTTACTCTTTTCTGTTAACTGCCTCCTGCCTCCTCCTTTCTTCTTGCTCTCCCATGTACGTCCTCCGCGCAGGGTACGAAGAAGCGAAGATTCTCTGGAGTCGACGCCCCATTGCGGACATTCTTCAACAAGCGGACTTGGACGCCGCCACGCGAGAAAAGCTGCAACTCGTGCTCCGCGTGCGGCAGTTCGCCAAGGATGAACTTGGTTTCAACGTCGGCGGCAGTTATAGCAGCCTGGCCGAAGTGACAACGCCGCCGATCGCACATGTTGTCACCGCCGCGCCGCGCACACGATTGGAGCCGTATACCTGGTGGTTTCCGATTGTCGGCAGCGTCGCCTATAAAGGATATTTCGATGAAACGGCGGCCCGGCAAGAAGCGCAATATCTTGAGAAGGAAGGGTACGATACGGCGCTTGGCAGAGCCCTTGCCTTTAGTACGCTCGGCTGGTTCGCTGATCCGCTGCTTCCACATTTACTGAAATACGATCAAGAAATTCTGGCTAACACCATCATTCATGAACTCTTTCATTCAACGTTCTATTTGCCTGGTCAGACGGCGTTGAACGAGTCGTTGGCGAATTTCGCCGGCCATCGCGGGGCCATTGCCTTCTTTGGGCATGAGCGAGGAGATCAGGCGGAAGCAACTCTTCGTGCAACTGTATCTTGGGAAAGCGAACTGGCGCTGTCTGGTTTTTTCACTGAGTCCGCCGAGAAACTGACGATATTGTATGCCTCACCTCTTACGGAGGCGGAAAAACTCCGTCGACGAGAACAATTGTTTACGGGTTTACAAGAAGAATTCCGTACCCTGCCAAATCCCGTGCGTCGAAGCACGAACTTTGCGTCTATCAAACTCAACAACGCGGTGTTTTTACAGCAGTATGTCTACTTGACCGCGCTTGACCTTTTTGAACGCGTGTACCAGAAAAATGGAAAGGATTTGCGATCAACCCTCTCGCGCATTATCAAAGCGGCGGAAAAGGGTGCTGATCCGTTGGCAGAGGTGCGGATGCTGGCTGGTTTGCCAGTACAAGAACCGGTGTCCACCACGATAACCGTTCCTTCAATCGCCGCGTCGGGCTGGTAACGTGTAGGGGATTCCAGACTGAGCAAGCGAGGAAGAGGCTCCTTGCTCTAGATTTCCATCCGGAGCCAAACGCCTTGTGCTTTATCAAGGGCTAAAGGGAGGTGTGTATTCCAACCTCCTTTGCCTATGATGATTAGCCTTCTTCCTCTTTATCTTTAACGGCTTGGTCCGGAAGCAGGTATTGAGTCTTCGGCTTTACGGGCCTGCACTCTCTGCCGTCCTCGGGCATTTGTCGACTTGGAACGTGTGGTGGAGCGCTTTCGTCTGGGAGAAGAAGCCGTTGCGGCTCGCTTCTGCCGCTGTCCCTGGGGAAGTGGGATGGCAACCGTCAGTTCAGCAATTGCGGGAGGAGCGCCAACTAAACGTCGTTCGACTTCGACACGAAGCACGGCGGGATCGACTGCATCGCGCCACCAGCGCCGAGCGGTAAAACCGATCTGTTCAGCCGCCTGTTGGGCGAGCGCAGTCAGTGTCGTATGCGTCGTAGCCATGAACGTTTCCCCCTTCTATGTGTCATTGCCGGACAACATAACGAAAAGTAAAACTCTAACCAAGGGAGGTTTCACAACGAAAGGAGGCGAACAATAGAGAGGAATGAGGACAAATTTGGCTATGTGTTTTATACAAAAGGACTTTTATCTATATATGCGGCCCTATTTTTTCATGCGAAGTTGTTCCAAATAGCGCTTTCGTACTTGTTGTAAAAAGGCGTGTGTTTCCGGCCAACAATAATCTTCGTACGTGTAGATAAATGGGTGAAAGGCTTTGTGATGGTACAGTAAAGTTGCTTCACCGTAGATTCCCTGGGATAGATACAGCCGATGCGCTTGATTTTTTGTCGAGGCGAGTACAAGTTTTGCCACGTCAAGGTAGCCGGGATCGAGATTGACTCGGCGCAAAGACTGAGGAGCAGTTGCGTCTGCTAGGGTGAACTCCAGGGCATTCGTCTCTAGTTTGATGCGGATAAGATCTTCAGGGAAAATGAGTTCCGCAAAAGAAACGAACTGGCGTAGCAAGGCGTCGCCCATTTCTTCCCGGTAATAATTGGTTGCATGCCAGGGAAAAATCTTACTTTTCAGGTCGATTAGGCCATAGCGTCTTTGTAACTGCTCGATCGTTATGGTGAAAAGCTTGGGGTCTGCTGAGAGCAACGCAATAAGCAATTTAGCAGGCTGCGGTGGAGTAGGGGTTCCCATCAGCTTCAAAGCAAAACAATAAGAAAGATAGAAAGTTAGAGAATAACGAAAATTTGCACAACGACAAGAGTTGGCGGCTTGCAACAAAACTAAGGCAGACGTATGCTCCCGACAACAAAACATCAAAAAAAGGAGAATGCACGATGGCAGAGGTCAAATTCCCCATTGAAGCTGGTCACATCATGCTTTTCGCCCGGGCGGTTGGTGACAGCAACAAGATTTATTATGATGCCGAGTATGCCAAAACCGCGGAGCCGGGCTCTATTATCGCCCCGCCAACGTTCGCTATGGCTAGTGCGCAGTTTGATCCTGACTACCCACTGCGCCCAAAAATCGGACAACCTTGGTTTGGTTCAGGTAAAGAACCGACAGGAGTACAACGCAGCGGCAGTGGTGGTGGCAGTGGCGGCGGCGGTCTCCATGCTGAGCAGCACTTTGAATACCATCGGCATTTCAAACCCGGTGATGTGCTGACAGTGACTGTCAAACCGGGGAAAACCTGGGAAAAAGAAGGGCGTCGGTCAGGTAAATTGCTCTTTTCAGAAACCATTACGGAATATCGCGATCAAAGCGGAGCGCTCGTTATTACGGCTCGTAGTGTTGGCGTTCGCACTGAACGGCCAGTGGATCAGAATTAGGAGGGCAGCCATGGCATTGTCAGCTCGAACACTCAAAGTCGGAGACAAACACACAGAACAAATCGTGGATGACCTGAAGCGCACCCAGCTTGTCCAATACGCTGGCGCCTCGGGTGATTACAATCCAGTCCATACTGATGAACTCTTCACCACGAAAATCGCTGGATATCCTTCGGTGTTTGCTCATGGAATGCTCAGTATGGGAATGACGGGGAAAATGCTCACCAACTATGTGGGAGATGGACGCCTCACGAGTTACGGAGTCCGTTTCACTCGTCAAGTGTGGCCAGGCGATACCCTGACCGCCACGGCAACTGTAAAGGCTATTCGAGAGGAGGGTGGGAAGCATTTCGTCGATCTTGACGTCTCTACGGTGAATCAAGACGGCGCGGAGGTCATCAGTGGATACGCCTCCGCCAGAATCGATCCGTGACGGAGCCCTTCTTGTTACCGCCTTTTTGCCTTGCTGAGTGGGAATGGGAACTATCCGCCCCTTCTTATCAATTAGGAAGTACAGTGGCTGAACAGTAACAGCCAGTTGCGCCTCCCATTTCCATTTATCAGGCTACAACCATGCCAAGTTTGTTCTTTTCTTTCGTGCTAGTTAGTTTTCTTGCTGTACCTCACGCTGTTTCTGCTGCGGTTGACCACGCTCTCTGGAATGCGTTACTCGCTCGGTACGTAGACGATTATGGCAGGGTCGCCTACCGTGATTTGCAGGCAAAGGATCAAGCGACGTTCGAATCGTATCTGGATGTTTTGGCGCAAGCGCAAACCGAAACCATGAATGAGCCGGAGGAAAAAGCGTTTTGGATCAACGCTTATAATGCTGTTATTGTGAATGGGGTCCTCCAGGGCTACACTGCCGAGGGTTTTCTAGGGCGGAAACGTCTGTTTAGTTGGTTTACCGCGCGGGTTGCCGGGAAAGACCGGACTCCTGATGAGATTGAACATCAGATTCTACGGAAGAAATTTCACGACCCGCGCATTCATTTTGCGATCGTCTGTGCTTCTAGTAGCTGTCCGAGATTGCGCCGTGAGGCGTATATGCCGGAGCGTTTAGATGCACAACTGGATGCTGCGACACAGGCGTTTCTCAATGATCCAGCGCGTAACCAGATCGATGCTGGGGGCGTGGCGCTCTCAAGAATTTTCGACTGGTTTGCTGGGGATTTCAAGACAAACTCCGGCTCTGTCGTAGCATTTGTTCGTCGTTTTGTTTCCGAGGAAAAAAAAGCGAGGTTGAACCTGAAGGATAGCAACCTGCATTATCTCGATTACAACTGGACCCTAAATGCCCAGGATGGGCAACGGGTGTCGTGACAAAAGGAGGTCCGATGAAACAGTGGAACGTTGCAGTGGCGATTATGCTGGGTGTGGGATTAGCGTTTGTTCCAATGGCTGTGCTTGCCGACCACCATGAGAAAGTTGAGTCAACTGAAAAAAAGAAGACTCATGCCGAAGGGAATGGCGGTCACTCGCATGAAGGAGCAAAAGAAGACGGAAAGTCGGAAGTAAAAAAAGCCGGTGCTTCTGAAGCGGGTTCCGCTACTGGACATGATCACGATGCCCAGGGCGAGGAAGAGGAAGGCTCGCATTAAGAGAAGTCAGTAGCCGGTAATCATCATGAAGCCCTTTTTTTCAGACCTCAACAATGCTGATATGCAACGCGAGAAAATCAAAGCGCGTGAACTCCGTCGCTCTGCATGGTGGAAACGCAAGCGCGCCGCAGGGGTCTGCTACTATTGCCAGCAACGGGTTCCTCCCCTGGAACTGACGATGGATCATCTTATTCCCCTCGTACGAGGGGGGAAGTCGACGAAAGGAAACATCGTCCCCGCCTGTAAGGAGTGTAACAACAAGAAAAAATATGCGCTGCCGTGGGAGTGGGAGAATGAAGTGATAGCGGGCGAGCGAGAAACCCAGGATGAACAGTGATGGAGTTTCTCCTGTTTTATGCTCCAGGAGCCAGGCCCAAATAGTGCAAAAATTGGTCTCTGGGTAAGCGAGAAATCAACAGACAGTAGTGCCGCCGGAATTGGGAATACACAATCGTGTACCCATTTCGCGTGTAGATATAATGGCCGTAAACTGTTTCTATACCTGGCGACATAGTTGGCAGCTTTCCTCCTCGACGTAAGCAAACAATATGATCCTTTCCTTTATCGTAGACGGCTATCGCCGTAGGCTGGTTAAAAGTATGAGAAATACTCCCGCCTCTTAGTTGGTATCCTGCCGGTCGCAAGTCTGCTACCTGAGTGACAAAATCAAGTTGCCCAGAAAGATTAAACGTCATTTCTAATTCCTGAGGATCGGCGACGACATAATCGAGCGGTTGCTGCTGGTCAATAGTCGCTTGGTACGAGGCGACTGCTTGCGGAAATAAGCCTGGCTCTGGTTCGGACGGAAACAGACGAGAGAAAATCACGGCGACGAGAACCGTCGCCGTGATAACCCCAATTGCGACGCGCGGTTGCCCGAAGAATGCAAAAAATCTTGTCCGCCATGAAGGACGAAATGAGAACGACGCGACAGGTGATCCTGCTTCCGCGGCGAGTGCTGCATGTAAGCGTTGCTCCGTTTCCATGGGTACGGAGATGAGGAGGCGAGGTGCGACAAAAGCTGCGCGAAATTCTGACTGTTCGACAAAGAGCTGTGGACAACGCGGGCACGATCCTAGATGGTGTTCGACCTCCTGGAGTTCTGTGGGAGTGAGAACGCCGTCAACGTGAGCGGCGATAATCTCTTCGTATACTTCGCAAGTCATAGCTCTGTTCCTGTCTTTGTTGACAATGCCGCCTCATTTTTCTTCTTGATATAGCCTCGTTCTCGTGCGTACGCAGTCAACGCCGTTTGTAGGAGTCGACGGGCGCGTGAAAGTCGTGAGCGAACGGTGCCGATGGGGCACCCTAGAACTTCAGCCGCCTCTTCATAAGAGAGTTCCTCAATGTCCACGAGCAATAGTGTTGTCCGATATTCCTCGGAAAGAGAGAGAAGCGCGTCCGAGATTTCACGGTCAACCATGTTGGAGAATAACAAGGTCGCCGGATCGTTTCGTCCTGCTTCTCCGTCCGCTGCGAGTTTCTTCTCGTACTCATGTGCGGCTTTATCGAATTCCATCGTGCGTGCGTCTCGTTGCCGTTGTGCATAACGGTTTCTGAAGACATTCTGCATAATGGTCAGCAACCAGGCGCGGCAATTCGTTCCCGGAGTAAACTGGTGAAAGAAGCGAAAAGCGCGTAGATATGTTTCTTGAAACACATCTTCCGCCTCGTCTCGCTGACGTGTCAAATACAGGCAAGCAGTGTAAAGGTAATCTTTGTGCGGTAACGCCCACTGCTCAAAGAGCGTGTGCTTCTCTTGCTCGCCCGCTTCGTTTCCGGCCATGTAGGAACCAGTAGCACAGACCTACCATGGGAGTGAACTGCGGTGACACGAAAAAAGTTCCCATCTATATAGTCTATTGAGTCCCTTGGGTCTGTTGGATCCATTGAGTCCCTTGAGTTGGGGGAGTCTACCAAGCATGACTCTAATGAATTGTGATGATTAAAATTCATTAGGGCTTTCTCCCTTTTAGCCTTTGGCCTGTAGCCTAAAACCTATAAAGCTGATAGCTGATCGCTGAATACTCACATAAAGGAGTTATCCATGGCGGTGAAAAAATTTTCCAGCGCGTACTACGTTGTCAAGAATATGGATGAATCAGTGGCGTTTTATAAAGACGTGCTTGGCCTCAACGTAAAATTTCGCGACGGTAACCGTTGGACACAATTTGACGTGAACGGTGTAGGAGTGGCGTTAGCGGATCCGAGCGAGGGTAGTGTGCCTCCTGGAGGCGGCGCCACCGTTGTACTGGAGGTTGATAACCTGATGGAAACTCGCCAAATGCTTATCCAGAAAGGGATTCCCGTGAACGATGTCGTAGATATGGGCGGTCACGGACAATATTTCACCGCGAAAGACCCGTCCGGGAATATCGTACAGATTTTCGCCCGGTCGTAACGGCTCGTTCGTTACGCTCACTCTATAGCCGGCATTCTTTTGCTATGCGCGCTAAAGCGAGTGTAACGAACGGGCTATAAGCTATAAAGCGAACGCAGTGAGCGGGCTGCCTACCGCTTACGCAATGAAATAATGCACAAGCAGATAGTCCAGCGAGAGCACACCCGGCCCGAGGAGCACAAACATGCCAAAAAGAACTGTAAGGTTAATGGCGTACTCGGCCCCGGGCGGATTATTGAGAATCAGATAACCGCCGCCTTTATGCCCAGTGCTGGCGGCGATGAACATATTGACGGTAAGTGCGAAGGCGACAAATCGTGTACCAAGGCCGAGGGTAAAAAGGATACCGCCGCCAAATTCGACAAGGGTGGCTATCCAAGCATTCAACAGGGGGAATGGCATATTCATACTCTCCAACCACCCTGCAAACGCTTTGACCCCGCCGGGATTGGTTGGGTGAAAGCCGAGTTTCCCTAAGCCATGAACAATGACGCACACGCCGAGAGCGACGCGCACGATAAACAAGGCGATTTGCAATAACCACTCTGACTGAGAGAGCAAAATTGTTTCCAACACGATCATCCCCTCCATCCGAAAGAATCGCAGGGGATCATAATCAAACTGCCGCGCGCGGTAAAGGGAGAGGAGTATGAAAAGGGATAGAGACAGAGTGGGCAATCGGTGGAGGTCCGTGCTCTGGGGACTGAGTCTTGTGGTTGTAGGAGCTTCGCCAGCATGGGCGCAAGACCACCAGCACGATGAAGCCGTTTGGAAATGGACGCCAGAGCAGTTGCAACAACAGGTCAGCACGGTGCGCAGCGGCAAGAGCCTAAAGCCGAAGCAGTGGCCGAACGGCGCCAAGGCCGCGGTGAGCATCTCGTTCGACTTTGACACTGAACTGGCGTGGTTGGGGTATGCAGGACAGAAAAGTCCTTCCTACCTGTCTCGTGGTGAATATGGCGCCCGGGCTGGCCTTCCTCGGATTTTGACGCTGCTCGATAAACACAAAATTCCCGGTACATTCTTTATTCCCGCCGGATCAATGCTCTTACATCCTGAACAGGTGCAGGAGATCGTCAAGCGGACACAACATGAAATCGGCTTTCACAGCTACGTGCACGAGAATCCGTTGGAGTTCACAGGTAACGAAGAGCGCGAGACCTACGAGAAAGCCATGAAGATCGTGGTGGAGAAAACCGGGAAAAGGCCTGTGGGTTTTCGCTCTGCCGCCTGGGATCTGACGCCCCAAACGATTCAAATCGTCAAGGAGATGGGCTTTCTCTACGACAGCAGTATGATGGCGGATGACAATCCGTACGCGCTTATTTCAGAAGGGAAAGACTCCGGCTTGGTTGAGTTGCCGGTCGAATGGATACTAGATGATTGGCCGTACTTTCAACTGAACTGGGCAGGGCATCATGTGGGTTTACGCACAGCGGATGACGTATTCTCCATTTGGTCGCAAGAATTTGATGGAGCCTACGCGGAAGGCGGAACCTTCATTTTGGTGACCCACCCGCAAGTCATTGGGCATCGCTACCGTATGCAGATGCTCGAACGCTTGATTGAGCACATCAAGAAAAAACCCGACGTGTGGTTCGCCACGCACGAGCAGATCGCGCGCTATGTGCAGGAACAGACGGCAAAGTAGTCAGTAGGCAGCATGCAGTAGTCAGTAGCGTGCGCTGCGCGCACGGTCGCCGCTAAAGGTTTCCTTTCCCTTGAAGGGAGAGGGGCAGGATGAGGGTAATGTAATGAGCTCTAGAGCTGCTGCTCTTTCAAAAGAAAAACGCCTAGTGGAGTCCACTAGGCCGCTGAATCAACCTACGACGGCTAACTCGGGCATCCGCGACAATTATCGGCGCGGAACAGTCGGCGACTTTCTGAAAGACAAAATCCAGGCAGGCAGCTCACTAGCCATCGTTTCCGCCTATTTCACTATCTACGCGTTCGAAGCTCTAAAGGTGCAACTCAAGGATATTGCGAGTCTTCGGTTTCTTTTCGGTGAGCCTCGATTCCTTAAAGCTCTTGATCCAGAGAGAACCGACAAAAAAACGTTCAAGATCGAGGACGAGGGTCTCCAGCTGGTCAACCGTCTGGAGCAAAAGCGCGTCGCCAGGGATTGCGCCGAATGGATTGTTGAAAAGGCGCAAATCCGCTCTGTGAAGCAAACAAACCTGCTTCACGGCAAGATGTACCATATTGCCCACAACGGAACGGAAGACGCCATTCTTGGCAGCTCGAACTTTACTGTCAGCGGGCTGGGATTGAGTGAGGCAAACAACAATATCGAACTCAACCTGGAAGTAGACAGTAACCGAGACCGTCGAGACCTCAAGGCATGGTTCGACGAGATCTGGAACAACGCGGATTTAGTCGAGGACGTCAAAGACGAGGTACTGCTCTACCTCGCACAACTGTACGCCAACCATGCCCCGGAATTCCTTTACTTCAAGACGCTGTACCACATCTTCGACCAGTTTCTTGCGGATCAAGATAAGGGCGGCCTGTTGCTGGATAATACGCAGATTGTCGAAACGCAAATTTGGAAAAAGCTTTTCGAGTTCCAGAAAGATGCGGTGAAGGGCGCCATCAATAAGATCAACGCTCACAACGGTTGTATCATCGCGGATAGCGTCGGATTAGGGAAAACCTTTGAGGCGTTGGGCATCATCAAGTATTTCGAGCTGCGCAACCATAAGGTGCTCGTGCTTTGCCCGAAGAAACTGCGTGAGAACTGGACCGTCTATCAGGCGCAAAACAACAGCGAATTGAATCCCTTCGTGAATGATCGCTTTGGCTATACGGTGCTCTGTCATACAGACCTCAGCCGTGATGGCGGCAAATCCGGCGACATTGATCTGGCGACGATCAACTGGGGGAATTATGACTTAGTCGTCATCGACGAGTCGCATAATTTTCGTAACAACCTCAAAGGCAAACGCGACGAAGAGGGCAACGTCATTCGCATGAGCCGTTACGAGCGGCTGATGGAAGAGATCATCAAAACCGGCGTGAAGACCACGGTGCTGCTGCTCTCCGCCACGCCGGTGAACAATGACCTGAAAGATCTACGGAACCAACTTTACTTCCTGACGGAGGGCAAAGATAATGCCTTCAATAACACCATTGGTATCGCCAGCCTTAAGGAGACGTTAGCGGCAGCGCAGCGGACCTTCACCGATTGGTCCAAAACTTCGGGAGAACATAAGACTAACGTCCTCTTGGAGCGGTTGAGTTCCGCCTTTTTCACGTTGCTCGATGAACTGACTATTGCCCGTTCGCGTAAGCATATTCTCAAGTATTATAAAGATTCCATTGCCGAGGTCGGTCACTTTCCCAAGCGTGTGAAGCCCGTGTCGATCTTTTCCGAGATCGACCGTCTCGGCAAATTCATGCCGTATGACAAATTGAACGAGGAAATTTCCGCGTATCAGCTTTGGCTCTTTCGACCGTCTGAGTACGTCCTCCCTGAGTTTCATTCTCTGTACGAACGAAGACTGCTGAACTTCACCCAAACCCAACGTGAGTTCTTTTTGATCGGCATGATGAAGGTGAACTTCCTTAAACGGCTGGAAAGCTCGGTCAACTCATTCGCCATTACCATGGGACGCACTGTTGACAAAATCGAAGCGCTAGAGGCGCGTATCGCCCGTTTTCAGCAGCATCAGGCGGAAAACCCTGAGGTCGATCTTGGCGCGGTAGATCTTGCTGACATCGAAGACGAAGAGTTGCGCGAAGCCCTGGAGGTTGGCAAAGGGCTCGTTTACAAAATGGCGCATCTAGACCTGGACCGTTGGGTGCGAGATCTTGAACGCGATCGGGCACAATTAGAGTGGCTCAGTAAAGAAGCGCAAAAGGTCACGGCGGAGCGCGACGCGAAGCTCGCCGAACTCAAAACGCTCATCGCTCACAAGGTCAGCAATCCGACCACGAATACCCTCGGCAACCCGAACCGCAAGGTGCTGGTGTTCACGGCTTTCGCGGATACCGCCCGCTATCTGTACGAGGCTCTCTCCCAGTGGGCGCGGCGAGAACTCGGCGTTCAGATTGCGTTGGTTTCTGGCGGCGCTGGTGAATGTCGGACCACGTTCGGGAAGGCGGATTTCAACCACATTCTTATTAACTTCTCGCCGGTCGCGAAGAACCGCGACAAGATGAAGTCGATGCCGCAAGAGGGGGGAATCGACCTTCTGATCGCTACCGATTGTATTTCCGAAGGTCAGAACCTGCAGGATTGCGACTATCTCATCAACTATGACATCCACTGGAATCCTGTGCGGATTATTCAACGGTTTGGTCGTATTGATCGCATCGGCAGCATCAACACTGCCGTACAGTTGGTCAACTTCTGGCCCACGCAGGACCTGAACAAATACATTAACCTGAAGAACCGGGTCGAGGCGCGCATGGCGCTGGTCGATATTGCCGCCACGCAGGAGGACAACATCCTCAACATGGATGAACTCCAAGAGTTGATTGAGGATGATCTAAAATATCGTGATAAACAGCTGCTACGACTCAAAGATGAAATTCTTGACCTGGAAGACTTCAACGAGAGTGTCGCGCTCAGTGAGTTCACGCTGGATGACTTTCGCATGGAGCTGACCAAATATATCGAGGCGAACCGCGCGCTCTTGGAGCAAGCGCCTCTGGGATTGTACACCGTCGTGCCGCCGGCGTCTGAGTATCAGCAAATCGTTCCCGGCGTCATCTTTTGTCTCAAGCAATCGGGAGATACCAGCGGCAATGAGACGGTGAACCCACTGCAACCATATTTCCTGGTGTACGTGCGCGGTGATGGCATCGTGCGCTACACGTTCGCTCAACCGAAGCAGATTCTGGAAATCTATCGCGTGCTGTGTGTCGGGAAGACCACTCCCTATGAGGCGCTCTGTAATCTATTTGATGCGGAAACCAAAAATGGCGCGAATATGAGTCCGTACAGCGAACTCCTGCGGAAAGCAGTCGAATCGATCGTGCATACTTTCAAGAAACGCGCGCTCACCGGCCTGTTGTCCGGGCGCGGAGGAGTGCTAGTCGAGGCGAACAAACAGGTTACCTCAACCTCGGATTTCCAGCTCATGACCTGGTTGGTCATTAAAGATGCTGAAAAATCCCCTCTCCCTTGATGGGCAGTGGAGTTAAGATAGGGAACGTCTGTCATTGCGAGGAGCCGCAGGCGACGAAGCAATCCCTGTATTTGGAAGACAAGGATTGTTTCGCTCCGCTCGCAATGACGCCTTGACCCTATGCCATGCGGCGGGAGTTTTGTCCCATAGTCCTAAGCGAGAGAACGATGGCTACTTCAGTATCTAGAGAGCAAATTCAGGATGCTCTCAAAGCGTTCACCAACGGCAACCTCCGAGACAACGCCCGGCGATTGTTTGACACACTCGGCTATCGTAGCGAGAAACGCATTGACCTCTCACCAAACACCGCTGAGGCGTTTCTGGAGGCGTTTGACCCTGAAAAGAAACTGAACGCGAAAACCGCGCTGCTTGACCACTGGCGCTCGGTTGATCTGCTCTTTCAGCTCACCAGCGACGAAATCAACCAGACCATGCAAGGGCGGCTCCCGTTCAGCGGTGGACGCTTTGACAACAAGATCATTGAGTCTTACCTGTTCTTTACTGTTGATCTCAAGAATACTCAGTACACGCGCACCCAGTTCGCCGACATCACGCGCGAGATCAATAAACTCTTTCGCATGCCAGTAATGGTGCTGTTCCGGCACGGCGCTTGTGTAACGCTTGCCATCATCAATCGCCGTCTACACCAGCGCGATGAATCCAAAGATGTGCTGGAGAAGGTTACACTGATCAAGGACATTCGTTTCATCAATCCACACCGCGCTCATATCGAAATTCTGTTCGATCTGTCGTTTGATACCCTACTTGCCAAACGTCCCTTCACCAACTTTGTTAAGCTTCATGAAGCCTGGCAGAAGACGCTCGACACTTCGATTCTCAACCGTAAATTCTATCAGGAGCTGGCGAACTGGTATTTCTGGGCGCTCGATCACGTCGCCTTTCCGAAGGACGCGCCCAAGGACCGAGACGGACGGGATTCCATTAGCCTTATCCGCATGGTCACGCGCCTGATCTTCTGCTGGTTCCTCAAGGAGAAAGGCCTCATCCCGGACGACCTCTTTCATGAGCAAAAAGTGCGTGCGCTCCTCGTTTCACTGAAAGAGGAGGAGAACACCTACTACACCGCCATTTTACAGAATCTATTCTTCGCCACGCTCAATACAGAAATGGACCAACCTGGCAAGCCGCCCACGCGCCGCTTTATCGATGAGGGGAAGGATCGCCAGGGCAGTGAAGACCACATGATTCATCAAGTCTGGCGTCATGCGGAACGCATCCGCGACCGCGCTACCTTCGAGAAGTTATTGCGCGGCATTCCGTTCTTGAACGGTGGTCTCTTTGAATGCCTCGACGAGCGGAGTGAGCACGGTGCCTCCAGCCACACCCGTGAGCTTCGTGTCGACGGCTTCTCCGTCAAGCCATCCAAACAACCGAAGGCGCCCAATTTCTTGTTCTTTGGCCCAAAGCGCTTTGAGAATCTCAGCAAGGCGTATGGTGAGCTGCGCTACGCGCAGGCTGAGGTCTGGCCGCTCATTTCGTTGCTGGAGCGCTACAAATTCACCGTTTCTGAGAACACACCGATCGAGGAGGAAGTCGCGCTCGACCCTGAATTACTCGGCCACGTGTTTGAAAACTTGCTTGCCGCCTATAACCCGGAAACCGACAAGACTGCTCGCAAAACCACCGGCTCTTTTTACACGCCGCGTGTCGTGGTGGACTTTATGGTGGACGAAGCGCTGATTGTGTACCTTGAGTCCAGGCTCCAATCCGCTATTACCAAGCCGAAGTCTGCGTTTGAGCCCCGCCTCCGCCGGTTGCTTAGCTACACGGACGAACCCCACGAGTTCTCGCCAGAGGAAGTCCAGGTGTTGGTGGACGCCATTGACCAAGTCAAGATTCTCGACCCTGCTTGCGGCTCCGGCGCGTTCCCGATGGGCGTTCTGCATAAGCTGGTCTTCCTGCTCGGCAAGCTCGACCCCGATAATGCGGATTGGAAAGCGCGTCAGTTTGCCAAGGCTCGCCAGCTTGATGTGGGTCGGGAAGCGGCTCTGCAGGTGGTTGAGGACGCCTTTGCCCGTGACCAGGGCGATTACGGCCGCAAGCTCTACCTCATC
>JBFWZL010000029.1:0-21626 GCA_050185455.1 Binatia bacterium | reverse complement strand
CTCCGAACACCAGAAGAGAGGATTGTCGTATGACAGCGCAAGGACAGAGCAGTCTTAACAACTCCTCCCCCAAACCTGCCGCTCGCTCGCGCCTGATTATAGGCGATTTCGGTCCCTCAGACTCCGCGCTAGCGGCCTCCAGCGGCTGGCGACTGCGCCGGCCAACCGCTGACCGGCACGCGGCGCGCTGCGCTTCTCGGGACCTGTGCTCGGGCGGCGCCCCTCGGCGCTATCCGCCCTCGAGAGAAGAGGCTACCCGTTCAACAGCGATGCTGAAGGGAGGGGCGAAACCATGAAGCAAAGAAGGGAAGGAAAAGGTTCGCATAGAAATATATGCAGGGAGTGCATACTAAAAACGTGCAACATTTGCAAGAGAAACTCTAATCGTGGATTAGCCACTCAATAAGGAGAGAGTTTCTTGCTTCGAATGTGTGGAGTACGCGGGCACACGATACTACTATAGGTTTCCTAAATCATTTGTGGATAGCTCCATTCATGCTTCGACTTCACCCTGCGGGTTACGCTCAGCACGAACGGAGCGCGACAATCGCTCGTCCTGAGCGTAGCGCAGCGAAGTTGAAGGGCGTACGGAGAATGCTTACTCCCCATCTCAAAACGGATCCCTATAGTCAATTCGACCGCCGCTCAGGTTCACCTTAAACATGGCGTGGAACGACAAAGGCGCCAACGTCGCCTGCGCACTCAAAATATCGATGAGGTTAAACGAAGCTCATCTGACAAGGCTATTTTCCCGCCGAACGTTTTTGCGTCCTTGGGCTCAACTCCGATACCGCGTCAAGCGCTTGACGTAGGTCTTCGATAATGTCGTGCCAGTCTTCCAATCCAACCGAGAGACGAATGCCGCCGGGTTCAATGCCACGGGCTAGCTTTTCCTCCTCGGGCAGCGCCGCATGCGTCATTGAGTAAGGGTTTTCGATGAGTGTTTTCACTTGTCCTAAGCTGACGGCCAACGTGATGGTGTATGATTGCTCCGCAATGTAATCGATAAACGCTTCTGCGACACAGTTATCGCCTTGAGGATCGCGCAGAGTAAAAGACAGCATAGAGCCAGGCGCGAATTTGCCTCTATAGTCAACCATCTGGCGCAGCGCCAGCTCACGTTGAGAAAAGCTTTCCAGCCCCGGATAGGATACTTTTTCAACCAGGGGGTGCTGCTCTAGGAATTGGGCAATCTTCATCGCGCTTTTCTGCTGATTGACCATACGCGTCGCCAGCGTAGGCAATCCGTAGACCAGAAACGCCCATGCGCTTTTTGACGACAATACGCCGCCAAAGTCTTTCCGATACAAGAGCAGTTGCCTATGGAATGCATGAGGCGTAATGACAACCCCACCCATATCCGTGCCGAACCCACCGATATCTTTCGTTAGGCTGTGGATGACGATGTCCGCACCATGATCGAGAGGTCGTTGGCAATATGGCGTGGCAAAGGTGTTATCCACGATCACAAGAATCGGCTCAGTACGCCTCTGATTCGCTTCGTCCACCACCCGACGCACGGCGGCGATATCAATAAGCTGCATTGTCGGATTGACCGGCGTCTCAAAATAGACGACTCGGGTGGATTCATCCAAGGCGGCGCATAGGGCAGTTTCATCCGTCAAGTCGATGAACTGCGTCGTGATGCGATAACGCGGCAGCCAGTTGGTGAGCAAGCTATAAGTGCAGCCGTAGACGACACGGTGGGCAACGATTTTTTGGTCACCTTGCATGGTCACCCCAAGCGCCGCACTGATCGCCGCCATGCCGGTTGCAAAGCTGACGGCCGTTTCTCCTCCTTCCGCCTGCGCGAGAGCTTCCTCCAGCATGCCGCGCGTGGGTTCGTCGAGTCGGTCATAGATATAAATGGGGTCTTGTTTACTGATTTCCGTCGCCTCATTCGCGAACGAAGCGAAGCCCTGGGCCCCACGGTAGACGGAGTTTAAGCGAAACGTGGTTGACGCCGAAATCGGCGGTACGACATGATGGTCATAGTCCCAACGGCTGCTGTCCGAGACGCCGTGAATGAGACGCGTCCGAATGCGGTACGCATCGGTTTTTGTTCGGCGTGGTTTTTTCTCCATGGGCGGCCTCTCCTTTCAGGATAACGGCGCTTCTGCATTCAGTATACGCTCAAAATCGCGCCGATCTGTAGAGTAGGAGAAACTTGAGAAGACAAGGAAGGAAAATAATGACAACTCCTCATCTTCAATAGGCCGAATTACGAGTCCGGCTGTCTCTTCCCAATGTTTTTCCGCACACTTAGACATACTAGTTGTACGGGACACATGGAACAGCGAGGCGCACGAGCCACGCATATCGTCGCGCCGAGATCCATAATCGCTTGGTTGAAAATATGCGCTCGCCCGTTCGGCGTTACTTGATGCGCCACTGACCACAAGAAGCGATTCGTCTGTTGCTCGGGCGGCAACGCGAAAAATCGAGTCAGCACTCGGACGGCGTTAGTGTCCAGAATCGCCGCATCATGATGGAAGGCAAAACTACGGACGGCGCCGGCAGTGTAAGGGCCAATGCCTGGCAAAGCAGTTAATCCTTCATGCGTTCGAGGAAATCGACCTGCGTACTTCTCCACAATTTCTTGAGACGCTCGCTGTAAATTCCGCGCTCGGTTGTAATACCCCAATCCTTCCCAAGTCTCACGCACCTCGCCTTCATCAGCAGACGCCAAATCCTCTACGGTTGGATACCGGCCGAGAAATCGCTCATAGTAGAGTATCGCTCGAGACACCTGGGTTTGTTGGAGCATTACTTCAGACACAAGAATGGCGTAAGGATCACGGGTACGGCGCCAGGGGAGATCTCGGCCCTGCTGTTTATACCATTCCATCAAACGGCGCTGAAACGCGCGAATCGTGGACGAATGAGCGATGCGGGAGGACCTGGCGGCTTTCTTCTTCATCGTCGAATTGTGTATCGGAAACTTGGTTTTCATCAGTTCCGAGCCGCTAACCTACAGCACTGCTGCTAGTTTTGCACGGCCGGATAGGGTGGGCTGCCCACTTATGATCAGGGGAGAGATGCACGTATCTCATTGTCATGACGATATTCTCATGTCCCATCAGCTCTTGGACAGTCCGCAAGTCGACGCCTGCCATAACTAATCTGCCGGCAACGTATGCCGCAAACTATGCGGTCCAGCAGATCCTAATCCTATTCGCTTATAGAGCTCCCGGAAGACGCTAGTAATCCCATCAGGCGTCCCAGGAAACTCACTCTCTTTCACCAGGACGACGGTGGGAGCGGAGCCACGCACGGATAATCTTGTAAGAGCGGTCGGAGCCGCGCGCCCATCGGCAACGTGCGTGATTCGCCAGTTTCGGAGAAGCAGGCCGCAATGCTGATAGTCCCACGGTCAAGATCAATATGCTCAAGTCGAAGGCTTGCCAGCTCTTGGCGTCGAAAGCCGGTCAAGAGCCCAATCTGTACGAGACGGCGGAGCGCTGGCGTGCTGGCGTCAAGGAGGCGGGTTTCTTCTTCCTCTGAGAGGAACCGGGCCTCCTCCTGTACGGCTCGTAATGGTTTGATGTGCTGGCCGGGATGATCGCCCAACTTGCCCCAGATTTGGGCTTTCCTGAGCATCGTCACCTTGCAATCATAGGGTAAATGTGACAGAAACCTGAGCATTCCATTAGGGAGGAATCACATGATTCGTGCATTCGCATTTTGTATTAGTGTGCTCGGATTTGTATCAACCGTCTACGCGCAAGGGGCGCTTGAAAACCCGGCACCCAGCTCGCGCCAAAGCGGCATCGGCCTTGTGTCCGGCTGGAAATGTACGGCGTCACATTTGACCGCTACTATCGATGGCAGTTCCCCTTTTTTCATTCCCCATGGTTCAGCGCGTGGGGATACACAAGGCGTCTGCGGTGATATAGACAACGGCTTTGGCTTACTCCTCAACTGGAACCTCTTTCCAGACGGACCCCACACGATCCGCCTCTTTGATGGCGGCGTCCAGTTCGCTAGCGCGACGTTTACGACGCAGTCGCTCGGTGGGGAGTTTCTCACTGGCCTCAATAAGTCTGTCACTGTCTCCAACTTCCCCGCCGCGGGACAAACGACCACTCTGCAATGGTCACAGGCAGCGCAGAATTTTATCGTGAGCGGGTTTGCGGGAGGGGAAGGCGGAGGGTTCCCTAATGTGGCGGGGCAGTGGCGTACCTCCTTCGATTTTGTCGATGAGAATTGCAACTTTCTAAGCGTGCCGCCAGACCTTCCGACGCATTTGAATTTTACCTTTACAGTCACACAGAACGGCGCCACCATTATCATGGATGATGGGTCTCTTCCCCTGACCGGAGAAGTAGAGTCGGACAGTAACTTCGTCGTTGTGAGCGATCCAAATATCAACACCGCTGGCACGTGTACTTATGGCCTCGTTGCCGGAATCTCAGGAAATTTCTTCGATCAAATTGCGGCGCTCGCCTTCGTTGCTGATCGCATTAGCGGCTCATGTGCTGGCATCTCGCTCCCGTGCGCTATCGCGTATGCTGGGACGATCACCAAGCTCTCCAGCGCACTCACAGCGCAGGAACAAAGTGATTCCACTCCTATAGAAAATTTGCGCGCGCGCATACGCGGGGCATTCCCACGGCAATAGAGAAATTCTCATGGGCGTCCTTGTGCAGCAACAGAGCGGAATTCAAGAGACGGAGAACCCCATGAACGAGAGAGAAGAAAAACTAGTTGAGCGCTGAGTGACATATACTCTGGAGCACGAGGGAAAGTTCTACATTGTAGAGAATGCCACAACACGAGTAAGCGAGGGAACAATTTTTCTCTCTTGCGACAGTAGGACAATTGCAAAGGACGATTCTTGGCCACGGCAAACCACGCCGAATCCTTGAAACGCCGATATACGAGTACGCAAAGTAATGAAGACAAGAACTGGCTAACTTTGTGCTGCACTGCATGCCATTAAGCCAGCACAGACAGTATGGCGGGATGTGGCAGCAAGAACCAAAAGCTAAGAAGAGGGAGAGCTAAGGACTTTGAGACAAAATCTCTGGATGATTCTTGGCCTATCCTTGCAAAATATTTCGTAAATTTCTCCGTACGTGGAGGGAGTTTTGTCCCGTAGTCCTAAGCAGGCCGAATTACGGCAGGTTGGAGATATTACGGGCAGACTGAATCGGCGGCGGCGTAACAACAGCCCCAGACACACCAACTGGAACCTGATCTTACCCATCTGAACGGTTACCATTGTGGCTGTCTACTAGCATCACCCGGCGAAAATAGAATTCGCAAGTCTTTCTCTTGTGATAGTATTCGGTCCACAAATGTACTTCGCTGGAATTGACCTCTGGCCGCAGCGACAAGAAAGAAACCGTTATGAGCACAATCAAACGCCCGTCGGTTCCGCTTCTCCGTTTTCTCGGCGCGGCGGGAACGGTCACTGGCAGTCGTTTTCTCATCGATACCCCACGCGCGCGTATCTTGGTTGACTGTGGTTTGTTCCAAGGCTTGAAGCCGTTGCGCCTACGCAACTGGGACCCGTTTCCCGTCGACCCTAAAACAATTGACGCGGTCGTGCTCACGCATGCTCATCTGGATCATACTGGGTATTTGCCCGCATTAACCCGCAATGGTTTTCAAGGACGGATCTTCGCTACCGCGGGCACGGAGGCGCTCTCACGTATTGTTTTACCGGATAGCGGTCACTTGCAAGAGGAAGACGCCGAGTACGCGAACCGCAAAGGGTACTCGAAACATACCCCAGCTCTACCCCTCTACACGGAGGAGGATGCGCGACGCACTCTGGAACATTTTACCTCTGTCCCTTTCAACTCCTCGATCGAGGTCGCTCCTACAATCCGGGCGACTTTTCGACCGGCTGGACATATTTTGGGTTCCGCCACCATTACGCTCGATCTGGATGAAAGCAGGAAACGGACTGTTGTATTCAGCGGTGATCTCGGTCGCCCACAACATCCGATTCTGCGACCGCCCGCGCCGCTTCCGAGAGCAGACATCGTCATTGTCGAGTCTACGTATGGCGATCGACAGCATGAAGATATTGAGTCGCTCCAACGATTCGAGGACGCAATCGTCCGCACCGCCGCACGCGGCGGGATGGTAATCATTCCGGCCTTTGCCGTCGACCGCACGGAGGTAATCCTGTTTCACCTTCGTCATTTGATACAGACGAAACGCGTGCCGGACATGCCGGTCTACGTCGACAGCCCGATGGCGCTCGCGACACTGGCAACGTACCGGCAAGCGTTGGCGACAGGGAGCCCGGAATTGAATCCAGAGTTAAAGAACGAACCCGCTCCATTTGACCCTGGACGTTTGATTGAAGCGCGCAGCGTCGCCCAATCAATGGCGATCAACGACCAACGGTATCCGTCCATCATTATCTCCGCTTCAGGCATGGCAACGGGCGGACGCGTACTACACCATCTCGCGCATCGGCTCCCCGATCATCGGAATACAATCATTCTGGTAGGTTTTCAAACCGAAGGCACGCGCGGGCGTTTATTGCTCGAAGGCGCGCGCGCCATAAAAATGCTCGGACGCTATGTGCCCGTGCGCGCCGAAATCGTCAATGTGCCAGCATTTTCAGTGCACGCTGATCAGCGAGAAATGCTTAACTGGCTACGGACAACGCCAGATGAACCAGAGGTAGTCTTTGTTGTCCATGGGGAGCAGGAAGCGGCAACAGCACTACATGAAAAAATTGAAACGGAACTCGGGTGGACGGCGGCGGTTCCACGGCACCTTGAACAAGTGCGCCTAGATTGAAACGCCAAGAAGCATAAGACACGAAAGGGATAACACTCACCAACGGTAAGGAGAAGGTTACACATTACGTAGTACGACTTACGGTAACTTGATTATGTTTCGCACTAAACATCTCCGTATCAACACCCTAAGTGAGCGCGTCATTTTCATTCATGAAGAAGCCGTGCGCACCGGGAATCTCGGCTTCCGCCCGCTTGATCGCGTGCGTGTGGTTGAGGCTGCCCCGAGTAGCAAAATGCGGCGTGAGGTCACCGGCATTCTGAACTTTTGCGAGGATACCTTGATTGCTCCAGACGAAGTAGGCTTGTCCATTGTGACAGCTCGGGATTTGGAGTTGCCCGAGGGCTCACATGTGCAGGCAACGATTGCTCCCGCTCCCCGTAGCGTGGATTTAGTACGAAAAAAACTCGAAGGACAGAAGCTGGACCGTGTCGCGTTTGACGCAATTCTGGCCGACGTCGTACAGCATCGGTATTCCAAGGTTGAACTTTCAATGTTTGTCCTTGCTTGCGCGCTCAAGACACTCGACTTGCAAGATGACGTGAAAGGTGAATAGAGGGGGGATTAAAGGTGAAAACTTTTGAGATCAATAAGTTAGGGAGAGAAATCCGAACTTTTACCGGACTGAAATCAACTGAGAATTGGACGGTGTTTGAAATCCCCAAAAGAACCCTTTTATTTACAGTGCCCCACCGACTCTACGGCCACCTTACTGACTGTGGCGGCTTTTGCCTCAAGCCATTTCTGGCGTAAATACCGACATTCCGCATCTGGATCTTGCAAGGCGGCAACTATGGCACTCGGATCTTCGGCGCGTACCAGGCTCACGAATAACGCGAGCAAAGCGATTGCCCCACACACCATTAGCCGCACCTTCACGTCAAAAATTCGTCCGTGCATATGGTCTTTCCTTTAATTACTTCTTAACAACTTCATGATTAACTCCATCAACAGAGAGTATCCATCGAATATTATTGGGCTCACCTGGTACGGAAATAAAATGCTGGAAAGCAGCAGACGTTCCCGGCGTCATCCCATGAAGAAACTGACCTGACGGCCACGTCTTATCTTCCGCCAATAGCGTTTTCCCTGTCGAATCATATACCCGCAGAATGATCGTGGGACTAAAAACAGAATCCTTCCCTACGCTTTCAGCCACACCCAGCAGCTTAAAGTACCCGCGCTCATAGGTTGGTTCCTCTATCGCTAAAAGCAACTTCGCATCGTGCCGAGTCCCACCCGTCCGTTCCCCTTGCGATCCGAGCCACACAAGAAAAACGAAAATACCGAAAGCCCAGAGCCACCAGCGAGAACGTTTCGGCGGAGGGGCAGTCGCGGCCCCATGCGGTTGATACCCACAATGCGGGCATTGTGGGGCTTGATCCGATATCTCCTTCCCGCACTCTCGACACGCTATGAGCGCCATAAGATATACCCTACCTATCCTCTCGTCTCAAAATTCACCCATGCCCCCTCCACCACCGCAAATTGCACCCCTTCATCTTTCTTACTAATCACCCGCTCGCGATAGCTCTGGTTCCGTGCCTGCAAAATCCAAAACTTCCCCGTCTCATCTTCTCGCAGTATCTTCACCGTAGCCCCCCCTTCATCCGGCAAATAGGCTGCCACGATCCTATCCTTCAACTGCCGGGGGTCATTCCGGCTGAGATTCACCAAAATTAGGTCGCCTGGTCGCAGATCCGGCTCCATCGAGTCCCCAGAAATGCGCAATAAATAATACTGCGCCTGCCGATGTAGCCGCGTCGCCGGGATCAGCGCATAATCCTCGACTCGCGCGAAATCCACCGCCTGCCCCGGACCCGCCGCTATCTTATCCTCTAATATGGGGATGCTCCGCAACGTGAGATGAGTGTCAGTTCCATTTGTCTCCTGTCGCTTTTTCTTTCCATAATCTTCAGGAGCAAATTCAGCGACGACAGTAGCGGAAACAGGAGAATTAGAAGAGAACTCTCGCTCCTTCCCCTTCACTAAATACTCAACCGTTACCCCATAAATCTCAGCCAGTCGTTGAGCAAAAATGGCATCGGGCACTCTCTCCTTTTCATACCTTTGCAGTGTCGCGATGGGGCAAGGCACCTGTCCAGCCACCTTGGACAAGGTGAGAGTCCCTCTTAGCCGTCGCAACCGCTGATTGATCGTTTCCCCGTGCCCACTCATGAAATTTTTTTCCGAACGGTTATTTTTCTGTTGACTTCTTTCTCCATTTGGTTAATAGTATTTTCCGTTTGGTAAAGAGCTTTACCTATGGCATCACCAGCTAGCAGAATTTTCCTCCTTCGCAAAGGGATCACCCAACGCGACCTGGCCGCTGCATTAGGGGTACATGAATGCACCATCTCACTCCTCCTGAGCGGCGAGAAAAAAATAGAAACGCGCCTTGATCAAATCGCCGACTACTTGGGCATCTCCCGCGAGAAGCTCGACGCTCTAGTTGCGTCAAAGGGCAAGAAGCGCGCCACCCCAAAACCCGTCAACAAATCTACCCACGCGGCGCGAAAGGCCGCCTGAAAGGAGTCCGCATGTCAAAAAAACCCGTCCGCCGTCAACTGTCCGCACCTAATCCACCCCGCCCGAGTCCGGTCATCGTCATCTCCCCCGTCGAAGTCTTCGCTATCGCGGCGCGGGCCGAGCAGATCCGCCGCACCAAGCAGGCGAAAGCGGAGAAAGGAGAGGCCACACATGACTGACTACCTCGCCCTTTTCAACGCCGCCGGTATGCTCCTCGCCCTGATCGGCGGCCTGGGCTACCTCGCCCTCGACGCCCACCGGCGCCGCGACGAACGCACCCTGCAGATCGACTGGCGCTTGCTGCGCCTCACCCCACGGCAAAAACTCCGCTGGCTCCACGCCCGCGCCATGCACCAGGAGGGGACACGATGAAGATCATTCATATTCCGGAATTGCCCAGGCAGGACTCCAACCAAAAGCTATTACTCTGGGGCATTGCTCTGCTATCGGCTTCACTCTTTGTCGCCGGCATGCTCCTCGGCTCCATCTACTTCTAGGAGGAACGGCCATGACTCGCGACGCCACCATTACCATAGCAATCCAACTCCACCCCGGGCTCGAAGACGCGCTCTGCGCCCTCAGCTACTACCGCCATCGTCACGACAGAGAACCCCTCTACAAACGCTCAAAATCCGCCGTCCGCCTGGTCAGCCATGCACGGCTCTATCGCCGCCAGGCGCGCGACTACATCCGCGCCGCCCGCGCCAAGGGATTCCGCGGCTCTATTCGCGCAGCTCTGACTAGCCCCAGGAGCGGGGCGGAAGGGAAGGGCCAATGCGCCTCTATTTAATCGAACCCTTCCACGCCCCCGGCGAGCGGCGCATCGTCGCCGCCGCCAACCGCGCCGAAGCATGCGGGAAAGCCAACGTGGACCCCGATCGCGCGCGGATCAAAGATCAAACCAGATTCATGCTCCGCCACCACCACTTCGAGCACAAAGCCGGTAGCGGGCCGCTCGCCGAGCGGACCAAAGGAGGCACACCATGACCATCCAACACTTCCTCGACACCCTCTGCCTCTGGCACCGCGAACTAGATCCAGTGCCCGAGGATGAAGACTCGCGCTGCTCCGAATGCAGCTCGGATCTCGACACACAATATTGCGACAGCTGCGACGGCGAATTCCTCACCGAGGCATCGTGCGGCATATGCGAAAAATTAGAAGAAATGTGGGCCGAACTGTGGGCCGAATATGCCGAAGAAATGGGACACGAAATAGGAGAGGCATTTGAGGCTGGCCAAGTCCTAGCCCCAAACCCCAAAACCCCAGCTTAGCAAATTCAACCACTTAGAAAGGGCAAAAGTACGGACGTCCGGACTTTTGAGAGGGCAATATGAGAGGACGCAAGCCGACAACCGAATTGATGGAAATGGATCAGGGCCTTAAGAATGCCGAAGATCCATACCTGATTAAAGATCTTCTTGCGCGCGACGTGGAGGAGCTAGCCGACGAGGTGCGGAAAGAGATTCTCTATTCCGTCATCGCGATGGTGCGCGCCGGGCGCTACTTCATGGCCATCAAAAAGCAGCTCGGCCACGGGGAATGGGAGCAATTTGTCCTCGATCACGGCTGGTCTTTCCATTATGTACGTGGATGCTTGAAGCTCCTGGAAGTGGTCGCCAAGTTCCCCCAAGCGCTGCACCTCCCAGGGGGAAGAGTTACGGATCGTTTGCTCTACCTCCCCATGCCGAAGATCGAGCAGGTTCTCGACCAACTCCCCCCGCAAGCCGTCAAGCAGCTCACTCCGTGGGACCTCCAGAAAATCTATGACGAGAAAAAGACACGGAAAGAGGCCGTACCAAAGGGGCTCCCCGAGGTCGAAGTCACCGCGCTCGACTCCCTCGTTGCCGCGCTCACCTCGAACCTACGCATGCTCGCCGACCTTACGATCCCCAAAACGGACTACGCCCGAGCCAAACGCTACGCGGACGAATTGGCGGACATTTGGGATCGGTGCAGCTGGAACCTGGTTGATCCAGGCCATACCGGGCGACCACCCTGGGAGCTGGGCAATACCGACGACATCACCGAAAAGGAAGACGAGGGCTAACTCATGCCACGCATCGACGACGCAACGCGCGAGGCGATCCTGGACGCCTTTCGTTGGGCGTCAGGCTCGCAGCGCCGGGTGCTAGTGAAGGACTTGGCCCGCAGCCTCAAGTTAAGCGAGGGCTATCTCTATCGTCTCGCGCAGACCGCCCGCCCGCAGGTCCGCACGCCTCGCCGCGATGTGGGCGCGCGGCGGATGGTGCTGACGCCGGAGATCGAAACTTTCATGGCCGCGCTCACCAAACAGGCCGACGCGTCCGCAAGCCACATCCTCCATCTCACCGCGCAGTATTTTGGCTTGCCGGCCAATTTCATGAGCGTCACCACATACAATGCATGGTTGCGTCGGCAGCGCCTGAGTCGCCGCGAAAACAAGCGCGACCTGCGCCCCCATCGTCGGTTTGAGGCCGCGCGCCCCAACGACCTGCACCACTACGACACTACCGTCGCGGAAGCCTATTATCTCAACGACGATGGCTCAATCGGCTACGAACCCGGCTTCAAACGCTACAAAAACAAGCCCGGCAACAAACGCCCCCGCCTCATTCTCTATGCGCTGATCGACGATCATTCGCGCGTCTTCTATGCGCGGTTCTATGTGACGGAGAACGCCTTCAATCTGCTTGACTTCGTCTTCCACGCCTGGTCGCAGAAGGAGGACAAGCGATTTCCCTTTTACGGCCTCCCCACCGCCTTCTATGCTGATCTCGGCTCTCCCTCGCGTTCCGCCCGGTTTCTCAATGCCATGCAGAAACTCGGCGTGGCGATGGTCGCCACCACGCCGTCGAGTAGCCAGGAATATGGCTCGCGTAAGCACGGCAAAGTCGAGCGCCTATTTGGTGAGGGGCTGCTCGGCGAATTCATGAAGCTCACCCTGATCTATCGCTTTGCGTCGATCGAGGAACTCAACGCGACGCTCTTCGAGTGGCTCATTTGGAAAAACAACAGCAGGCACTCCGTGACGAAAAACGTGCGGTTTACGCGGTGGCTCATGCGCGTGGGCACGCCCCGCTCCATGCCGAATGCCGACCTCTTCAACCTGCTCCACTACGAGCACACCGCGCGGGTGGTGACCGGCAATCTCCAGCTCTCCCTGCATGGGCGCGTCTACCAGCTCCCGTACGAACGGCCTTATATCAATTGGGTCGGGCTCAAAGTCGAGGTCTACTGGTATCCCGGCCAGGCCGATAAAATATCCGTGGTCTACGACCATCACGAAGCGGAGATCTCCGCCCTGGCGCCGGTGATCGACCTCGCGCTCGACTACAAGCGCGCTCCCAAAACCGACCGCGAAGAACGGGTGGCCATCCTCGCCCAACACAACTTCAGCACGGTCAACATCCCCGACATGTATAACACCGACCTCCCCTACTTGCCCAAGAAAGGGGCGCAGTTTGAGTCTGCGCAGATCGCCGCCAAAACCATCACCACCGACGATGGCGTCGTACGCCCGAGCTTCGCCCCTGTGCGCTGGCTTAACCGATTTGATGTGGCGCGCGACATCCGCGCCGCTGGCTACGTCCTCGACTCCGGCCAGACCGATATGGCGCTCGTAGATGCGTTCATGAACGGGCGCGAACAGATCACCGACGAAGAACTTAAATCTGCGTTACAACAGCACGCGCCGGGCAAAACCGGCACAGAGGATTTCTAATGCCGCGCCTCTATCTCGCAATTGAAATCGAGAAAGACGTCAGCGACGAACGCGTCGACGCCGTGCCGGAGAGAGAAGCGTTACTCAAGGTCATCAACCTACAAGCCCAGGCGAAATCCTGGCGCATTGTCCGCGTGCAACGCGGCATTCGAAGGCAAACGCATCAACGCCCCACTCGGCGAAAGTGAGGCGGTGATTGACAGAAACGCGGTAACGGCCGGTGAGGGACCGGCAAGAAAGGAAGGACAGGTGAGATTAAACAACAACGCATGCGCTGAGGCAAGAGTCATCTCCCCCGCGAGGGGAGAGCGCCAGAGAGGGGGAGAGGCATGACGAGACGAGAGAAACCGATGACCCCACAAGCCGCCCTGTTTAGCGGTTTGGAAACCTCGGTGAGAGAAGGAGCGAAAGCGCTCCGGATCTCGCATCCCACCTTTAGTCGCTACCTCCGTGGCTATGCCGTGTCCTCGCGTCCTCATTTTGACGCGGAATTCACAGCTTACGTCGAACAACACCGAGCCACGAACACGAGCCACGAACACAACAAGGAGGAACTCCCTATGCTCACACAGCACCCCATGCCGGAAGACGCCCTCAAACATTGGGGCATGAATCGCGATCCATTTGGGTTAGAACTCCTAAGTGGCGACGACATTGTCGACCTCAAAGAACTCACCAAAGCGGAGCGCAAAATCTTACGAGCGATCGAAAAACAAGAATGGTGCATTATTACAGGAGAAGTCGGCAGCGGCAAAACCACCCTCATGCGGCGGCTCAAGGAGAAGCTGAGCACGCGCCCGGATGTGCGCCTTGTCCTGCCACGCTTGTTCGAGCCGCAGAAGTTGAGCGCCTCGCATATCTGTTCCGCCCTGATCGATGATCTCGGCCTTGAGGCTGGCAGCAGCATCCGCGCCTCCGTCGAGCGCACCGCCCGCCTGGTCGGCGAGACACTCCAGAGCTACAAAGCCGAGGGGCTCAATTTGGCGATCATCATTGATGAGGCGCATCTCCTGCAGAGCGATGCGCTCAAGGCGCTCAAGCGAATCTACGACGTCAAAACGCAGAGCCATCAGAACACGCTGGGCATCGTCCTAATCGGGCAACCGTTCCTGGCGCGGCGGTTGCGGGGCGACATCACATTGAGCGAGGTCACCCAGCGGGTAGACCTGTTTGAGCTACACAGCCTCAACGGCAGCAGTAAGCTCTATCTACAGAAAAAGCTGGAGCGCGCAGGTCTCGGCACCGATCCGTTCACCGACGGCGCCGTGAAGCTCATCGCCGCGCGGGCGCATACCCCGCTCGCCTTCAACAACCTGGTGGCGGCGGCGCTCATCGCCGGATGGGAGGTCGGCGCGGAACAAATATCGGTTGAAATCATAAAATCAGTCTATGGAGGCCGCTAATGGGACCAACACCACAGCAACTCGAACAAGAACAATGCGGCGGCTGCACGAAGAAAGCACAATGGAGTTTCCGCGTTAAAGACGGCTCGCTCCTCCACCGCGCCTGCAACGACTGCTTCGCCAAGGCGGTCGGGGAATTTGAGCTGCTCGACATCCGGAGGATACGCAAGGGATGAAGACGAGTTCACCCGCGCGACGCTCAGCACGAACGGAAGCGCTCCACGACGCTCTGCTCGTCGTCACCGATCGCCTCTATCAGCGCGACAAGCGCCGCTTCGCCAAATTGATTGTCTGGATACGCACGGCGATCCGTAACGGCTGGACAATCGATCGCATCCGCCGCGTGCTCCTCGCTCTCGACAAGCGCGAAGCAGAGAAAAAACAGGTCGACGCCTGGTGGCCCTTGTGCAACGCCGCCCTGGAGAAGGTTCGCACCCAAGATCTCGAAAAGGAAAATGAAGGATTCAAACACGGACAACCCAACCACATTAAAGCGATCCTCGGCCAGATATGGCGCGAGGTAGCCGAAGAAAGGAAATGACATGGCCCTGATCAACAACTTTCCGACAATCATCCTTCAATATGAAGGCCCCGAACGTGACAAGCAAAAAGCGGAAGTCCTCGATCTCCTCGCCCTGCGCACCGGGCTCAGCACGACAGACATCGAACAATACGCCCTCGTCCTGCTCGGGAATGTATTGATGCCCCTAGCGGAAAACCCGGCCCACACCTTATCACTGGTACACTGGCGCCGCTGCCGGCAAGCGGGCTGTCGTTGTGGCGGCGCCGTGGGCACACCGGAAGTGAACTTTCGCTTACCCGAGCTGAAACCCGGACACTGAGAAAGACAACCCAATGGCCGACGTCTCGCTCATGACCGACCTCGAACGCACCGTTTGGGAATGGTTGGTAGCCCACCATCCGGGCGCGGCGCAGGACTGCCCCCGCGCCGACATCCTGGCGCGCTATAACATTTACCACGTCAAGAAGCTCAGCGACCGGGAATTCCGCGCCACCTGCGCCGACCTGGTCGCCAAGTTCAACCTCGCGATCTGTACCACGAGTGGAGGCGGCTACTACGTCGCGCGTACCCCGCAAGAGTTAGAGCACGCCGTGCGCGACTTAGAGAGCCGCGCCGTGGCGATCCTCGAGCGCGCCAAAGCGCTCAAGCAGGCGCGGCCGCTCGAGCCGCAGGGGAGGCTCTTTTCGTAGGGGCGAGGCATGCCTCGCCCAAAGGAGCAACATGAAACCCAACACATTACGTCAATTATCTGAGTGTCGAGGTAAACTCGCCTTCTTCACCGAGGCGCAGGCCGCGGACGGCGCGCGAGATCTCCGCGCGCAGCGAGGCTATGTGGGTCGCACGTACGAGTGCGAATGGTGCGGCTACTGGCATATCGGCCGGCTCGGTAAAAAAAAACGAGTGCTGCCATGACAAGGCAAAAATCAAAAATCAAAAATCAAAAATTAGTGGCCTACCTCGCGCAGAACCGCGCGCTCTTCAAAGCCGCCGCGCAGCTCGGCCTGAGGCTCGACGATCTCCGCGAGATGGCTGCGGCGATTGATCCGCTCCACCGCCGCTCGCTCTCACTGTTATCTCTCACGCAGCGTAGAGAACTGCTTGACGATCTCATCACAAAAGGCGCGGACGTCCGCAACCCGCAGCTCACCGAGCAAGAGGTAGGGGAGGCTCGCCGAGCCGACCGCGGGGGCAAGCTGATACGATTCCCGGCGATCTCTTCCGCTGAAGAAGAGATGATCAAGAAAATGGCGGCGCATATCCACTGGCGCGAACCTGACGGCTTCCTGCGACTGTGTCACAAACTGATCAAATCGTCCTTCCCCCGCAACCACCGCGAAGTGACTACCATGAGACTCGCCTTGCAGTCGCTGCTCCAGCAGCAGTCAGTAGGGGCACGGCATGCCGTGCCCCTACCTGTGCACGACAACAACAAATCTGCTATGGAGTAATCCATGCCCAAGTTCTCCACCCCGGACTATGCGCCCCTCCCGCCTGACGTCGATTTCTTCTATCCCAAGGAAGTCGCGGCCTACCTGCGCTGCTCGCTCCAGACCGTCTATAATTTGATAGAAGACGGCGCGCTCAAAGCGCACTGGCTGCGCGGCTGCTACCGCATCCGCCGGGCCGATCTGCAAGCCTACTTCCTCGCCACGTTCGACGATCCCATTCTCACAACAGGGACCAACCAGCAGCCCCTGCCGTTCTCCTCAAAATAGTCAACCAGTTTTCTTGACGCGCCACACGCGCGCCGCTATCGTCAGTCCAGCAATAGGAACCTCCTTTTTGCGATGCCCCACCGCAGGCGGACTCTGTGGGTGGAGAATGTGGGCGGTGGGTTTCTTTCGATTTCAATTTATGTAGGGGCGAGGCATGCCTCGCCCTGAGATGAACAGATGAGAGAGGAGTCGGGCGATTTCTTCTACGCTACCCAATAGCCTCAAAGTCGCGATTCCGGCGTTGGCCGTGGGCGCGGCGGTGGGGCTCTTTAGCGGACTCGATCTCCCCCCCTGGCTCGCAAAAATGGCCGAGCAATGGGGTCCGGGGTTTGCGATGGTGTTGGGCATCTTTGCCGGCATCGCATACTATGTGCCGCGCACTTTTGTCAAGCAGTTTGCCGACGCGCAAACCGCGCAAGCTCTCGCGTTGCACGATATCTCGCGCTCGATGCAGGAGATGAGCGGGCAGAGCGGCAAGCTGGAGGGCAAGATCGATCGTCTGCTCCAGCAGCACGAGGAGATCCTGCTCGATCTGCGAGTAGGATCAGAACGTTTTAAACGCTTGGAGGAGGGGCTATTTAGTGAACGCGGGCATTAGTCGTAATCGCAATATCCGCTGGCTGCTCTTAGTCATCCTCTACGCCGAGCGCATCGCCGGCGCGACGCAGAGCGGCGGCTGGCTCGCCGAGGATCTGCTGCGTCGCCTGCTCAGCGCTGAGGGCTATCCCGTCAGCCTCCCCGAGTTCCGCGCCTACTGCGACTACTTAGCGAGCGTGGAAATTGGCTGCATAGAGTCCGGCAACACCGGCACCAAACTTGACCCTGAGCAGCGATATCGCTTGACAGCGAAGGGCATGCGCGTCGCGACGCGGGAAGAGATTGCGCCTGGAGTGGGCGTCTCGGGAGACGAGTGAGCATGGCCTACCCGCTCGAAATCAAACAGCGCGCCCGCACTCTCTACGTCGAGGGCGGGTACACCTACGAGGATCTGGCGCAGGAGCTAAATATTTCGCTTTCTCAGCTCAAAGCCTGGGGCGGCGAAGGCGACTGGTTCGCCGCGCGCACCGAGTTTGAGAAGCAATTTTTAGAGCTCCATAGCAATGTCCAGCGCGTGAAACTCAACCTCTCACAAAAGGCGCTACAATCGGGTGACCCGCAATTGATCTATGCCCTCAGCAATCTCATGCGCGCCACGCAGCCAAAGGCCGTCAACGCCGGCGCGGATAAGGCGACCCTCACGATTGAGGTACTCGGGAAACTCCTTGACTATCTGAAGCAACGCGATAGCGAATCGCTCCGCTACCTGGAACCCCATCTCCGCGGCTTCGCCGACAGCTTGAAGCAGGAGGCGGCATGAGCGGGTTCTTCGGACGCGACCGCAAGAAAAAAATCACGGCTGCCCAGTTCGACAAAGAAGTCGAGTCGCTGGTGCAATTCGTGCAACAGAACGTCTCGCCCTTCGAGACCGACTCGGCGGAGAAGCAATCCGCGCGGGTGCGCGCGGCGCGCGACGATCAGGACTTTTTTAATCAGACCTATCTACCGCATTACTTCAGCCAGCCTGGCGCCGACTTTCATCGGGAGATGGAAGAGATGATCGCCGAGGGGGAAGAGCAGCATCGCCCGGTCGGCATCGCCGCTCCGCGTGGGCATGCCAAAAGCACGCGCATTACCTTCGCCCATGCGCTCCGCAAAGCGCTCTTGCAAGAGAAACACTTCATCCTGGAGATCTCGGATACAGAGCTGCAAGCCAGCGGCTTTACCGCCTCCATGCGCGTCGAAGCCGAGCATAACAAGCGACTCCTGCGCGACTTCGGCCAGCTCAAAACCAAAGAATGGGGCGCGGGGGAATTCGTGCTCAGGACTGGCTGTAAGATTCTGGCGCGCGGTGATGGCCAGGGCATTCGCGGGCTGAAGCATGGCCCGCATCGCCCGGATCTCGCCATCATTGATGACATCGAAAATGACCAGTCCGTGAAGAACCCCAACCGCGTGAAAGCCACGCACGAATGGATTATGGAGGCGGTCTATCCCTCGCTCGATCCCGAGCATGGGGTGCTTTTCATGGTCGGCACCTTACTCTCGCGCCGCTCGGTGCTCGCCAAAGTATTGGAGAACACCGAGTTCATCAGCCGCATATTCCGCGCCATCACCAACCCGGAATGGAGCGAGACCGCGCGGGAATTTATCAAGGGGTTCTCCCTCTGGCCCGAACGCTTTTCGCTGGCCGCGCTCTCGCGCATCCGCCGCATCATCGGCTCGCTCTCCTTTAATAAGGAATATCAGAACGACCCCAGCGACGAAGGTGCGATGTTCCGCGAGCAGTGGATTAAACGCATGCCGGTCGAAACGATCCCCGTGAATATTCCGCTCTATATGTATGGGGCCATCGATCCCTCACTGCGCAGTGGCGAGTCCCATGACTATAAAGCGAATATCACCGTCGCGCGCATGGGCGCGCAATATCTGGTCAGACATGCCTGGATTCGCCACGCCACCATTCCCGCCATGATCGCCCAAGCCTATGCGGGGTATGAGCGTTTTCACCATCTACAAATCGGGCTAGAGACCGAGACCTGGCAAGAGCTGCTGCTGCAGAACTTCGCCGCTGAAGCGGAGAAACGGAAGCTTCACCTACCTATCCGACCGATGGTCAACCACGGACTGAGTAAGGACGATGAGGCGCGCATCGGCCACCTTTCTCCCTTGCATGAGAATGGACATCTCATCTTTGCCCAAGGACCGGAAGACGAGGTCGGCGACATGGGGGTATTGATTGAGCAGTTGCTCGCTTTCCCGTCCACCACGGTCAACGACGATGGTCCAGACGCGCTAGAGAAAGCCGTACGGCTTGCAGAACTACGCACTCTCGGAAAGCCGAGCTTTGAGTCGGTGGGGAAACGCCACTTGCGCTTTGCGGAGGGCGCGTACTAATGGGGTTCGTTGCTGATCTCAAACAATCCGCGCGCAATTATCTGGCCGCGATGGTTGGCCCCTATGGCGAGCCGATGAACAAACCGCCGCGGCGTCCCTCGCGTGACGAGATTGTCGCGGTGCGCGTGCGCGATACCTGGTCCAGCTATCCCTCCTCACAGCTCAATCCCGAAAAGCTCGCGGCAATCTGGACAGCCGCCGATGCCGGGGACATTGCGCGCCAGGCGGAGTTGGCGGCGGAGATCGAGGAGAAAGAGCCGGAGATCTCCAGCTTGCTGCAAACCCGTAAGCTCGCGATTCAGAAACTGCCGTGGGAAATCCACCCGGCCAGCGATAGCAACGAGGACAAACAGATTGCCGAGTTTGTCAAAAAGAATTTAACCGACCTCAAACTGCGCAAGCCTATCTATGACCTGGCGGATGAGATCTATAAAGGATTCGCCACCCAGTGGGTGCATTGGGCCGTGGTCGATAATAAGGATTGGGTGACCGCGCTGGAATGGCTGCCTCAAACGCGATTTACCTTTCGTCCGCTCGACTATACGCCGGGAGCGCGCGCCTTGATGATGCCGCGCTTGCTCACCGAAGCCGCGCCTATATATGGTCAAGAAGTTATGCCGTTCTCAGTGCTCTATCACCGCAGCAATTCCCGCTCGGGCTTGCCACAACGCGCGGGGCTTTGGCGCCCTCTCTCTTGGTATGCCCTCTTTAAAAATTTCACCATCAAGGATTGGCTGATCTTCCTCGATCGCTTCGGCATCCCGATTCCGAAAGGCACGTATACCGCCGGCGCCAGCGCGGACGATAAGAAAATCCTCTTGCAGGCCATTTCCGAATTCACCTCGGGCATGGGGGTGATGATTTCCGACACCACGATGATCGACGTGATCAAGGCGGAGGGCGTCACCGGGAACGCCAGCCTCTATCAAAGCGGAGCGGAATACTTCGACAAGGCGTTTGCGAAGGTGATTTTGGGGCAAACGGCCACGACGCAGGGCACGCCGGGCGCGCTGGGGAGCGAACAAGCCCGGGCGGACGTCCGCGACGACATTCGCGACGCCGATGCCGCCGACCTCGAAGATACCATAAATGATCAACTGATCTGGGCGATGGTCGGTTTCAATTTCGGCTTCGACCGCATGCTGCCGAAGTTCAAGTTCATCATCGAGCAGCCGGAAGACTTAAAAAACACCGCTGAAGTAGACAAGATTTTGGCAAAAGAACTCGGCTTGCCGCTCGGACTCTCCTATTTCTACAGCAAATATGGCAGGCCACAGCCGGTGGGCGATGAGCCGCTGATTCAGGTCCCCGCGCCCTTTGGCGGAGAAGGGGGACTGCCGCCCGCGTTCGCCGCGCTGGCGACTAAAAAAAAAGTGACTATTCCGGTCGGCTCGCAGCGAGTCGCGATCGACGCCTAGTGCGGGTGCGGAGTCGAGAGCAGAACGAAGCAATAACGATGATTGAAGGTAGCCTCCAGCATAATCAAAAGTTCTTCCGCGAGATCGAGGACACATTGCTTGATCTCATGCAGAGCGCCAGCAGCCCCGATGCTATCCGCGGATTATCAATAGATCGCGAGCGGCTACAAGCGCAACTCGCCGAAGCTATCTTTTCACTGCACCTCCTGGGCCGCGCTCAGGTATGGGCAGACGTGCAAGAGCGCGATCAGCGACCAGAAAACGCAGGCTTTGCCGCCTTAGTGTTCGATCCCCAGGAAACGCTCGAACCGTTGCCCTTCGAGGAAGCGATCAGCTTTTTCCGGTCAAAGCTTAATCTGTCACCCGGCGATTTCGCCTCGCTCGAAGCCATCGCCAAAAGCAGGGCTTTCAGTATTGCCGCTGGCGCCAGCGAAGAAATCACTAAGACTATTCGCAGCTATCTCGACCAGGCGCTGAACGAGGGACTCTCACTCGACGACTTTAAGCAGAAAGCCGCACAGGTGCTAGAAAACGCTGGTCTCGCCGCGCGCAACCCCTGGTATTGGGACCTGGTCTACCAGCAGAATTTGCAAAGCAGTTATCAAGTCGGGCGCTGGAAGCAACTGACTCACCCAG
>JBFWZL010000028.1:0-21758 GCA_050185455.1 Binatia bacterium | reverse complement strand
CGTTCTTGCGGAGAGAGTTCGTCCCAGCTCTGAGCGACCCTGCGAGGAACGGCGGCTGAAAAAGTTACGGACGATTCAGACACATGTAACGCCCCAAGAGCAGTTCCTCCACCAAGCGCACTGCCCACCAGTAATAACGCGATCCAGATTTTCATATTTCAACTCTATCCTCTGCTGTGAGGGTCTTCCTCGGTTGCCGGCGTCCCAAGCACGGATTCAAGGTTTTGTAATTTGTCCATTCGTTCGAGAATAGGATAGTGCGCAAAGAAGCTAGGATTTTGCAACAATTCAGGAGGAATGTCATCCTCTTTGACTATCTCCGTTATGTTTTCGGTGGGAAGTTTAACCGCGGCAATCTCTTCAAGATGAGAAAACTGCTCTAGGTCAGAGATAATGTTGTAATTTGTATAAAGTGCAAGTCTGCCTGTCAAATCCGCAGGAACCCCTGGAGAAGCGGTTTTAGTAGAAACTACCGCCAACTCTTGTGGCGCAAGAGTCAGCATTGGGGGTGGAGTTTCGGTTGGTGTTTGTGTCGATGGGATTGTGAAGAAATAAGCGAAGAACACTAAAAGGCTCGCGACTGCGGCAAGCGCTGGCGCGACCTGCCAGGCTTCCATAGATTCCCGCAGTTCTCGCCACCAGCGCACGAGGGGATGCTCTTGTACAGGAGCAATACTGAGGAGATGCGTACTCGCCTGCGTCTGCTCTTGCTCCAATCGCTTCCAGAAGGTCGCTACGAAATTCGGAGAGGGGGTCATCCGCTCCATCGTTGCTAGCAAATGCTCTACCCGGGTGAGCTGAATTTCCTCATGAGCGCACTCCGCACAGGTTTTCAGATGCACGGCAATCTGCTCCCGCTCCTGTTCAGGCAACTCACCATCGCGATAAGCAACCAATTCCTCTTGGAAAAATTCACACGTCATCATGGCTCTCAAGAAATTCTTGTAGCCCCTCACGGAGGCTTTGCGTTGCACGAAAAACAAGGCTTTTTACAGCTTTTTCTGTCGTGCCAAGGACTTCAGCAACCTCTTGGTACGATAGCCCTTCCAACCGGCTCAACATCAGTGCTGAACGTTGACTTTCCGGCAAACGACGCAAGATTGTTTGTATTTTATCGGCTGTCTGCTTCGCCGCCAAGATATCATCGCCCTTCCGTGGGTTCGTATCGGGAAGGTCTCTTTCTCTCTCATCTCCTTCGCTATCCCGCCGCAAGTCCAACGATTCGTGGCTGACTTTATATTCCCCCTTTCGCACCTCATTAAGACAATGATTGTTAGCGATTTTGAATAACCAAGTAGAAAACTTTGCTCTTGGCTCGTACCGGTCTTGCCAACGATAGACTTGTAAGAACACTTCTTGAGCAAGTTCCTCGGCCCGTTCCCGCGATCCGACAAAGCGGAAGGCGAAATTGACCACCGACGAGGAGTACTTGTTGAACAACTGCTGAAACGCTCCCATCTCTCCCTTTTGAAAGCGTAACATGAGCTGTACATCAGGATCGTCGTGCGGCGTCACCCGCTCTTTCTGTTCCATTATCAACACTTAGGTGAAATAAAGGTCGCGCTTTAGGCGCCTCTTTGCTCTCTCTCAAAGGGGGATTGTTTCAACTAGACGGAGACGGTAGGGGAAAAGAGCTGGAGGGTCAACGCCGTTATGCAACCACTTTTTGAAGAGCCGCTTGAAGATCATCTTCAGCGGGTGGAACATTATATGCGCGGCTGTGAGTTGCTGCGTTTTCCCAGAGAAAAAAGCCTTTTACGAACGGAATTGGCGACTTTTATCAGGGAACGAGCAGTTGATATCGTTGATGGATGGATGACCTTCGTCGTTCCGACATTTCCGATCCCTGCAGAACGAGTCTTGGAGACTGTTCGCAATATGCAGGACGCGATGCTCCGCTGGGCGCGTCATATTGACGACCCGGACGATATCGAAACCTACGCCTATCTACACGAACACGCCCGGCACGGATTTATTTCCCACTGGCCCCCATCCCGCTTTCTTTCCGGCCAGATGAAGATTCGCTTACTGATTGTTGAACGTTTGCGCGAGGCGTACGCTAAAGACCGGCAAAGATTGGTTCAACTGCTGACTCTTCTTGATCAGGAATTTTACGAACGGATCCTGCATATCACCGATTTTTTTGTTGAAGCGCGAGAAGAAGCGCTCCACGACGAGCAAGAACGCCACCGGAAAGGCGTGGAAAACGCTCCAGCGCCGATCTTCCGCATCAGTTGTGATGACGACACAATACTGCGCGCGAATCGGGAAGCCGAAAAAGTCTCCGGCTTCTCACGAGAGGAAATGATCGGTAAACCGATTTGGGCCTTGCACCCTCCAGAAGAACATGAACGCCTCCAGCAGTTGCGCCACGAGACGAATAACCAAGGGTACGTCAGTTGTGAAAATCTGCACCTGATTGCCAAAGATGGGCGCATTGTTTCTGTATCGGTGTACTTCGGCATCATTGAGCATAGGGGGGAGAAGACCATCCAGGGTATCTATATGGACGTCTCAGATCGTAAGAATCTGGAGAGTCAACTGATTCAGTCGGAGAAAATGGCGGCGATCGGGCAACTTGCGGCAGGTATCGCGCATGAGATTCGTAATCCCCTCGGGATTATCATGAATGCCCTGTACGATCTCAGTGAAATTCTCACGACAGATAATCCGGAAGTGCGAGAAGATTTACAGATCGCCAAAGACGAAATTGTCCGAGCCCAAGAAATTATCACCAATTTGCTTGAGTTTTCGCGAGAAAGCGGCGTGGAGATGGAAGAGGTTAATATTAACGACCTCCTTCGTCGCACGTTACACCTGATGCACAAGTACCTCCAGACGAATAATGTCCGCGTTATTACCGTTTTCGGAAAGGTAGGAACCTGCGTAGCCAATCAGAATGCATTACGGCAGGTGTTTCTGAACCTCATCACCAATGCAGTCCAAGCCATGCCGGAAGGCGGAGAACTCCGCTTGCGGACATTACGCACGCCGGAAAAGAACGTCATCCTCGAATTTAGTGACACGGGAGTCGGCATCCCTGCTCAACATCTCAGTAGCGTGTTCAATCCGTTTTTTACGACAAAAGAACCAGGCAAAGGCACCGGTCTTGGACTATCAATTGTGCATTCGGTTGTAAAACGCTACCAGGGGAACATCACCGTGCAAAGTAAACCGCAAGGCGGCACTACATTTCTCATTGAACTGCCTTGCCCTTGCGCGAAAGAGAAACGACGGAAAGAGAAGCAACCAGCCGAGTTGTCCGCTTGATCTGGCTCTCACTGCGACAGTAAGCCATGACCGCACATATTTTACTCGTCGAAGACGAAACAAACATGGCCAAAATGCAGGCAAAAATCCTGCAACGAAAAGGCTATGATGTTGCCACTGCTGGGAACGGCCGTGAAGCGCTCCTCAAGCTGGACCGCGCCAATTTTGACATCGTGATTACCGACTTGAAGATGCCAGTGATGGACGGCATGCAGCTCTTGCGTGAGATGAATATCAAAGAACGCGGCTGCGCGGTGATCGTTCTCACTGGTCATGGCACAATCGAAAGCGCGGTTGAAGCTATGCAAAGTGGAGCAGCCGACTATCTCACTAAACCCTGCAATCCGGACGAATTGCTCCTCAAAGTCGATAAGCTGATCGAAACGAAAAAACTGCGAGAAGAAGTCGTGCGACTTCGACAGGAGGTGCGTGCGTATAAGAAGTTCGGGGAGCTGATCGGGCAGAGTCAGGCCATGCGCCAGATCTACACAGTCATTGGCGCCGTGAGTACGAATAAGAGCACGGTTCTCATCACTGGAGAAAGCGGAACCGGAAAGGAACTTGTCGCTCGCACGATCCATCAGAAGGGACCGTGGGGAGATCGACCATTCGTCGCCATTAACTGCGGTGCAATGTCAGAAACATTGCTCGACAGCCAATTGTTCGGCCATCGGCGCGGCGCGTTTACCGGCGCGATAGCCGATCATAATGGCGTCTTTCAGGCGGCGGACGGCGGCACTCTTTTTTTAGACGAGATCAGTGAAATTCCTCTGGCTCTTCAGGTCAAATTTTTACGGGCCATTCAAGAAAAAGAAGTGACTCCTCTGGGTTCGAACAGACCAGTGAAAATGGATGTGCGTATTATTGCCGCCAGTAATCGTAATCTTGAAGAGGAAGTACGAAAAGGCGCCTTTCGGGACGATCTGTATTATCGTCTGAATGTAGTTCCCATCCATCTTCCTCCGTTACGCGAACGGCGGGACGATATTGTACTGCTAATCGAGCATTTCATTTCAGTGTTTAGTAAAGAGTATAACGTGGAGCCAAAACGCCTCGCGCCGGACGCGATGGAAAAGCTTCTCGCTTATCCGTGGCCGGGAAATATCCGCGAATTACAGAATGTCATTGAGCGTGTATTTGCCCTCTCACAAAGTACAGAGATCACCCGAGCCGATCTTCCCATCTCCGTAGTTGGTTTCGAGGAACATCCGGTCAATTTCAACGAACTCTCGGAACTGCCGACCCTGGAGGACATGGAAAAATCATTGATCGCTGCGGCTCTGCATAAAAGCCGCGGCAATAAAAACGAAGCCGCGCGCATTTTGGCGATCGATCGTCAACGCCTTTATCGTAAGATGGAAAAATATGCACTCGATTCTTTAGTTCGAGGCTCTGAGGTCGAGGCTGAACCTGATCTTTCCCCTCGCCTATAGCACTTTCATTCCTCCTACTGATCTGCGCTGGGTCAGTTTTTCCACCTAGCCAAGCACGCCCTAAATTCTTGCAATTCCTTTCGTAAGAGCCTATACCAAAAGTCGCTAGACGGAGGGGAAAACCGTGTCAGCAGTGAGTTCCTCAACACATGCACAACCAACGGACGATCCTATCGAACAGCTGTACGAACAAGGCGTCACGGATGGGTTTCCAGTCGTGCCGCCCACTCGCGATCGTGTGGAACGTATGTTGGGAGGTGCTCCAGACCGCTTACGAAATGAATTAATCGGCGTTCTCGGTCCTTGCTATGGAGAAGCCACTGTTGAGAAGGTAGCCATCAATGCAGTCATGGCGGGCTGTAAACCTGACTATTTTCCTGTCGTCCTCGCTGGAGTCGAAGCGCTGTGTGACGAGCGGCTGTGTGCGCACGGTATGAACGTCACGTTGTTCTCGGCGTCTCCTTGGGCGATTATTAACGGACCTGTCCGGCTCCGGATAGGACTGAACTGTGGACATAATGCGTTGGGACACGGCTTTCGCGCCAATGCGACGATCGGTCGGTCTTTGCGTCTGGCGATCATGAATATTGGCGGCGCTCGACCCCACGAGCTAACCAAAGCCACTATGGGACAGCCCGGTCAATACAGTGCGATCATCGCCGAAAACGAGGAAGAGTCTCCGTGGGAACCGTTTCACCTCGAGCGAGGATGTACGGAAGACGAGTCCACCATCACACTTTTCGCTGGCGGCTCTCCTCAACAAATCAGTGATTTTCAGAGTCGCAGTGCCGAACAGCTCATGTCGTCGATTGGTTTCACGATGGGCGGCGGGCTGTGGAATTTTAAGAATTACCCACTCTTCGGCGACACGATCTTAGTCTTGAGCCCAGAACATGCTCAGACCATCGCGGCGGATGGCTGGGCACGAAAAGATGTCCGCCAGTTTCTCTACAACACCGTGAAAAAATCGATCGACGAGCTCAAGCCGGGGAAAGATAGTGGCGAAGGGTTCGGAGCGAATTTGGTGCGGGCATTTGAAAATAGCGGCATTGTCGTTGATGGGTACGTTCGCAAGTTCCGTTCTCCACAATCTATTTTGGTGGTCGTCGCGGGCGGGACCGCGGGACGCTTCTCCGTCGCCATTCCAGGTTGGGTGGCCGATGATTTAGGCAGCACGCCGGTTACCAAACGCATTGTTTTGAGCTGATAATGGCTTCAGGGATTGCTCCGCAGCTTCTAGTGTTAGTAACCAGAATCGGGGAACCGGAGAATAAACAAATTCTCCGATTCTCCCCGTCTCCGGTTCTTCTTCAATTGCACTATTGACTGTCAGTGTTTCTGCTAAAGGAGGACCTACTATGGCGGAAGAACTACTCAACCCTATTGGTTATGGCGGTAAGGCGCAAAAGCCGCTCGCTCCGCGCCTGGTCAGTCTCCGCGGGAAAACGATCGCCCTGCTGGATATTGGGTTTCCCAACAGCAACATGTTCCTTGATCGCCTCGAAACGTTGCTCAAAGATCGTTACGGGGTAGCTACAGTAGTCCGGCATGCGAAACCATCTCCCACTCGCATGGCCAAGCCCGAAGTGCGCAAAGACATTCTCTCACGCTGCCACGGAGTGGTCGAAGCCGTCAGCTCTTGAGGATCGTGCATTTCGTGCAGTTCGCACGATGTCGCCTACTTTGAAGAAAATGGGATTCCCACCGCGAATATCTCGACAACGGAGTTCGTCGCCGCCGCGCGCGTACAGTGTAAAAATCTGGGTATTCCGCAGTATGAAGTCGTGGCGGTTCCACACCCGATCGTGCCGTTGACGAAAGAGGAAATCTGGTCAAGAGCAGATGCGGTGATTGACATGGTCGTCGCCAAACTCGTAGCGGAAGAACTACAAGCGGCTGCTTCCTAGAGAGCTTGTCTCACCAACGGCACACGATCGACTTCTCGACAACCTGTTTAAGCGGGCAATACCATTGCCCGCGGAACGGGTCAGTACGGCAGTTTACATTTTTCCGCTTATATCCATGTAAGGAGAAACTTTCATGCATATTATTTCCGCGGATTCTCACATGATGGAACCGCCAGACTTATGGCAAGAGCGTCTCGATAACAGATATAAAGACCGCGCTCCTAAAGTGATTCAGGGACACGAGGGCAAGAAAGGGTACTTCTTCGTCGTCGAAGGCATTAGACCGTTTCCCGTCGCCGGTGGCTTTGCCGCCGGGAACAAACCGGAAGATTTGCCGAAGGCCTGGGAAAAAGGCTATGAAGGCGCCCGCCCGAGTGGCTGGGATCCCGTGGAGCGTATTAAAGACCAAGACATTGACGGCGTGGAAGCGGAAGTATTGTACACCACGCTCGGCATGTCGCTCTTCGGTTTGGATGACGCCGGGTTTCAACAGGCGTGTTTTGCTGCCTACAATGATTGGGTTGCTGAATTTTGCAGTCACAATCCGAAGCGGCTCTTCGGCATCGCCCTCATTTCCCTAGAAGACATTCAGGCTGGCATCAAAGAACTCGAACGTTGTGCAAAAAAAGGTATGCGCGGCGCAATGATCTGGGGGTCACCGCCAAAAGAATATCCATATAGCAGCACGGACTATGACCCTTTCTGGGCGGCAGCACAGGATTTGCAGATGCCAATCAGTCTGCATGTCGTCACTAGTAAAAAAGGGAACCAGGAGAGGAAAGCCGCCGATAATAGTGAAAACAAACAGCGTCGTCAGCGACGCGCCGGCACGGAAGTCGGGTATATGCGCTTGATCCATGAGGTGCAGCAATCGATCACCGACATTCTTTTTAGCGGCGTGCTAGAGCGCTTTCCCAAGCTGATCATCGTCTCTGCCGAGAACGATACCGGCTGGTTACCGCACTACATGTACCGCGCAGACCATGCGTGGGAGAAGTTCCGTTTCTTCAACAAGAGTCCACTGCCCATGGCTCCAAGCGAGTATATTAAGCGGAATCTGTACGCAACCTTTCAAGATGACCCAATCGGCCCATCAACATGGGATTACTTTGGGGCGGATAATTACATGTGGGCGTCAGACTTTCCACATACCGATTCTACCTGGCCGCATTCACTTGAGATTATTAAAAAAGACTTCGCCAAGGTCCCGTCTGAGGTCACGCAAAAGATCGTGTTCGATAATGCCAAACGGCTCTATCGGATGGATTAAAAGCAAAGGCAGCCCATCTGTGCGCTCCCCCGCCCCTGTGGGCTGTCCCTGTGATTGGACGTCTGGCTTCGATCTCTTCCAGATGGCGCGCACTTGTACGTTGACTACGCTAGCCTGGCCTCCTCGACGCCACAAAAGTCACATGGTACGATGCCGAAAAACTTAAGGATGTATTTCTAGTGCCGCCGCTTGCAAACCTTTTTCGCCGCGTTCCAAAGCCCCGGTGCCCCTCATGTCATAAATGGAATCGTATTTATCTCACGGGAGGAGAGTTCCTCTCTAGTTGTGTACATTGTGGCGCGCCGTTAGCATTGCGGCGTCCCGCAGCGTTGTGGGGAGTGCTAGTTGCAATTGGCGCTGGCGTACTCGTGCTTGCCGCCGCAATTCCCCTGTTGAGCCGATAGACCCCATGCCTCAAGGCGTACAACTCGCACAGATTGAAAGAATTTTTGAAATCCTCGATCGCATGGAGATTTCCCGCGAAGCGGTGATCATTCCCTTGCGACCTCAAGGAGGTGGGGGTGTGAAGCGTCTCAGCAACGGAAAACTAGAGATCATCGTTCCAGCGGATATTCCTTTTGAGGAATGGTATGCCTCCCTCGAAGGCGCCATTACAGACGTCTACCCCACTTAAAAACTTCCAGCTCGTTTTCCTGTTGTTGATTGCGCTCATTCTAATGATCCAAGGATGGGGAGATCGGCAGGGATTACTCGACCATCCAGCACGGGTGCTGTTTATCGGCGTTCTAGCGCTGAATGTGTTGGTGCTTTTATTTGTCCCCTTTGAGCTGTTTGAGGGCGGACAACAGGAAGTGCGACGACAAAGATGGCCAACGTTTGCCGCGTTGCTTGCCATTGGCGTCAGCCTTTGGTTTTTACCGTATGCGGACAGGAACGACATATGGGTGTGGTCTGAATCCGATGCGCTTCGTTATCTCGGTCTCGGTTGTGTTGTAGTAGGCGCGGGCATTCGTGTCGTAGCGATGTCCCAGCTCGGACCGTTGTTTTCTACGTTTGTCGCTATTCAAAAAGAGCACTATCTGGTGACTACCGGACTCTATCGCTGGGTGCGGCACCCAATCTATACGGGGTCGCTCCTTGCCGTTCCTGGTATTTTCCTGGTATTTCGCAGCAAGCTCGTATGGGTGGCGTTACCGCTGTATCTCGCTGGAACGCTCTGGCGAATACGTGATGAAGAGCAGCTTTTACAGAAAACTTTCGGAACTGAGTTCCTGGCGTATCAGTCACGTACTTGGCTACTACTGCCTTTCTTTTATTAAGTACAACTACAGCGTTTGCGCTTTCTTAGCCTCGCTCGGTACGCGCTCTTTGTCGAGCGGGACATCTTTTTCCGTGAGCCCTTCTCCCTTGAGTTCGACTCGATCCTGAACAAAGGGTTTTCCTGAACCGGTAGGATTCATGACAAGGATGTCATAGGTTCCTGAAGTGAGACCGAAACGGTGCACTTGGCCCGGCTCGCTGCGAGCGAGTTCTTTATTCTCACCGGCAATGGAAATGATCACCTGGGTGAATGCACTGGCATCCCGCCCGTTAAGAGTCGGACGGACTACGAGTTCACTCTGGGCTTGCTGGTGGAAATCAAAATACGCGAGAGCATTGGCCTGTAACTCCACTTTGCGTATCCATTGTGACTGGGGAGGAACTGCAATTTTCACATCGACAACTCCAGGGCGGGAAAGAATCGTTTCTCCGCTGAGAAACGCCCCCAATTGCTGTCCTATCGCGCTGTCGTAAACCTCAACGCCGATGCCGAGATCGTTTCCGTTTGTATCCAGCACGTTCACCCGCAACGCCGCAACATTGCTAATAATGACCGTGCTCGTGCGACCAGTTTTGACTAAGACGTTCTCACGCGTGACTTGACCGCCAAGAATGACAAATTCGATTCGGTATGTTCCAGCAGGAAGGTGAACCGGAACGCCAAGATGCGCGGTCGCAACCAGTGCTTTTGTGTCTTGAGTGAGGATTGACACCCCAACTTCGCTTTGTTGATCCGTCTTTTTATTCACGGAAATGACAAGCGTTCCTTGCCCCTTATCCTGGGCAACCGCGGCGCTTGTCCACCAGTTCAGCAAAGCAAAAAGACTCAGCAATATACTGAGTCTTTTGAGGGATAAAAAGGCCGAGGAATTACTTCTCCAAAGGAAGATCTTCACGGTTGCCCCACTCGCCCCAAGACGCATCGTAATTGCGCACCTTATCGAAGCCGAGGAGTCGAAGAGTAAAGAGTCCGTGCGCCGCACGGATGCCACCCTGTCAATAGGTGATGATTTCATTCTCCGGTTTGACCCCGATTTTGTCGAACATGGCGCGCAACTCAACCGCAGGCTTGAATTCTTTTGTTTTGCTGTCGATGTAGTGAAGCCATTCGAGATGGACGGCGCCGGGGATGCGCCCACCGCGCTTCGTGCCGCGCGCATTTTCTCCCGTCCATTCTCCATCAGAACGGACATCAAGCAATACACGACCCGGTTGATTGATTGAGTCGCGTACGTAATCCCAGCGAGCCATGAACTCTTCTTGAACACGAGGCGTGAAAGTTGCCTTGGGAGGGCGCGGTTCGGCAGTCGTGGCGGGGCGTCCTTCCGCCAACCATTTGTCCCAGCCACCATTCAGCACTTTTACCTGAGTGTGGCCGTAATAGGTGAGCGCCCACCAAAACCGGGCGGCATAGAGACTGCTGAACCCGTCATAAGCAATGACGAGTGTGTCATTACCTATGCCTAGCGCCCCCATAGTTTCGGCAAACTGTTCCGGACCCATGATATGCAAGGCTCCTTCTTTTTCTTTGAGATATTGATGACCACGAAACGTGAGCGCGCCGGGAATATGAGCGCGCCGATACGCGTCGCGGTTGTCACAATCAACAATACGCAAGGTAGCGTCTTGTAGGTGGGCCGCCAGCCATTCTGTGCTGACGAGCATCTCTGGTCGTGCATAACCTTGGTCTGCCATGGCTCTTCTCCTTTATCGTTGCCGTGTTTCCGGACTTTAATGCGCGTCACAAGGGCTCGCAAGAGGATTGGAGACCTGAAACGTGTCGCGTGCTGCGTGGAACGTAACACACCGGGCGCCAGATGGAAGATAAGGACAATGGACTGTAGGGACACGAAATACGCAACACACGACGTGTCACACAGCCTCGTTCCCTCTTACTCATTCCTCGTTCCTTACTTACCGTCCCTTGTACTGCGGCGTTTGCCGTTCTTTGTAGGCGCGGAGGGCTTCCTTGAAGTCGTCAGAGCGAATGCAGACGGCTTGACCTTCGGCTTCCAGACGCAAGCCTTCTCGCGTCGGCACATCGAGCGCAGCGTCTACGGCGCGTTTCGCATAACGCACTGCCAGCGGTGGCTGCGCCGCAATGTGCTCAGCTAATTCTATCGCGGTCTTCTCCAAGATGTTGTCGTCAACAAGTTGTTCGACCATGCCGAGCCGCTGAGCTTCTTCTGCGTCGATGATCTTGGCGGTAAAGATCAGTTCTTTTGCTTTCCCAGCGCCCACCAGGCGGGGAAGACGTTGCGTGCCGCCAAGATCAGGTAGAAGGCCATAACGATGCTCAAGCAGACCGAATTGTGAGCCGCGAGCGACGACGCGGATGTCACACGCAAGGGCGAGCTGCATGCCCGCTCCCAAAGCATGCCCACGCACGGCGGCGATTGTCGGATAGGGCGCTTCTTCGAGCCACGTGAAAGCTTCTTGCGTGCGCAGGATGGCGGCGACCAGAGGATCGTCCGTCTTCTCTTTGCTGGCCGGCGTTTTGGAGTCCGCGGCGCCTAGCAGGTTGCCGCCGAATTGTGAGGTGTCGATGCCGGTGGAAAACGACCGTCCTTCGCCGATCACCACCAATGCACGGATCTCCGGATCATTCCGCAGCTCCTGACCCAACGCGCGCATCTCATCCCACATCTGGGCGGTCATAGCGTTGAGTTTCTGCGGGCGATTCAGACGCAGCCAGCCCACGTGCCTGGTTCGTTCGTAACGTAGAGTTTCCATGAAGTTGTTTTCTTCTCCTTCCTTGATGATACCCCAGCACCCTATCCAGAACCCTCTTGCATGCCAATAGCAGAAGCGCGTAAAGAGCAGGGCAATGGATACCGAGGCAACGCACAATGGGACGCCGATCAAGGCTGGACGTTTCTTCTACGGCTGGGTTATCGTTAGCGTCCTTTTTTTTATTTCTATCATCGACGGGGGGTTCACCTACATTTTTTCTGCTTTTCTCAAACCCCTTTCGCAAGAGTTCGGTTGGACCCGGGCGGAAACCGCCGGCGCGTTCTCGCTCTATTTACTCGCTGCCGGGTTGACGCTGCCCTTGTGGGGATGGCTCTCAGACCGTCGAGGCGTCAGGGTAGTCTTTCTCCTAAGTGCTCTTATCGATGGCATTGCTCTGGTGCTCTTAAGCGTGGTGAGCAGTCTGATCGCTTTTTACACTTTGTACTTTATTCTGGGCGTGGGCTTAGGAGGAATTGGCCCGGCAACGATAGGGAAGGCCGTTTCGCAATGGTTTGTGGCAAAAAGAGGCCTGGCGATGGGCCTCGCCCTGGTCGGCGGTGGCGGCGGCGGGCTTCTCCTCGTGCCGCTCTCTGGATTTCTGATCGACACCTATAGCTGGCGGAGCGCATACCTGGGGCTGGCAGGTCTCGCCCTGGGCGGAATGTTACCCCTGGTTTGGTTCTTTCTTACTAATACCCCAGGAGAAAGAGGCCTAACACCGCTAGGGCAAGGCAATCCTACGAACAATGCGACCAAAGCAGAAGGAGAGAATCGCTTAGAACCAGAAGACTGGACGCTGAAGGCAGCGCTCTTTACTTCAACCTTCTGGCTATTAGGAGTGGCGTTCTGCGCTGGACTAATGGTTGGGTTGGCGATGATCGCGCATCAAGTTGCGGCTCTGCAGGATGCCGGTTTTACGCTCGAATCGGCTTCAGCGATTGGCGGGATTACTTTGGGTATAAGTATGGGTGGGCGACTGGCGGTCGGCTGGGCCAGCGAACATGCACGCTATCTTCATCCGATGTTGTCGCTCTGCCTGCTCATGCAAGCATCCGGGATTGGATTTCTACTATATCTCAATGCCTTAGGCTTGTGGGCGGTTACAGCTTTTGTCTTTCTCTTCGGACTGGGTTATGGCGGACTCGTGGTTCTCTGGCCGCTGGTCATCGGTCATGATTTTGGTTTGCGAGCTTTTGGAGCCATCGCCGGTGTCTTGGGCACAGTGGCGGCCAGTCTAGGCGGAGCCGTGGGGCCAATAATAGCCGGGGCTATCTACGACAGCACGGGAAATTACCACTGGGCGTTCTTCTTGTTCATCGCTGTGTTGCTTGTGGGAGCTGGCGCCGCCTGGGTGACTACGGAACCATCGCTTGCTCGCTTGAGTCTTGCGCCTGGCTATGCCCCTGGGCAAAAACAAGAGCCTTGAATAGATAGTGGGGTACACTTCTCGTTCAGGGTGAAAATGGGAGACACCAGGAGCGCAGGAAGGAGCAGAAATGTCACAAAGGCTAAGCCCGAGCGCACAGAGGGTGCAAGACGTTTTGTTATCTTTCGGCTTCTCCTGTCAGGTCATGGAAATGCCGCAAACCACGCGGAGCGCGGCAGAAGCGGCTATCGCGATTGGCTGCACAGTCGAGCAAATCGCCAAATCGCTAGTATTCAAAACCAAACGAACAGGGAAGCCCATTCTGGTCATCGCTAGTGGCGTCAACCAAGTGAAAGAAGAAAAGATCGAGACAGTACTGGGTGAACGTTTGGACAAAGCCGACGCCGACTTCGTGCGCGAGCACACCGGCTTTGCAATCGGCGGAGTGCCGCCGATTGGTCACGCTTCCTCGGTTGACATCTTTATCGATGAAGACCTGTTACAGCATCAAGAAATCTGGGCGGCGGCGGGCACGCCGTTCGCCGTGTTTCGCTTGACGCCAGAGGATTTGGTGAAGATGACCGGCGGGCAGGTGATGGGGATCAAGTAAGAGGAAGAAGTGCGATCCATTGTACAGAAAGGAGTAAAGCCCCTCTCTTACCTCCTTTCGTTGTTTTGTGAAATGTAAGCTTCGGTTCCATAGTTGAACTACTCTTGTGTAGTTTAGCCTTGCCCTCCCATACGACCTTTTATAGTATACGTTACCAGATCACCTGTTGGAGGAAATCTTGGCTCGTGAATTCTCTACATCAGCAGCTGCAAAAATCACTGGAGCTAGCGTTCGTATGCTTGACCATTGGGCGCGGAGCAAGCTCCTGCCGCCCTCAGGGCGAGAGGCAAACGGTCAAGGTTCACGACGTAGTTATACGTTCCAGGACTTGGTGAGCATCCGTGCAATTCTTGATCTCCGAGAAGGCAAGTGCCCTCTTCAGAAAATCCGCGCGGCAGTGAAGGAACTCCGCGCATTGAATCCCGAACTCTCCAATTCACAGACGCTTTCGCGACTCACTTTACTCACGGATGGCAAACAAGTCTTTATTCTGACTGACGAACGGCAGGCCATGGAAGTCTTGACGAGGCAGATGGTTTGGTCAGTCCCGCTAGGGCGGCGTATCCTGGAAACTGCCAAGCGTGTGGAGAAACTACCACAAGTTTGGACAGAAAAAGTGGCTGTAGCAGGGAGAACGTTTCACCTTCGTCTTAGCAGTGAACAAAATGGGAAAAACTTCACCGCGCACTGCCGTGAATTTCCTGGACGTCTTCAGCGTGGCAGAACCCCAGATGAAGCCGTTCGTAAGTCCCGCAAAGCGATCGAGAATGTGCTTGTGGATATGACACGAGAGAATGCGAACGAAAGAATTGTAGCAGCCCGTGCAGTAAGTTGACTTCGAGGACGTCCGTCATGCAGGTGTCTACTCTGCTCAATCAACTTGGCTACGCTGACTCGCCTAACTTCCTCCGCAGAGGGGAAGGGAAGATGGAGTCTGCACCCGGCTACGGACACATCTTCCGTCATGCGGTTGAGAAATGTGGGCTCCACGGTGTCTATGTGTTGCGGCCACCTTCTGGGACTACTGCCGAGCCCATGGTCCCCGTTGTCTACCTCTGCGAGGCCACTAGCGATGAAGAAGCCGATAAAACGCATCGCCTCGTGTGGAATCAGGACGTTGTGCCGTTCGTTCTCATTCAGACTCCGCAAACTATTCGGCTCTACTCGGGATTCCGCTATCGTCGCCGTGGAGAGCAGCCGGGCAAAGAAATACTCCAAGTCCTAAAAAACACGAATGAGGTTCTTCAGCTTGCTGAGAGTTTTCACGCTGACGCCATTGACGAAGCAACAATCTGGCGCCGCTGGGGCAACGAAGTGCGGCCCGAAGGTCGAGTGGACTGGCGGCTGCTTGAGAACTTGCAGCAACTTGATCAGGAGCTTCAGAAAAAAAAGCTGAAACCGGAAATATCGCATGCTCTCATTGGCAAGTACGTCTACCTTCACTACCTAAAAGACCACGGTATTCTTTCGAAGCGAAAACTGGAAGGGTGGGAAATCACTGAAGAGGCAGTGTTCGGCCGTGAGGCCACACTTCCTGGCGTACAGCGTCTTATCCAGCAACTTGATGACTGGCTCAATGGCAGTGTCTTTCCGCTCGACTTCCATAAGAGGGATGCACCTACACAGGAGCATATTAGCATGGTCGCTGCGACCTTTGCGGGAGACCAACCTTTAGGGGACGGAAGGTGGCAGCTGCACTTAGATTTTCAAGCGTATGACTTCTCGTACATCCCTATCGAAACGCTTTCGGTTGTCTATGAGCAGTTTCTACATACTTCGACGTCGGAAGAAGGCTTGACACGCGGCAAAGAGGCTGGAGCGTATTACACGCCAATCCCTGTCGTCAATTTCATGTTGGCTGAAATGGAAGACCGTCATCCGCTCAGCCGAGGGATGCGCATTCTTGATCCAGCTTGTGGCTCAGGAGCCTTTCTTGTCCAATGCTATCGGAGACTGATCGAGCGGGAATATCCGCCAACTGGTGATGTCCCGGGACCAATCAAGCTACGCGAACTTCTGCAAGAGCACATCTTTGGTGTGGACCGCGACCCCGACGCCTGCAGCGTGACCGAACTGAGTCTCCTCCTCACACTCCTGGATTACTGTAATCCACCCGACCTGGAAGACAACAAGCGGGTAAAACTTCCGTCCCTGCGAGACGAAAACATCTTTCACGCCAACTTTTTTGAGGATAATGCTAAGCTCCAAAGTCTCCTCTCCAAGAAAAAGTTTGATTGGGTGGTCGGCAATCCGCCCTGGAAAAAGTTGAATCCTAAGAAACTTAGTTTGCAAGACAAACCGGTTTGGCGGTGGATGGAGGAGCAGAAAGATCGGGAAAGGCCAATTGGAGGGAATCAAGTCGCGCAGGCGTTTGCTTGGGCCGTAGGTGAGTGTTTAACGGCACACGGTGAGGCAGGGCTGCTGCTTCCTGCCATGACTCTCTTTGATGATCCATCACGAGAATTCCGCTCTATGTTCTTTCGTAAATTTAGAGTGCATGCCGTAGCGAATTTTGCTAATTTTGCCAATGTTCTGTTTGCTAAACGCTCTCAAGCACCTGCGGCATCGTTTTTCTATGGGCTACGCCCTCATCATTTTCTCAAATCTGAGGAGGATGAAGAATACATCACGACCTATACTCCGTTGGTGGCGAATCAAGAACCCACACGGCCGGTCAGTGAGAATACACGGCAGGAAACCTGGAGCCTCGTGCTGAACGCGAGCGAAATACGGGATATTCCGCTCGCCAAGGTAGCCACTGGCAATAGTCTCCCATGGAAGCTTGCTACCTGGGGCTCGGAACTTGATGAGAAACTTCTGCGCAGGCTTGCGCGTCAGTTTCCACGATTACGCGATTCGGAGAAAAATCAACTAGTAATTATCTCACAGGGTCTTGAGCTTCGCCGTGGCCAGAATGGCACTGAAGAGGTTGAACCTGTCCCTGAAGTTATAGGGAAGTGGCAACTACACGTTACAGAGCTGGAGAAACTGAGGAACTTCTTTGCCTTCCCTGACCATTCCCTCAAGACTGTAGGGCCTGAATTTGGTTTTGCGAGAAAACGTGGCGGTGTTCGTCTTCCGCTCTCGGTCTGTAGACCTCCCCATGTCATCGTCAGTGCAGCCCGGAACTTTGCCGTTTACTCCGAGGAATTCATTGTCGTGCCACCGCGTCAGATTGGTATTGTAAGCACGTCGAATAATCGAAATTTCCTGAAGGCTTTAGCCCTTTTCCTCAGCTCCGATTTTGTCTTTTATCATCTCCTCACTTCAACGGAATTAGGAGTAAAGCGAGACCGAGCAACCCTTAACGCACTCCGGGAGCTTCCAATCCCTCTCTCTAATCTGTCAGCAAAAGAGCTAGAGCAATGGGTTAGACTACACGATCAACTAGTGGAAGAAACTGTCAAACGATTTAAGTTAAAGGAGTCGATGTTCTTCTCAAAAGAATCGCCCAATGGAGCGATCGACAAACTTTGCCGCAAACTGAATGACCTTGTTTTTGACTCGCTCAGGCTTACCGATATTGATCGAGTACTGATCCGGGATCTGGTAACCGTCAAGCTCGATCTTAATGAAGGTCAACTTGGCTCCAATGCAGTCAGGCCCCCAACTGTCTCTGATCTGAAAAGGTATGCGCGTCGACTCAAGTCAGAACTCGATGGCTTTATTGAGGGTGAGCTTACTGGTCAACACGAAATCAATGTTATCTATGAGCCCACCTCTGCGATGCTGGAGGTTGAATTGACCCGCAACGGTCATCATGGCGAGATCCAGGTCATTCCAGCCGAGAAGGATGCAGCTGCCGAACTGAACACAATCCGCCAGCGCCTGAGAAAGCAGTGGAGCCAGTGGGTCTATTTTGATCGGAATCTCCGAGTGTATGAGGGGCCTCGCACCTTCGTATTCAAACCCATGCAACGGTTCCATTGGACGGAGAGTCAAGCGATTTCGGACGCAAGCAACATTATCGCCGAGACTATCGCCGCAGCGGGAGAAACGGATTGATTGCTCGTAAGGTCGGGCAGCATAGAGGGCAGTCAGACAACGCGAACGACTATCGCCGCATCTTTATCATCAGAGTTCATCAATTGCTCGAACTGGGCTATCGAAAACTTACCCCTACAGACTGGAGCAAACAGAAGGAGCCAGCAATTACGGGAGAACTTGTAAGGAGCATGGAGGAGGTCACTGAAGATCCGCGTTTGAAAGTTTTCCGGCATTTTGATGTACAGGACGATCCTCACATAAATACCCCGGGCCGTTTGGGGGAGAACCGTTATCGCCTCGATATCAAGATTGTCTCATCCCAACGCTTGCCAAAGAGTCGTTTTTCATTTGAAGCAAAACGGCTGGGAAAGCGTCATCCGGCAACGAAATACGTCGGACCGGAAGGACTCGGGTGCTTCTTGAGAGGCGACTATGCTTCCGCAGAAGATGACGCAGGCATGCTCGGCTATGTGCAATCGGATACGGCAGAGAGCTGGGCGCGTAAGATTCAGGCGAAGCTCGAAGCACGCCGCAAGGTTTTTTCACTTCATGCACACAGCGCTTGGCGCAAATATCCAATAAGATCCGGCCCTACCTACACGTGCCATACCCGACACAATCGAGTCACACTTAGGCGTCCCATCGACATTTACCATACATTTCTCATGTTCTGCTGACCGTGCTGCGGATCTTTCCCTTGAAAGTGAAGGGTGTCTAGTTTCACACGAGGATACAGAGCGTAACCACCACATATTTACCCTCTTCCACCAGAAGCACACGCTTGATAATGGCTACACAAAGATCAAAGAAGATGAACCAGCATGATCACAAACTACACGGCGGCATATTGGGGTGAGCGAACATCTCCTGAACTGAAAGGAGCCGAAAACGTAGCCATGAGCCTCTGGTCGGTAAGTGATCACACGATGTGTGAACAAAGGAAAGCCTTTTATCGTGCCGAACGCCGCGAACGGTATCGTTCCCCTTACCCGAGACAGGAACAAGCAATAGAAGCAGCGTCCTACGCGTTATCCACTCACCTACACCTTTCCCACCGCAAGGTTGACAACACTTTTGTTTTGCCGTAGTGCCACTTTGTCTAATGTCTTTTTACACCTTGTCACCAAGGAAAAGGCCGGCAAAGGAAACAAACGTGCTGCGTAAAGAGGGGAAACAGCCATGGCTTACGATTTACTGATTAAAAACGGCATGCTCGTCGATGGCAGTGGAGCGCCCGCCTTCCGCGCCGACCTGGCGGTGCAGGCGGGACGAATTGTCGAGATTGGCGCGATTTCCGGGGGAGCCGCGCGCGTAATCGACGCCTCTGATCTGATCGTCGCGCCGGGGTTCATTGATCCGCATACGCACTACGACGCGCAAGTTTGTTGGGACCCGCTCGTTACCTGCTCATCCTGGCACGGCGTGACCACCGTGATTATGGGCAATTGCGGCGTTGGTCTAGCGCCATGCAAACCGGCGGAGCGTGATGTGGCGACCTGGAATCTTGTTCATGTTGAGGCAATTCCCTACGAGGTCCTTAATCGCGGTCTTCCGTGGGACTGGGAGAGCTTTCCGCAGTACATGAACGCCATCGCCAATCGCGGAGTTGGAATCAACGTAGGCTTTCTCGCCGCACTATCGCCGTTCCGCCATTTTGTCATGGGCGACGACGCAATGGGGAGGGAAGCAACGCCAGCGGAAACCGAACAGATCAGAACTCTTTTACAAGAATCGCTTGCAGCAGGCGCGCTGGGCTTCTCGCTCACCGTCATGCCGCAACATCTCGGTTACAAGGCCCAGCCGCTTGCGTGTCGACTCGCCAGCCACGAGGAATTGCGCGCCTATGCAGGGATGCTGCGGGAACTTGGTCGTGGGGTAATCGAAATTGCGCTTACCAAACAGCCGAGCGGAGTGTCAGACCGAGAGTATGCATTGCTTGATTTGCTCTCAGCCGCAAGCGAGCGGCCAGTAACATGGCTTAACCTGCGCGACCGTGACGACGCGCCCGAGGCGTGGGTCGAGACGTTGGAGAAAGTAGCGCCGTTGCTCGCACGCGGATGCCGCCCGCAGGTCGCCGTGCGTCCACTGATCGTTGAGTTCAACCTGCGCAATCCATTTCTGTTCGCCAGTATGAACTCAATGAAACCGGTATTCGAAGACAAATCGACCGAGGCACAGAAGCGGGTCTACGCAGGCGTGGAGTTTCGACGGGCATTTGCGGCGGAACTTGAACGCCGCACGGTCCTCCATGACATCTGGAATCGCACCCAGGTAAAGGAGGTCGCCAACCCTGCACTCAAGTCCACGGAGTGGAAAAGTCTGGCCGAGATCGCCCGCGAGCGCGGCGTGGCGCCGCTTGACGCCTTCTTTGACCTCGCGCTTGAGGATGAGCTTGCAGTCGATTTCATGATGCCGCTGCTGGATATTAACGAAGGGCGGGTAGTCAAGAAATTCAATGATCCGCGCACGCTGATCGGCATTTCCGACGGCGGCGCGCACGTCGATATGTTGTGCAACGCAGGATATCCCAGCTATTTATTAGGAACCTTTGTGCGCGAGAAGCAGGCGCTTTCGCTTGAACGCGCGGTGCAACGCATCACCTCGGAACCGGCGCAATTCTTCGGTCTCACGGATCGCGGCGTACTGCGCACTGGCATGGCGGCGGACATCACGATTTTCGACCTCAACACTGTAAGTTCGCCGGAACGTCCGGAAATCCGCCACGATCTGCCAGGCGGCGGCCGCAGACTTGTTACGCAGGCGGAAGGAATCACCTGTACAATCGTTAATGGTAAAGTGCTGTACGAAGGTCAGCGTCATACAGGAGCGCTGCCCGGGCAAGTGCTGCGTGCAGGACAACTGACAGGGTAAATATGTTTGAGATAAGGTGTGATTGTATAACCTCAGCGTCGATTGAATTCCTACGGGGGCGTTGCCGACAACGCCCCCGCACGATGACGAACCAAATCAGAACCACTACTTTCACAGGGAAGCGAGCGGCGGCGGGACCCAGCGGCGGTAAAGCACCTCCTCTGGCCGTCTGGTGCTAACGAACGCCCCCATATAACCCTCCTCGCACGCAACGTCAGTCATATACCAAAGGCGCGCTTTTCGTGGGTTATTGTCAATGCAGAGGAGAGCCGGCGGATCGGTAGGCGATACTGAAACGTCGAAGCGGTTCAGCTCGAATTGCAGCCCCATGCCGAGGGCTTTAATGAACGCTTCTTTACTGGTCCAGCAGCGATAGAAGGCAAGAAGACGCTGCTCAGCTGGCAGACGAAGAATCGCCGCTTGTTCCGCGGGCGAGAAATACTGAGTGGCGATAGCCTCTAGATCGGAGAGCGGGCGAATCCGTTCGATGTCCACTCCAAGCGGGCCGATGCGACTCACGGCAATCACGGCCAATTCGTCGGAATGAGAAAGATTAAAATATAAAGGACTGTCCACAAACGACGCATCAAGCTCCGGCTTGCCGTAGTGATCAACCTGAAAGCTGAGGTTATAAACTGGAACACCGCTATACGCGGCTAGAATTGTCCGCAAGGCGGCATGACGCACGATGAACCGCCGACAGTGAATGGGAAATCGGTACCGGCCGGCGCGTTCGCGCTCGTCAGAAGAGAGCAGCGTTTGTAAAGATTCAAGACTGGATTCAACGCAAGTAAGCGGCACGAACCAGTAATGAACAGCCTGCCCCGTCAGTTCAGGAAGCTCCGAAATATGAGAGATCGGCTGATGCAGTGAAGACATCGACGTTAAAGCAAGCAAATGACTCAATCCTGACAGTTCCCAAAAACCATTCTTACCTTATCGCTGACCAACCCCCGATCTTCTTTTTAGTGGTACTTCGAGCTTCCTCTTACTAACATACTACTTCTTCTCTGCCTCTGAGTTGTGTAAT
>JBFWZL010000027.1:0-21849 GCA_050185455.1 Binatia bacterium | reverse complement strand
TCTACCATCGACCAGGACCTCGTTTCTTCATGACGGGTGCGTTGAGTCGGTCTTTACCGTTCTCCTTCACCACTTATACAATGACAAGCACGGCAGTTATAATTGGAACGCGCGGATCGCCTCTTCTTGAGTATCAAAAATCTGAAAGATCTTATGCATACGAACTAGTTCGAAGAGGGCGCGGACCGGTTTCATTATTCCACAGAGCTTCAGGTCTCCACCTTTAGCTTGTACGTGCCGCAAGCATGACAAGAACACGCCCAAACCTGAGCTGTCAATAAATCCAAGATGGTTGAGGTCAAAGACAATTTGCGAGTGTTCCGCCAGCACCGGCGCAATGCTGCTTTTAAATTCCGCCGCTGTACTCGCATCTAGTTGCGTACCCGTCAAGATGACAACTGTTACATCACCGCTGTATTCGTACATCAGCTCCATTCGCTCTCTCCTTTGTGCTCATGATTTCTTTTTTTGACTAAACGGATGCAGTTCTCCCCCCGCTCGTCGCGTGTGTACCGCACCTCGTCCACGGAATGAGCAATGATGTAGACGCCAAAACCACCATCGCGCGAGCCATCAAACGCCGGAGGCCGAACCTTTTGGGGATCAAAAGCTGCTCCGTGGTGGAACAGCTGGATGACAATACGGTCGGCAAAAGCATCCGCAACAAGGCGAACCACTTGATCTGTACGGCCATGATAGGCGTGCCGCATCACATTGCTTGCCGCCTCCGTCACCGCGAGTTCAAGTTCGCTGAGCCGTCCCTCATCAAGCATGGACGCTGGCGGGTGCTGGCAAAACGAACGTATAAACATCCGGATTGCAGGCAATGCGGACGTATTACTAGTCGTCTGATATTGCGCGTGCGCCAAAGAAGATTCTTCTCCCAGCTCTTTCAGCGAAACAATCACACAGGTCAAGTCATCGGCTTTTGTTCCTATTTCGCCGGAAAAGGCAACGACGGCTTGGTGAATGGTGCGAAGGAGTTGCTCCGGCGCAAGCCAGCCTTGCGTCTTAACCACTTCCATAAGACGCTCGATGCCAAAGAACTCACCTGCAGTATTCCGCGCTTCGGTAAGGCCATCCGAGTAAAAGACCAACACATCTCCTCTCTCGATAGGAAAAGTGACCTGCTGATAGTCTTCCTGTTCGGTAAATCCCAACGGCATATTCTCGCCTTGCAGCGTCTGGCAGTTTCCCGTCCGCGGTTGAAAGCGCACCGCCTTCGTGTGTCCACAGTCAACAAGCGTTATCAGTCTTCGATCAAGTTCGAATCGCGCATAACAGAGCGTGGCGAAGACGTTCAGATTGATAAACTGTCTCGTGACCTCGTCATGGACCAGTCTGACAATTGCTTCCGGTTCTGGAAGCACACCCTGCGTTGATGCGGCAAACAGACGGCTTAGCGCACGCAGGAGGGAACTCTTGATTGCCGCCCCCAACAGAGCTGCCGGCACCCCTTTGCCCATGACATCACCCACGACGATATCGAGACAACGGGCGTTGTGTTGGAAAAAATCGTAAAAGTCTCCATCGATATGCTGAGAAGGAACCGTCAGTGCGGCGACGTGTACTCCGGCCAGGTCAGATGGAGGTTGGCCGAGGAGAAGCAGTTTCTGAATCTTGGCGCCCGTCTCGGCTTCCCGCTGGTGCGCCTGCGCCAACTTCTCCAGAGAAGCCAACAAAGCGGCTTGCAAGTCGAGAATGCGCTGCCCTACACGCAGACGGGCTTGGAGTTCGTGGGGATCGAAAGGCTTTATCAGATAGTCATCGGCGCCGGCGCCGAGTCCGGCAACAATATCCTCTCTGCGATCCTTTGAAGTCAACAAGATGAGATAAATATAGGGGGCGTTGCCCTGCTGACGGACTTTGCGACAGACTTCCAGTCCATCTAGTCCTGGCATGACCCAATCAAGGACAGCCAAGCGCGGCGCTTCCTCGCTCTGCAGCACCTGCCACGCCTCGGCCCCATCGCGAGCAACAATCACCTCATGTCCGGCTTTGACCAGAGCGGCTTGCAGCAACCGGCGTGGGATAGCGTCATCATCAGCAATGAGAATTTTCACATCACCTGCTCTTCCCTAAAGTTTGTTAATGCCTGTGTGAGAGAGGTGATCTCTTTTTCTAGCTCAGCACAGGCCGGTTCGGCGTAGGTCAGATCCCCACTTCGTCCAACTACCTCTAACCTGAGTGCGGCTTCGCGCGCCGCTCGCGCCCCAAAATTACTTACCGTTCCTTTTAGGGAATGCGCCGCGTACTCCAATTTCATGCTATCACGACGCGCGATCGCCTCGCGAATCGCTGACAATAGTTCTGGAGCTTCCTCAAAGAACAATCCGACAACTTCTCTCAACAGTTCCACATCCCCTTCAACTCGCTCTAACACCGCCCACTGATCAAAGACCGCTTCAGGCGCGCCCGCGTGATTCGCCTCCGTTTGCGTGGACGGAAGAGGGGACGAGACAAGGCTTTCGATGACCTGACAGAGTTGTTGCGCCTGAAAAGGTTTAGACAGGTACGCGTCCATGCCCGCAGCCAGGCAACGTTCACGATCTCCATTCATGGCGTTAGCCGTAATCGCAACGATGGGAATATGGCCGCCGGTTGATTGCTCTTGCTGACGAATAGCGGATGTCGCCGCAAAGCCGTCCATGACCGGCATGTGTACGTCCATCAGAATGAGGGCAAACATCTCGCGAGCCAGCGCCGCCAACGCTTCTTGCCCATTATTCGCCACTATTACTGAGTAGCCTCGCTTTTTTAACATGCGCAGGGCGAGGCGCTGATTGATCACATTGTCCTCTACTAACAGAAGAGGCAAAGTCAGTGGGTTCTTCAGCGTTGAAGGCTGCAGCGTAAGAGAAACGGCGTCGGCTGCCGTACTTGAGAAATGCAGAGCGCTAAAAATGGCATTGAGCAAGTCCGATTGCTTGATTGGCTTCGTCAAATACGAAGTAATGCCCAGGTCTCGGCAGCGAGCAGCGTCTCCGGGATTGCCCCCCGACGTTAACATCATGATCGTGGCTCCCGCCAAAGCAGGACTTTGCTTAATGCGTTCAGCCACGGTAAAGCCGTCCATGAATGGCATATGCGCATCAAGTAAGACCAGCGGGAATGCTCCCCCGTTCTCCACTGCTTTCTGCAACGTTGCTAATGCAGCTTGTCCGCTGTCCGCTACAATGGGATGTAATCCCCAATGGGTCAACAACTCTTCCAAGATGCGCCGATTGGTCGCATTGTCATCCACAACTAACACCGGCAGATCCCGCAATCCTTCCTGCGCAAAGGGCGGCTGTGGCGTAGCACCCATGTGGAGACCGAAGCGTGCGGTAAAATGGAAGGTACTGCCTTTCCGCACCTCACTTTCCACCCAAATTTGGCCCTCCATCATGCTGACCAACTGTGAGGAGATCGCCAAGCCCAAGCCGGTGCCGCCAAATTGACGCGTGGTGGAATTGTCGGCTTGGGTAAACGGCTGGAAAATCAGTTGCTGCTTTTCCGGAGGAATCCCAATCCCAGTGTCGGTGACAGTGAAATGGAGCACGATCTCATCTGAAGTCCGCTTGGCAATCGAGACATCCATGACGACTTCGCCTTGTTCAGTGAACTTAATTGCATTGCCAAGAAGATTAATCACGACCTGACGCAAACGCCCAGGGTCCCCTATCAATGCGTCCGGCACGGATGCGGGAATATGACAGGCTAGTTCTAACCCTTTCTTATGCGCTCGTATGGCAAGCGTCCGTACTGTCATTTCCAGATTGTCACGCAGATGAAAATCAATGGGATCCAGGTCTAATTTTCCAGCTTCGATCTTGGAAAAATCGAGGATATCGTTCAATAATTCTAACAACGCATCAGCCGAGTCTTTTACGATCGCCAGATATTCTCGCTGCTCGCCGGTGAGATCCGTATCGAGCGCCAGTTCAGTCATGCCAATAATCGCATTCATGGGCGTGCGTAGTTCATGGCTCATATTGGCCAGAAACTCGCTTTTGGCGCGCGCAGCGGCTTCAGCGGCGGCTTTCGCTTGTCGCAATTCTTCTTCAGCCTGCTTGCGCTCGGTAATATCTTCAACCGTACCTTCGTAGTAAAGCAAAGCGCCATTTGGGTCGCGAACCGCACGGGCGTTTTCAGTAATCCAGATCACGCGGCCATCACACCGATACACTTGGGATTCAAACCCAGACACCGTGTTTTTTTCCTGCAAGCGGCGGGCGAATTCAGTACGTCGAGCCGGAGTAACATAGAGCTGCCCACTGATGTTCGTTAGACTCGACATCAAGTCTTCGGGAGTTTCGTATCCATAAATGCGAGCCAAAGCAGGATTCACACTGAGATAACGCCCGTCGGTCGTAGTCTGAAAGATGCCCTCAACTGCATTTTCAAAAATACTGCGATATTTTACCTCCGCTTGTCGGAGCTCCTTCTCCACACGCTTACGTTCGGCCACCTCTCTCGCCAATCGCGTATTGGTCTCTTCTAACTCCACAGCCCATCGCCGGAGAACTGCAGTACGTCGGGCTCTCCACGGAGAGAGCTTTACCACTAAACAGCCGAGCCAAGAGGAGATATGGTTGAGCGAGAAAGTCAAACCTTCCACCTCACTGTCCATGAATCAGTTAGGAAGAAAGAGAAGTAAGAACAAAAAGCCTGCTTTTTAAGCAGCAAAGTCCTCCCCTTCTGCTACTTCCATAGGCAGGTCCACGCTTCCTGTTTCGCGCGCCTATACAGGACATAAAAATCCTTTCGATCTCGGCCTCTTACCTCTCTTTAGCAGAGGAGGAAACCCGCGCTTTCTGAGTCTCCCTTCGTGCTGGTTCAGTACGTACAGTGCAACAAGAGGGCCATTCACAAGTCGGCAATTGTAGTTACACCGCGCCTCACCTTTACACCAATACGGAAGAGCACAAGTCCTGCAGCTTTCGCCCCTTTGCTGGAGATCTATTCGCAGCTAAAAAGAAGACCCCAAGAAATAATAAGGAGGGATTCATCATGCCTTTGGCAAAGATTAACGGCATCGATTTGTACTACGAAGCGCACGGCGACGGACCAGCTTTGGTCCTGGCTCATGGCGGCGGCGGGAGTCATCTCAGTTGGTGGCAACAAGTGCCCGAATTCTCGAAACGCTATAAAGTCATTACCTTTGACCATCGCAGCTTTGGGCAATCCTTCGATACGCCCAATGGCCCAGGACCGCACGCGTTTGTGCAAGATCTCACCGCTCTGCTTGATCACCTCGGCATCCAGAAGGCGGCGGTTGCCGGGCAATCCATGGGAGGCTGGACGGTGTGCGGATTTGCTGCGTCGCATCCCGAGCGCACGAGCGCCTTGATCCTCTGTGATACGACAGGAGGCATCACCTCACCTGTAGCGGCAAAGGCTCAGGCCAGCACGCAAGAACGTGCGCGCGGCAACCTGTCGGAGATTCTCAAAAGCGCTTACGCTCGCTCTTATCCCGAGCGTCAACCTCAGATGTGTTTTCTCTACCAGCAGATTTCCGCGCTCAATACGCGCGTCACACCCAATCTGGTACAAGTGCTCTTTAGCGTGAAGAATGACATTCAGCCCATCATCGAGCATAAGATCCCCACGTTACTCTTAGTTGGTGAAGAAGACGTACTGACGCCGCCGGAGGCGATGGAGAGCATTGCCGCGCAAATCCCCCAAGCTCGGTTTGTGAAAGTACAGCAAGCTGGACACTCGGTGTATTTCGAACGCGCCGATGAGTTCAACCGACTCGTTGGCGCGTTCTTGAGTGAGCAGGTGCGGTAGCCACATCGGTATGAGCGAAGCATTTGCCTCGCGGCTTGAGGAGTTACGTGGCATGAAATCAGTAAATGCTTCGCCCCTACTTGCTCACCCTACTCGCTCCATCTTACCGTCGCCGCGCACGCGAAACTTATATTCTCCCCAGTGAACGGTGTTGCCCCGTAGGCTCAGGAGCCAGATAAAAAATGAGAGCATATCGGTGAGCGGAACCAGCCAGAGGAAACGTCCTGTAACTTCAGCGTCAAGAAAGACCTCGCTGACGATAGACGTAGAATAAAGGCGGAGGCCAATAGTAGCGAGCGCCAGTTGCCACATCGGTACGGAGGTCGGAAAGAGCGCTATTCCGAGTATCGCCCAGACCGTACCGTACGTGACTAACGTCCCGAAGTAACCTCCCGGACGACACCGCCGCTGGGTGCGCGCCCAGCGCAATTGATGATGGAATAAGTCTTTTACCCCTGCCACCCCGGGATGAGTTTCTACGACATGCGGAAGAATGCGCACCTCATAGCCTGCACGAGCAACGAGATTCCCCAGGTAGTAATCATCGGCGAGATAATCGGCCAAGGCGGCGAACCCGCCCATCTTTTCCAACGCTTCTCGCTTGACCGCCATCGTCGCGCCAAAAGCATAAGTGGTTTTCTCAACCTGACTGGCGACCAGAATCATCGAGGCAAAGCCCGTGTTGATTAACAACGATTCGAAGAGCGCTGGGAATGGTGAAGTTGTTTCGGCCCGATAAGGGCAAGTGACAAGACCAAGATGAGAATCATTGAGCGGCGGAATTACCTGACGAAGATAATCCGGCGCAACCGCAACATCGCTATCCGTGATGACTATAATATCGTACTTCGCCTGCCGCATGAGATGGTGGAGCGTGCTGACCTTGTAATTACTGCCAATCACCTCGGGATTGACCATAAGCACGATGTCGCAGTGTGGAAAATCGCTCTGTAGTCGTTGGACAATAGAGATCGCGGGATCATGAGGATCACGCACCCCACAGAGAATCTGAATGGTTGGATAGTCGAGGCGGCAAAAACTAGCGAGATGGTCGTAGAGCTGTGAAGATGCACCTTTAAGAGGCTTCAACAGCGTGACTGGAGGGAGTTGTATACGCGGCTGCTTCTGTCCTGAACGAAAGAAGCGTCTAGCAGCGTACAAGGTAAACAGGTAATAGCCGCACGCCGTCAGCATGAGGCCGCTGATGATCCAAAAAAGAGGGATGTTCATAGGAGGCGGAAATGCGTAGGGGCACGGCGCGCCGCGCCCCTACCGCAATACGGGATGCCTCTCCAGGTTGTTTTAGGCTGCGGTCGATGACGCTGCTTGCGGTTTCGCGGCGATATGGCGTCGGGTGCGCATGGTGCGGAAAAAGTCTTTGCCTTCTTGCCACATCCGCTTGCGTTCTTCCGGATTGCGCGCCATTTTTTTGACCGCCTTGAAAATATATTTTGGCCGCAGGTAGTACGATTTATAAAATTTCTCGACCGCAGAGAAAATGTCTTCTCCCGTCAGATTGGGATAGTTGATGACGCACTTTTGATAGCCGGTCTCGTCGACCATATCGTCCGGCTTGATGTAGCCGTGCTGCACAGCATAGTCGTAGAATTCGGTGCCAGGGTATGGCGACGCCAAGGAGACTTGAATCGTCTCAGGGTTCATTTCCCGGGCGAATCGCATGGTTTCTTGAATCGTTTCCTTCGTTTCTCCAGGCAATCCAAGAATGAAAGTACCGTGGAGCAGGATGCCGAGTTTATGACAGTCCTGGGTGAAGCGGCGCACGGTTTCCAGCGCCACTCCTTTCTTAATATTCTTGAGAATCTGCGCGTTGCCCGATTCATAACCGACGACAAACAGCCGCAAGCCACAATCCTTCAGGACTTTCAGCGTCTCATAGTCGACATTCCCGCGCGCATTAGTGGACCAACAGTGCCCGAGGGATTTAAGCTTTATGGCAATCTCGCGCGCCCGTTTGGGATCGGCGGTAAACGTATCGTCATCGAAGAATAACTCTTTCATGCCGGGAAAGAGACGTTTCATGTCTTTCACTTCTTCAATCACGTTATCAACCGAACGAGTGCGGTAGGAGTGGCCCGTGGTGACTTGTGGCCACAAGCAGAACGTACACCGCGCTGGACAGCCACGACCAGTGTACAACGACACGTACGGGTACTGACAGTATGGACTATTGTACTTACGAAAATCGAGGTCACGAGCGTAGATTTGCGTCACAAAGGGTAAACTATCCAGTTCTGGCGTCATCATCTGCGGACGGTCGAGATTATGATGAATCTTGCCGTCTTTCTGGTAGCTGATGCCGAGGATACTACTCCAGGCACGGCCTTCGGCGACTTCCTTCATCGAAAAGTCAAATTCCTTGCGCCCGGCGATGTCGATGGCTTCCGAGGCTTTTAGTGTTTGCTCCGGGACCGCTGTCGCATGTCCGCCAACGAAGGCGATGACACAATCCGGATTCGCGGATTTGATCATTTCCGCCGTGCGCACATCCATTTTGAACGACGGCGTACTGGTGTGCAGGACGACAAAATCGTATTCTTGCGCGATTGCTACTGTTTGGGCTTGATTCAATTTTTCCGGCGGGGCGTCCAGCACCCGACTGTCTTTAATCATCCCTGCCGGGTAGCACAGCCAAGTCGGATACCAGAACGACCACACTTCGCGTGTCGCCTGATAGCGTGACCCTGCGCCGCCATCAAAATTGTCGTATGCAGGGGGATTTAAGAACAATGTCCGCATGCCCATCTCCTTCCACTTACATCTGAAACAGCAGTCTTTAGACTATCCTAAGTTCAGGGAAATACAGAAATCTTTATGTAAGTTGGTCATTATACATACGAAGGCAAGGAAGGGAAGTAACGGCTGGGCGGCTTATACAGCTCGCGCGCAGAGCGCGCTCTATAGCCCCCTCACTTCGTTCGCTTTATAGCCTATGGCATACAGCCAAAAGAGGTCCTGCCATAGAGCAAGAAACGCGAACGGGCCATTTGCGAAAGACTTCGCCTTGAAGCCAAGTGAACCGTCCGCTATAGTTCTGTTTCTTCATGATTACGGTCGCTGTTATTGTGGCGTCGGACAGCGGAATCGCCCCTCTCTTCCAGTTCGGCGGTCTTTCGCTTCTTAAACGGGCCGTGTTAACAGCGCAGAAAACCGGTGCAGTAACGTGCCACATCCTTATCCCCGACACCAAGTTTGCCCTCCGGCAAGAACTTGAAGGCGACCCGCGCATAACCAGCCGCATTGTTTGGGGACTTACAGCTATCCCTCCTGACGATTCGGTGGAGCACGCATCTTCCTGGCTGGTGTTTTCCCTTGATACTCTCTTCCGGCAGCCTCTCGTTCAGCACCTTGCAGAAATCGTGACACCGGGACAATCGTTCGTCGTCGCGGATCGAGAAAGCACGCCGTTACTCCTGTGGGTGACGGAGACCCACGCGCGCCGTCTGTATCAAGCACTCGTTCAGGAACAATCACTGGGCAAAGCTGTTGTGTGTGTGCATCGCGAGCTTATTCAATTATCTCTTCCTCCAGAGCACTTTTTGTGTCGTTTACAGACAGAAGCCGCAGTTGCCGCGCTTGAATACGCACTGCTGCGCTCTTTAGAGAACTCGAAAGACGGGATTGTCGACGTCTATCTAAATCGCAAATTCTCCCGCCCGCTTACTCGTGGCTTTCTTCATACGCCAATCACCCCAAATCAAATCACGATCTTGGCGGGTGTTATGAGCGTACTTGGCGCGGCGTGTTTTTTATTCGGCGGTTATTTCGGTCCGCTGTTTGGCGCGTTGCTCTTACAATTTTCTGGGGTGTTGGATTGCTGTGATGGCGAAGTCGCCCGCATCAAATTCATGGAATCTCCGCTCGGCGACACGCTGGATATTGTCTGCGACACCATCGGCGCTATCACCATCTTTCTCGGGATTGGCGCGGCGGTGTGGAAAAATGGCGGGTCTGAGTTTGCCCTCACGCTTGGCGGCGTACTTGCCTTAGGCGGCGCTTTGTCTTTTCCGCTAGTGACATTGGCGGAGAGAACCGAGGAGGAAGGCAACCGACGGGGCGGTTGGGAAGACGCGCTTATTCACACTTTAGTGACCGGTCTGACCAACCGTGACTATTCGATCTTGATTCTTGCGAGCGCTCTCGTAGGGCAGTTGAGCTGGTTTCTCTGGGGGGCGGCGTTCGGCTCCCACGTCTTCTGGGTGTGTTTGGCCTGGTTGCTGTTTCGCGCAGGAAGATTTGCCCGCCTCCGCAGCCTATGGAAGAGGGAAAAATAATGAGAGCAAAACATCTCCTCGTGCTGGGATTTGTCGGATTGTGTGGATTGCTGCCTGGCATATGGAATACCTTTAGCAGCGCTCAGGAGCGAGAACCGGCCGGTCAGCCTGAGTATCACGCCATGACGGAAGGGAGCGAGGGTCTTACTGCTCCTCATCGGCAACCTGGTCCCATGATGGTGGACGGTAGTCCCACCGACCTTGAGCAATACCACCAGCAAGCTGAAAGCGCCCCTCTTACACAGGAGCAAATGACGGGACATCGCCATCACCACAGACCGGCAATCTTGCCGCCGGAGGAAGACAAAGCCTATTCTGAGTTCAATCATCGTATTGCCGGCGTGTTCGTGTTATTGGCTGGGGGGTTGGCCTTGCTCGCAACGGTGGGAGGCTCACGGTATACGTGGGCGCGGCACGGCTGGCCCGGCTTGTTTTTTCTGCTAGGGATTTTTCTCTTCGTTCGTCATGATCCCGAATCGTGGCCGTGGGGGCCCTTTACGTTTTGGGAGAGCGTGATAGATACCCAGGTGTTGCAACATATCCTGTTCACACTCATTGTGTTTGCCATCGGTGTGATTGAATGGTTGCGTTATCGTGGTGTACTAACCCACTCGGCGTGGGGGTGGATTTTTCCCTCCTTGGCAATTTCCGCTGCGCTCATGTTGTTCATGCATAAACACGGAGGAGGGCCCGTGGCGGATAAGATTTACCGTTACCATGCCATCATGGCGGTGTCCGGTATCATCGCAATGGTAGCGAAGGTCTTCGACGATTCTCGCTTGTTTGACGGCCGGATGAGCGCCTATATCTGGACGACGCTCGTCATGTTCGTCGGCGTCATGCTGTTGATCTATACGGAGTGAGCTCGCCACGGCAGGAACCCGCCTGTGGCGCGGAGGATGACAACTAATCCAATCAGATTGTAGACCGCCTCACGGACTCGTTTGATTGCCATGAGAGTAAATCCGGCTCCTTCATCAATGCCAAGCAGACGACACAAGAATACTCCGCCTGCTTCTTGTACGCCGAGTGCTCCAGGAATCACCAGGCCTGCCGCCGTCATCGGCTGCACCATCGACTCAATGATGAGGCTATCGGTCAACGACACGGAGACTCCCATGAGATGAAAGAAGAACCAGATTTCGACGGCGCCAAGAAGCCAGCCGAAGAAATGGTAGAGGACGGAAGCTAAAAATCCTCTCAGATTTCCATCATAGAAGCTGAGTAAATGCGCGTCGATCTGTCGTGCACGATCTTCCCACGACGTGAGCCGTTGCCAGCGCGGAAAGAAACGCCGCAATCTACGCACGACCATACTCATCAACCCACGTCGTTGCCACCGTACAAGCAGAACGGCAAAGCCGTAGGCTACGACGAGCAATGGAACAAACACCCACCACCAGGCTTGCACCCAGCCCAAGCGAGAGAGAAAAAACGGCAGACCCAACAAAATAAAAGCGATTTGGGAAACGGTCAGTGCGGTTTTTGCGGCAACCACCGAGGCAAGCCCGGCATCGATGGTAAGGCCATGTGCGCGCAGCATATAGACCTTGACTGGCTCACCGCCGACATTGGCGGTAGGAGTGAGATTATTGATCGCTTCTCCAGCAAGGCGTGCAAGAGAGATGCGCCAAAGCGACGCTTTGCGCGTAGGGCTCGTTGGAGGAATGGCGTATTCCCATCCCTTTGCGTCACATAGGGCAACACCAAGGTAGGGAAGAAGGAGCAACGGTGCTTGCCAACCGATTTGACGAATGTATTTGAGGACTTCACTAAGGCCGATATTCCAGCTCAGGAAGGCGAATAAGGTAACGCCTCCAAGGAAAGCGAGAAGGTGCAACCAGAGTCGCCTCCTGTGAGGTGAACCAGTGGAGGATTGAATCATTGAGTCATTGAACCCTTGAACTATTACTCTCTTGCGCCATTGAGTGACTGCAGTGTTGTTTTGATCAAAGCATCAATGACTCAATAACCTGATAACTCAATGACCCAATCTTCCGACGATTCATCAATGGATCAATCCTCGTAACGTCGCCAGATTTTCTCGATCTTCGTGACAGTCCGCGCTCTTCGGGGTTTCCAGACACATAGGCAAACCCCAGAACCGTTTATCATTCATCAGCAAGCGGAACGCCTCTAAACCGAGAAACCCTTTGCCGATGTGTTCATGGCGATCGACTCGACACCCGAGATCTTTCTTGGCGTCATTCAGATGAAAAGCGACAAGAAGATCGAGGCCGATCGTATCATCAAACTCAGTAAAGGTTTGCTCGTAGCCTTCCGTCGTACGCAAATCATACCCGGCGGCAAACGCATGTTCGGTATCGAAACAGACGCGCAGCCGCTCCGGGGCTTTGGCGGCGTCAATGATTTGTCGTACGTGTTCAAAGCGGTATCCAAGGTTCGACCCCTGGCCCGCGGTGATTTCGAGGGCGAGCCGTGTGGTGAACCCGGCGCATGCCTTGTGCATTTCGTCGATGGATTTGGCGACAGTCTTGATGCCGACCGCTTCACCCGCGCCGACGTGAGCGCCTGGATGAGCGATCAGGTAAGCAATGCCTAGCGCTTCGCAACGCTCCATTTCCTCAATCAGACCGTTCACGGATTTCTTGCGGAGCGCAGTATCCGTGGCGGCGAAATTGTACAGATAGGAATCGTGGGCAATAACGGCAGTAATACCAGTGATTTTTTTCGCTTCGTGGAAATTCGCGATTTCTTCTTCGCCGAGAGGCTTACTGACCCATTGACGAGAGGACTTCGTGAAGATTTGTATAGCGTCGCACCCAACCTCTTTCCCTTGCAACAAGGCTTTGTCCACTCCGCCGGCGATCGACATGTGCGAACCCAATAGTGGCCCTTTCAATTTCGTTCCTTTTCTAACCATGCGCACCCTTTATGGGACTACTGCATTCCGGTCAAGGAGGAACATAACACGTCACATATGGTATGCGCCGCATGGGCCATGGAGCAGAGTTGCGAAATTCCCGCCTTTCGTTTTCCGCTTCAGATTTTCGGCCCTAAATTTTTCCCCCACACATACTTGGCAATCGGCAGTAACACGATACCCATGACAATAAGTCCAACGCCGTTCGTCGTGTCCTCCTGTTTTATCGCCGTAATGCCTTGTTCAATCCAGAACACACTGAGGACGAGCAAGGCGATAGCTGTTGCTTTCATTGCTAACCCCTGACAAAGAAAACGGTTAGTTCGCCGTCCCAGAAGGAAGACCGGCTAGACTGCGAACCACAGTGATTAAGGCCCCCCAGTCGAGTTCTCCATGCCCTTGAGCGAACGCCGCCCGCAAGTGACCATGCGCGATATCTGCTAACGGCAATGGCGCTGAAACTTGGTCCGCTAATTTGCGCATGAGTCCGACATCCTTCAAACCCAGGCGGAGACTGAACCCAGGAGGAGTGAATTCACTTCGCGCCATACGGGTCCCATACCCTTGGAATAAAGGCACGGGTAAAAGCGCTTTGACGACATCGAGCACGCGGTCAACCTCTACTCCTGCTTTCTCAGCAAGTGTAAATGCTTCGCTTAAGGTTTCGATCGCAGAAATGACGAAAAAATTACCAACCAGCTTGAGCACACTGGCAAGATACGGTTCCGCGCCAACGATAATAACCCCCTGCCCCAACGCATTAAACAACGGACGACACCGCTCGATGATCTCACTTGCACCGGCGGGACAGATCCAAAGTTTGGCCGCGGCGGCGGCATTAGGGCGGCCAAACACAGGCGCGGCGATATAATGTGCTCCACGTTCTTGGTAGCGTCGAGTTATCTCTTTTACGGTGTCGGGAGACACTGTGCTCATGTCGACATGGACCCCATCTTTCTGCAGACCGGACAGAACGCCGTACTCCCCTAACGCTACATCTAGCAACGCGGCGTCGTCCGCCAAGATACTGATGACGATAGGAGAGTGTTCTGCGACAGCGCGAGCTGATGGCCGCCAAGTTGCGCCTTGTCGAAGTAAGTCTTCGGCCTTCTCTTTCGTGCGGTTGTAGATCTGCACGGCATGTTCAACCTGCAAGAGATTCTGCGCCATCGGCAAGCCCATCGCGCCTAACCCGATGAAACCAACAGCTGTGCTCATACCTGCTCCTGAGCCGACATTGAGATTTTTACAGAGATCGCAAGCTGTGCTGCGTGTTACGTTTTGCGTCAGCGCTCATACTGACCGTGGGCGATATCAGCGTCTAGAGAAGAAAGCAACTTGGGTTACGAGGCGAGAGAAAATGCTTACAGCCAAATTTCACCAGAATCGAGAACGAATCACCGTGCAAACACGCGGCTCATGTCCCGGAACGACTTGAACTCTAGGACGTTGCCGCTGGGGTCGATGATAAACAGGGTCATCTGCTCGCCTGGTTCGCCTCTGAAACGCACGTGGGGCTGAATCACGAAGGTGACGCCCTGCTGTTGCAGTCGCTCGGCAAGCGCATGCCATGCGTCCCATTCAAGGATAACGCCGAAATGTCGGACCGGCACGTCATCTCCGTCAACCGGATTCGCAGCGACCGTGTGAATTTCTCGCGGCGCTAGATGCGCCGTAATCTGATGACCAAAAAAGTCGAAATCAATCCAGCTTGTACTTTCTCGTCCGACGTTACAGCCGAGGAGTTCAACGTAAAAGCATCGGGTGGATTCTAAGTTTGTGACTGGAAAAGCAAGATGGAAGCATGGAGAAGTCATTGCCGGCTCCTAACCTTGAGCAATCGTGGAGTTTTCAAACATGCCTTGGCGCCACTACCGCGTGCAGCAGAGGTTCGGTTTCATGGCCTTGCGTCTGAAACCACCACACCGCGCCCTTTTTTATGTTCCAATCCAGCTCCATTCCAGACAAAAGAAGCGCCGCGAGTTGACCAAGCGTCGGTTGGTGCCCGACGACGATCACGGTTCCCTCCGCCTTGGGCCAGCCAGTGGCCCGCAGGATACGTTGAGCAGAGGAGCCAACTCCAATTTCCTCGACAGTTTCAAACTCAGAGCTGAGCGCCGCGGCGGTCTGCCTCGTGCGCGCAGCCGGACTCACCAAGACGCGCGTCGATTTTGGTATTCGCGACCTCAGCCACTCAGCCATTTTTTCCGCCTGCCGTTCACCTTTCTTGGTTAACCTCCGCGCCGCATCCGGTGCGCCTTCCTCAGCCTCCGCATGACGCCATAAAATGAGATCCACTTCCCCCTCCTTGTTGCTGGCATGGGAACAGTTACGACCAAAATGTCTTGCGCGCCAAAAATTTGCTCCACGTCGTTTCTAACGTATTAAGCTGAGCATGGCTTTTGCCTGCCGCCCAACCAAGGACAATGCCTTTTGCTTGGTGTCGCAAGGTGTCGCTTTCCGCCGTCGCGAGCTGCTGCATGAGCGTGACCGTGGTCGCCGAATCGTTCATTATGCCAAGAATGTCTTGTAGGGCCGCAAGTGCGTCAATGTAACGTTGGGTGCGTTTTCGCGGAAATAAAGAAGAGAAAAATTCCGCCGCATAGCGCAATTTTTTGGCGGCGATTCGGACGGCGTGTCGTTCGTTGGGCGTTTGCGTTACGAGGTGAGCCCCGCGTTTTTTTAGTTGCTTATGACGCTTTTGTAGGACTCGGGCGGCAAAGTCAAGAACAGAAGATTCCAAAGCTTCCGAGGAGTTGCCGTTATTCTGGGCTCTCCAGGCATCCATGGCAAGCCATGCGCCAAAAGTTAACAGGAATTTGTGATACCGTGCAGACGCTACTGCCGCACGTGCTTGGGCATTCGCTTGTTGGCGCAACTCGGCGCTTTGCGTAGCGAGCCAACACAAGCCGTCATGATCTGGAAAAGCTGTGCAGATTGGCGGTAATGTTTGCAGCACGAACACATCCCAATTCCGCGCTCCGTCTAACTCCCTAGCTAACCAGCGTAGTTCTTCACGAATAGGAACCAGACGCTCTGTAGAGATCAGGTCAGCGAAAATGCTAAAAGCAGAGCGCAGGCGACGTGACGCGACTCGCATCTGATGGATAAACTCCGGCTCATCTTCGGATAAGACGCCTTTTTCATTGGCTTGCAAGTGGGTAAGGCAACTCTGGGCAATGTGGACAAAGGCTGCGGTAGGCGCCTCGTCCGGGTTGAGTGTAGGCATGGATGCTTTCTCAGACGCTATAGTAGCTCCGGTCACTAATCGATACCCGCGTTCAGCTTTGCTGACATTTTCAAGCCTCAGGGGAATAGTGTCTTGAAGACCGAATGCTACTTCGAAAAGCCGCCCTAGAACACCGGATTTCAGTTCTAATTCCACTTCACTAATCGGCTGAGTTCGCTCTCCCGCGCGAATTTCTCCACGGTCGAGGGAAAACTCGATAACGTCTCCATTCAACTCCAGCATGCGGCGTGAACGAGAAAACTCAGTTGTAAAAACAGGTTGCAAGGCCATGCGCACCGTGTCCTCGGCGAAAAATTGGTGCAACATCGGATCTGGGAGCGCTTGCAGCATAAGCGTATTTTCAGCAGTTTCTTGCTCCCACTCCGGACGTTCATGGAGCCCCGCGACGACGCTTCCTTCGGTCTTCACCGTTTGTATCCAACGTCTGCCAACGCGTCGGAGTCGCACGGCGATCTTGTTTTCGTGAAGCGTTAGCTCCGGCGTATCATAGTAGATACTGAGGAGTTTTTGCACAGGTAATTTCTGGCGCGTGTGTGCGACGAGCAGTGGATGGCGCCAGAGGCGCGAGATGTCTTGGGGATCGATGAGAAGTTTAAGCTCTATTTCGTTGGGCATGGCGCTCGTAGAGACACTCAGTTCTGGAATGTACAAATCTAGAGCGTCACGAGCAGCTTATCGCTCATGCACCCTGCCTTCATATCTTCTACTGCGCTCGAAGTTCTTTCAACCGCTCTTCTTCCGCAAACACCTCCTCAAAATTCTTGTACGCCTTAGCCTGACAAGTATCTTCACAAGACTTTTAGGGATCAATCGAGGCTCCTCCCCTAGCCTCTCCCCTTTGGCTTTCGTTCCCGCGACTCTGATTCTGTTAGTTACAGTACGGTTTGCTTTGTCCATATTAGGTCAGTAAGGTAAGTATAGAGATACGAGGGAACTCAAGCTGCAATTTCCCTCGCACAAATTCTGCAAAATCTCTTCTCAGTCTCTCTAATGGTGAAGAAGTATGTTGAGCCGAACACATAAGGCTCGCGTCTGTTGTTTCGTCGCAGTGGTCTGGCTGTTTTTTCCAATCACCGCGACCGCTGCCGAAATCGAAGGCGTCGCCTTTGCTGATCGTTATCAGGCAGGAAACGTTCCTCTTGTCCTCCATAACGTCGGCCTTTTGCGTTACCGCTATTTCATTAAAGCGTACGTGGCGGCGTTATATCTTGGCAAAGGGGTGCGACCGGAAGACGTGTTGACCGACGCACCAAAGCGTCTTGAATTGCACTATTTCTGGTCAATTAAAGGCCCGGATTTCGGCAAAGCCGCCGACAAAATTCTTGCCCAAAACTTCTCTGCGGCAACCATTGCGCCGCTTCGTTCACGCCTTGAACGACTGCATGGCTGGTATGAAAATGTTCAGCCAGGCGATCGTTATGCGTTAACCTATCTTCCTGGCATTGGCACGGAACTCACGTTAAATGGCGCTCCGAAAGGGATTATCGCAGGAGCAGACTTCGCAGCGGTGTACTTTGCCATTTGGTTGGGGGAGAAGCCGCTTGACAGGTCCTTAAAGACACAATTGCTTACGCGTCCTTAATGTGGGTAAAATTTCTCTCAGAAGCAAAGGATTCGTTAAAGATAAATGGAAAATTTGTCTCTATAGAGAATGCTTCTTTCGGGCGATACAGTAGTAAGATAAGGAGGCCTGCATGAAGCTTTCGGTTGCGTATCATTGCCATGATTGTCAAGAAATCTTTGAACGCGCTCCATACGGTACATGCCCACGGTGTGCGTCCCACGAAATCTCCGCTCTTTCCTGGTTAGTGAAGTCAGCGGCGGAGCGAGAAGCGTGGTTTGACCGCATTCGCGGCGGAGCGCGGCAGACTCAAGAGAAAGCGTCCCGCCCTGCGTTTAGTTACTCTTGTCCGACTACGGTAAACAGGATAGAACAAAAAACGGCTTAGGAGAGACAAACTAGGCGAGAGATTATTCATGCGCGTTACGGTTCTTGGCTCCGGCGACGCCTTCTGTAATGGCGGCAGACGCCAGAGCGGCTATTTGGTTGAGACTAACAACTCCAGCTTTCTGCTGGATTGTGGAGTCACGACGTTGCTGGCGCTTAAAGCCCTACATATTCCAGCTGACACGATTGACTTTGTAGCGATCAGTCACCTTCACGGCGACCATTTTGGCGGGTTGCCGTTCTTGTTTCTCGAATATTTGTACGAGCGGCCGCGCACCCGGCCTTTGCTCGTCGTTGGCCCTCCAGGCACGAAAGATCGCGTGTTAGCGTTACACCGCGTGATGTACCGTGAGTTGTCGGAACGGCCAATGTGCTTCTCGTTGGACTTTTGCGAGCTCCAGCCTGAGCAGGCCCAAGTCGTATGTGGCGCTGAGGTATTTCCCTTCCGTGTGCCTCATCAAGAAAGAGATATTTCCCTCGGCTATCGAGTCTCCGTCGATCAGAAATCCATATTGTATTCCGGGGATTGTGGATGGAATGAAAACTTGGTGCGCTATTCTCAGGGCGCAGATCTGTTCATCTGTGAATGCTGCTATTTTCATACCCAAACGAATTTTCACGTAAGTTATCCTACCATTGCCGCGGAAAGCGGTCGTCTCGGCTGCAAACGACTTCTCCTCAGTCATATCGGTCGTGAAGTGCTTGAACGGCTGGACGAAGTGACGATTGCATGCGCTCGTGACGGTCTGGTGATAGACGTCTAATTAGCGCTTCAAAGCAGTGCGTCTGCTTTTGCCCCTTTTCCACCGCCGTGTAATCGGCTTCAATGCAATACCCATGGATGTTTCTCTTGACTTCGTACAGAGTGGCTTAAAACAATATCATTATATCACCACCCCTAAAGTGGAGACCGCTATCTACTTAGCGCTCGTCTTGGAAAAGCCGCTACTCATCGAGGGGCCTGCGGGAGTAGGAAAAACGGAAGTCGCGAAGGTGCTCGCCGCCCTGCTGCAGACAGACTTGGTGCGGCTGCAATGTTACGAAGGCTTAGATGAAACGCGGGCGCTCTTTGAATGGAACTATCAGAAGCAGTTGTTGCGCATTCAGGCTGACGCCGCGCAACAACATGGTTGGGATGATGTCTCGGCGCATATTTTTTCGCGCGAATATTTACTAGAGCGTCCATTGCTACGCGCCATTAGCGCCCCACGCACAACCGTACTGCTGATCGATGAGATCGATAAAGCGGATGAAGAGTTTGAGGCGTTTCTCCTAGAGGTGCTCAGTGATTTTCAAGTGAGTGTCCCGGAGTTAGGAACGCTCCGCGCCATCCAGAAGCCCGTTGTCATCCTTACGTCAAACCGCGCACGGGAACTTTCCGAGGCGCTGAAACGACGCTGTTTGCACCTTTATATCGATTTCCCTGGAGCGGAGGATGAGACGCGCATCATTGCGCTGAAAGTTCCTGAATTAGAGGAACGCTTGCGACGACAGGTGGCGCGATTTGTCAGCGGTCTGCGGAAACTCGAGATAAAGAAAGCTCCGAGTATTGCTGAAGCGCTCGATTGGGCGCGAGCGCTCGTAGCGCTCGGCGTTAAGGAGCTTGATGCGCCGACGATTCGGCGCACCCTAAACCTCGTGCTCAAGTACGAGGAGGATATCCGGAAGGCTGAAGGGAAAGTCGGGGACCTGTTACGGGCAAGTCAGTAAGAAGGGGGCTAGGGACTGGAGGTCAGGGATTAGTAAGAACACTACTCTTGCATATGTAATCCCTAACCCTTTCTCTGACGGGTGAACGCCTCCGGCTACAATTTTCCCTCCTCACGAAACTCTTTTACTTTCGTGTCTTGGATGATTACGCCTTCCTGATAGAGGCCGGCAATCTGCTCGGCAGTGTAATTGAGGCGGCTTTGCAAGATCTCCTCATTGTGTTCGCCCAGCAACGGGGCGCGGAATGGAATATCGACCGCAGCCGTGGACAGATGGAACGGGGACTTCGCGACCGGCGTATGACCTAAAACCGGGTGCGGCAGTTCCTGAAAGAGCTGACGCGACTTGATCTGCGGATGGTTCGGCACTTGCGGAATGTCAAGGATGGGCGCCGATGGCACACGGGCCTCTGCTAGGATTCTCAGCGGCGTTTCATCGTCGTTGAACGTTTGCAACCACTCTTCGATATATTTTCTCACCTCCGGGCGACGCTGACAGCGCGCGGCCTGGGTGGCGTAGCGAGGATCGGTCGCCAACTCTGGGTTTCCCATCGCGCGCACGAGCGGCCCCCATTGGTGCTCCGCCACGGCAAAGACGATATGCCCTTTCTTCGCTTTATACACGCCGTAGGGGCAAATGTTAAAAAAGTCTCCGCCGAAGCGCTTCGGCTCGATTGCACCGTCGCTCATCATGAAGAGTGGGAAGTTGATGTAATCCAGATATACGAGCGATTCGAGCTGTGACACATCGATGTATTGTCCTTCGCCGTGCAGAGCACGATGAAACAAGGCCGCGCAGATCGCCAAGGCGCCATGGATACCGGCGTTGGGATCGCCAAAATAGTTGCCGACGTATTCGGGCGGACCATCCGGCTCGCCAGTCATGGACATCACCCCACTCTGCGCCTGCGCAATAATGTCGAAGCTCGTATGATGCGCGTATGGGCCGTCTTGGCCATAACCGGAGACGGAGCACATGATCAGTTGTGGATTAATCTGCTTGAGCGACTCATAATCGAGTCCGTATCTTGCCATGACGCCGGGGCTGTAATTTTCGACCGCAACATCGACCTGGCGTACCAGTTCTTTCACGATTGCCAATCCCTTAGGATTTTTGAATTCAAGGGCAAGGCTTTTCTTCCCGGCGGACGCAGCCAGGAAAAAGCCGCTAATTCCAGGCGCGACGAGATGAATCTTCCGGCCCAGGTCCCCGTCAGGAGTCCGTTCAATTTTAATGACATCCGCTCCCAGATCCGCGAGAAGTCTCGTCGCCGCCGGACCAGCTAAATACTGGGTGAAATCGAGTACTTTGACGCCTGAAAGCAGCTTCTTTTTACTATTCCCATTGTACGACATAAGTCCTCCTTTTTTTGTAGGGCAATTGGTAGGCCGTAGGGGCGCGTGGCGATATGTCCTTCTGTTTCTTACTAAACCTTCTTTTCCTCGGCAAGGTTGACAGCGACCTTGCTTCGCTTATGGTGGATTATAGAGATTACAGTCATGTGGAGCAGGAACGCGAGCGTCTCGCTCAAAATTATTATGCTGGGATTGATCGTATTCTTGTCGTCGTCATTTGCACAGGCAACGGTGTATGGATGGAAAGGCGAGGATGGCGTGTGGCGCCTCAGTAACGATCCTGAAGCCGTGCCCGACGCCTATCGTGCTTCAGCCCGGCAGTTTACGTCAAAACTTGCCGGTCGTAGTGCTCCCACACCAGCAGAACCCGTACTATCTACAGAATCGATAACCACGCCCGTGAACCTCCAGATAGACGCCTATGAACGCGGACTCGAACGAGGATTACAATCCGCGGAACGGCAGGTAGCGCTCGCGGGAGAACTTGCGCGCAACATGTTGGCCGCTGCTCCACGTCCTTCGCCTCCTCGTATCATTATTCAACAGCCTGGACCAACGATCATTCGTGAAGTCTCTCCCGCATACGATACTCTGCCATTCTACGGTTTCCTGAGTCCATATGCTTCATTCAATTGGGG
>JBFWZL010000026.1:0-21869 GCA_050185455.1 Binatia bacterium | reverse complement strand
CTTCGGGAAACCATAAGCGATACTAGTAGGAAACAATACCAGAGGTATAATCACCACATGACCCTGACTATTGAAATCTCGCCCGAACTGGAATCACAGGTGCGTGAGCAAGCCGCTCAGCATGGACTTGGCGCTGATGAGTATGTCGTGAATGTCTTACGCCAGTATCTGCGTGAGACTGAACATCCAAAGGCGTCATGCCTTCCCGAGACTGAGGCTCGTTTGTTAGAGCAAATTAACGAAGGATTCCCGCCTGATTGGTGGCGGCGCTATAACGAATTGACGGAAAAGCGTCGAGCGGAAACCCTTACACCAGAGGAGCAGACGACGCTGATTGGTCTTTCAGATCAAATTGAAGAACTGAACGCCCGCCGTATTCAACATCTTATTGAATTAGCTCGATTGCGACAGACTTCGTTACCGGAGTTAATGGAACAATTAGGGATCAAACCCCTTCCTTATAGCTGAAGGCCAAGTGACAGAAGAGCAGAAGCAAGCAGTAGCAGAGCGCGCGAAGGGGTGTTGTGAATACTGCCAGTGCCAAGCCTTATTCTCTCCTGATTCCTTTTCCATTGAACATATTGTACCTCGTAGTCGCGCCGGAACTTCGGAATTGTCGAATTTAGCCCTTGCTTGTCAAGGATGTAACAACCGTAAGTACACCAGTGTTGAGGCTGTTGATCTTGTGACTGGCGAGACTGTGCCCCTTTACCATCCTCGCTTGCAACGCTGGACTGACCATTTCGCTTGGAGTCCGGACTACACATCCATATTAGGCTTGACCCCTACAGGGCGTGCTACAGTCGAGAAAATGCAACTGAACCGCCCTGGCGTCGTTAATTTGCGGCGTGCTTTACACGCGGTCGATAAGCATCCTCCTGAGTAACAATTCTTCTAACGACGGCTCAGCGCCGCAGCAAAGAACGCACGAATAGCAGCATCTGCCGTAATAAGCTCTGGGTCTGATTCTGAGATGTGTACTGTACCGACTACTGATCGCGCTGTGCTCACTTGCCTGGTGCTTTTTACGTGAACTTCCTTGCCTAAGGGCATCGAGGTAGACTTCTTCCTCATGCAGTGAGGATGCGATAATCACTGTCGGAAAAGAAGCCTTTCGAGAGGAACCTCAATGGTCACTATCCGCCCTGAACTCCCAGAAGATTTTGCGACAGTCTTTGAGATTAACCAGCGCGCTTTTGGCCGCCCTGAGGAAGCCCAATTGGTTGAGGCGTTACGTCGCGTCGCCAATCCGCAAATCTCACTGGTCGCTGTCCGTGACGAGCAAGTGGTCGGCCACATCTTTTTCAGCCCGGTGACTATTGAAGGACCCAATTCATCCGTTCAAGCTCTTGGCCTCGCGCCGATGGCGGTGATGCCGGAGTTGCAAAATCAGGGCATCGGTTCGCTGTTGGTGAGGGAAGGGCTCAACGCTGCTCGCTGCATGGGGCAGAACATTGTCGTCGTTTTAGGCCACTCCGAATATTATCCTCGCTTCGGCTTTGAGATCGCCAGCCGCAAAGGGCTCCGCTGTGAATTCCCCGCGCCTGACGAGGCGTTTATGGTCGCCGAACTGACGCCCGACGCTTTGCGCGGCGTTGCAGGTCTTGTGAAATATCTGCCGGAATTTTCCCGGGTCTGATGCACTGACGGTTCGTTTCTGCTACGAGAAGGGTCGATTCTGTCAGGAGGAGAACCTTATCATGAAGTCTGCCTCTGGTGATCCTACGCCCACGGTTGGTTCGGCCACTGATGTCGCGCCGCTCGGGCGGGATGCAGGGAAGCCCGGACACGAACGCACGGCGGATGAAGATGTTGACGTAGCGGATTGGGAACGGGTTGCGGCGATGACTGAGTTCAAAGCTCTTCTGGCGGCGAAGGTTAAGTTTATCGCGCCCGCGACGGTCTTTTTTGTCGTGTATTATTTTGCCTTGCCCGTGCTGGTCGGCTACACTCCGCGCCTGATGGAAACGAAAGTGCTCGGCGAGGTCAATCTTGCCTATCTGTTCGCGCTGTCGCAGTTCTTCATGGCGTGGATTCTCGCGGCGCTCTATCTCCGCGCCGCTGGACGGTTTGATGATATGGCGAAACGCTTACTGACCAAGATCACTAGAAAATAAAAAGGGAGGATGTAATGTCAACAGCGCTCCTGATGTTCTTGGTCTTTATCGTCATCACCTTGGGCATTACCTATTGGTCAGCACGACGGTCGAGTGGAGCCAGCGCTTTTTTTGCCGCCGGTCGGCGTATCACGGCCTGGCAGAATGGCGTCGCCGTGGCGGGCGATTACATGAGCGCTGCTTCATTTCTCGGTATCGCCGGCATTATCGCTTATCAAGGGTATGACGGCTTCATGTATTCGGTCGGTTGGCTGGTGGCGTATTTGACTGTGCTGTTTATTGTGGCTGAACCGTTGCGCAACACCGGCAAGTACACGATGGCGGATGTATTGGCGTATCGCTTGAGCCCGCGCCCGGTGCGCGCTATGGCTTCCCTGAGTACGCTCACAGTCAGTACCTTTTACATGATTGCGCAAATGGTGGGAGCCGGAGCGCTTGTCGCGTTACTGTTGAAAGACTCAGGCATCAGCTACGAAGCCGCCGTGATTGGCGTTGGCGTCTTGATGATTACCTACGTTATCTTTGGCGGCATGCTTGCCACCACCTGGGTCCAGATTGTTAAAGCGATCTTGTTAATGGCAGGCACAGTGCTGCTCAGTATTTTAGTGCTTGCCCATTTCGAGTTTAGTTTCGTGCGATTTTTCGAGGCGATCGCCAACGTGACGTATCACGAGAACGGCGTACCAGTCACCAAAGATTTCTTCCAGCCTGGACTCCGCTTCACACCGCCCTATGGTTCGCTCGATCTCATCTCACTGGGCATGGCGCTGATTTTTGGCACCGCCGGGTTGCCTCATATCTTGGTGCGATTTTACACCGTTCCCGACGCCAGAACGGCGCGCATTAGTATTGTCTGGGCGATGGCGTTGATCGGTAGTTTTTACATCATGACGACGTTTCTGGGCTTTGGCGCGGCGACGATCGTCGGTAGAGACGCCATTACCGCGAATGGCGGCACGAATATGAGCGCGCCGTTACTCGCTCAAGCTTTGGGCGGCGACGTCTTTTTTGCATTCGTGTCGGCGATTGCGTTTGCGACGATTCTGGCGGTCGTGGCGGGTTTGACGATCAGCGCTTCCACCTCATTTGCGCATGACTTTTACACTAACGTCATTCATCACGGTAGAGAACGCAGCCCCGGGGAAGAAGTACGAGTCGCGCGCATTACCGCTTTCGTTGTCGGCGCGATCGCGATTGCCATTGCTATCTTGCTTGGTCCAACCGCCAACGTCGCGTTTCTTGTCGCGCTGGCGTTTGCCGTCGCGGCTTCGGCGAACCTCCCTGTGATCGTACTCTCGCTTTTCTGGAAACGGTTTAACACCAGCGGCGCGGTCGTCGGTTTGGGAGCCGGGCTAGCGGCGTCAATCATTTTGATCCTGATCGGACCAGGTATCATGAAGACGGACCCACTGTTTCCCCTGGAGAACCCGGGCATTCTGAGTATTCCGCTCGGGTTTCTTGGCGCTGTGATCGGAACCTTTTTGACTCGTGAACCCACGGCTGAGGCGAAATTCGCCGAGCTACTCGTGCGCGCCAATACCGGGCTTGGAGCGGAGAAGGCGATAGAGCATTAGTAGATCGCCATACTGAAGATGAGGGGTTGTCATGCTGAGCTGGAGCGTAGTGGAAGCGAAGCCTGTAGCCCGGATGGAGCGGAGTGGAATCCGGGATTCCTGCTGCTTCCCGTTCGCTCCTGGATTACGCTTCGCTTCATCCAGGCTACTATGGCTCTTGTGTCCTAGTGTAGTGGAACGACAAAGCGAATAACGAAGAGGAGGACGCCATGCCATTGAATTCATCAACTGTTGGAGCTTCCGCGGAACCAGTCGTTCATGACATCGATGAGCGTTGGCTGATGGCCTATGCCGCCGGGCTTGGGGATACGTTGCCGTGTTATCTTGACACCTTGCGGGCAGAGGGAATTGTTGCGCACCCGTTGTTTCCTGTGTGTGTGGAGTGGCCGGCGGTGTTAGGCATGCGTGGTCAGGCTGGGGCGGCGGGTCTGACTTCAGACGAGGCGCTCCGTTCCGTCCATGCGACGCATGACCTTATCATTCATCGTGTTGTGCGTCCGGGAGATAAGTTGACGACTCGCGCCACGGTCGTCGGCGTGGAGCGCCGCAAACCCGGCGCGTTTCAGGTGCTGAAACTGGAGACTGTCGATGTTGCTGGCAAGCCTGTGTGCACGACCTGGCAAGGAGGACTCTATCGTGACGTGGAAGTGTCCGGAGAAGATCGCTTTGCCACTGATGCTCCTGAAGCTCCGCGCGTTGTCGAAGTTGCCTCCACGCGCGCTGAGGTGCGTGCGCCCATTTCCGCGCTAGCCGCGCATGTGTACACCGAGTGCGCCCGGATCTGGAATCCCGTCCATACCGATACCACCGTGGCCGCACGCGCCGGTCTTCCAGGACTCATTTTGCATGGCACGGCGACGCTCGCGCTGGCTGTGTCGCGCGTTCTTGAGTTGGAAGTGGAGAACGAGCCTGAGCGGGTGTGTCGAATCGCGGGGCGATTCAGTGCGATGGTGCTGATGCCGTCCGAAATTACTGTACGCGTGCTGGCGCGGGAGCACACCGTGAATGGCGATATCGTGCGTTTTGATGTGCTGAATGCGGAGGGGAAACCTGCCGTGCAGAATGGTTTGCTTGGGTTGCGCGCGTAGAAAATATTATCATGACCCTTCGACTTCGCTTGCGCTATGCTCAGGGGGAGCGGGTCACGAAGAGAAGGGAAAACACAAAGGAGAAATCCATGCTGAAAGGGATCTATCATGTCAATGTGAACGTCACTAATTTTGAGCGTTCGCTGGAATTCTATAAGCTAATCGGTTTTCACGTGGCGCGAGATCTTGGGGAAGGAGGCAATAAGTATTTTGAGCGCGGACTGCGGATGCCGCCACGCCCCATCGGCCGCGCCGCCCTACTCCAGGCCGGCGATGATACACGCTCTACCCGTATTGATCTTATCGAGTGGAAGAGCCCGAAAGCCGAAGGAAAACCTTACCCGCACCTGTGGCATATAGGGATTTGCCGAATCGCGTTGGTGACGGACCAGCTACAGGAGATCTGCGATAAGGTGAAAGCGGCGAAGATGGAGGGAGTAGAATTCTTTTCCGAGCCGCAACTGATTCCGAATCGTAAGAATGGTCACGATTCGTTCGTCTGTTTCACCGATCCGGACGGGACAGTGATCGAGCTGATTCAGTTTGGCTAAAAGCTCAGGAGAAGCAAGGATGTCAGTCGGGAGTAAGAGGAACTGCGTCGTTGTCACAACCGTTGCCTACTAAACTGGAACCGCCCACACAAGAACGCCCGGCTAACGAAGACCGCGCCTACCGCCCGCGCTGGTTGTATTTTGCGCCTTTTCTCGGCAGGCCGCCGGCGCTTACGAGGCGTCAATGGCGAGTGTTGGGTCTCGTAGCCGCCGCTTCATTTTTTGAACAATACGATAGCTACCTGTTCGCGCTGGCGCTCAAGCAGATTCAGGCTGGCTTAGGCGTTTCCGAGGCGGGTCTGGGGCTTCTGGGCTCCATGGTGCGATTCGGTTCGCTCCCCGCTTTCTTCGTGGCGCTGGCGGCTGATCGCTTGGGTCGCCGTCGCGTCCTGCTTTTTACCATCTTAGGCTATACGTTGTTTACCGGCGCCACAGCGTTTGCTCCCGATCCTCGAACGTTCGTCGCCTTTCAATTTCTTGCACGCACCTTCGCAACGGCGGAAACGTTGCTTGCGGTTGTGGTGATTGCCGAAGAGTTTGATCCGACCGTACGCGGCTGGGGGATTGGCGCGTTTGCCGCGATTCAGTCGTGTGGAGCCGGTCTTGCCGCCTTGCTTTTTGCTCTCGTCGGACATGTCGAGAATGGCTGGCGAGGTCTATACCTCGTCGGCCTTGGGCCTTTGCTGGTCCTTGCGTATTGGCGTCGGACATTGCCCGAGACCGAGCGGTTCACGGCGCATGTGCAGGCGCAAACCGACGCCGAGCGAACCGCTCATCCTTTTCGTCCGGTTATCAACCTGTTTCGTATGTATCCCCGCCGGTTCGTGATGACGGCGGTTGTTGTGTTCATCGTCGCGGTAGCGGAGGCGGCGGCGAATTTTTTTGGACCAAAATATCTCCAAGACGCTCATGGCTGGACGCCGGGAGCGGTGGGCATGCTCACGTTTTTCGGCGGCGCGTTCGCCATTGTTGGCAACACCTTCGCTGGCTGGTTGAGCGATCGTGTCGGTCGCAAGCGGGTCGCCATCGCCTTTACTGTCGGGCAGGTCGTTTTCACGATCGCCTACTATAATGTCCCTGGAGTCGCCGTTGTGCCGTTGTGGATATTGATGATTTTTACCTTGCTTGGCGCCAATGTGACGCTTGCGGCGTACGGGGCTGAGCTGTTTCCCACATCCTCTCGCTCGACCGCCGCCGGCACGCGCGTCATCCTGGTGACGCTTGGCGGCAGCCTGGGGCTAGCGCTGGAATCGTTGCTGTACGGCATGCTCGGCTCGCATTGGACCGCCGTGTCCCTCCTCGTCTGCCTGGCGCTTCTTGCGCCGGTTATTGTGGCGACGTTCTTTCCGGAAACCAGCGGACGCGCCCTGGAAGACATTGCGCCGGAGCGATAAGATTTGCCCGCGAGTAGTAAACTGATGCGACTGTCAGCGCACTCCGGCGCGACGGCAGACCTCGAGCAAAATATCCGGGCGGTCTGAACCGATCGCGTCGACTCCTAGCTCGATCAATCGTTGGATGTCTTTTTCTGTGTTGGCGTTCCAGGCGCGAATAAGCAGGCCTTGAGCATGAGCATCCGCGATGAGCTGACGGTCGATGAATTCGTGCCAGATATGCAATGCTTGTACGCCTAATTGTTGCGAGCGGAAAACAACATCGGGCGGGAGGCGTCCCCACAAGGCGCCAATGAGAATATCCTTGTTGAGTTGTCGCACTTCCAGTAATTGCTGATGGAGGAATGAGGTGAGCACGACCTTGTCCGCGTAACCCATCTTTTCAAGAGTGTTAACGACGGTTGGCGCCGTGCCAGATCCTTTTAATTCGATTTGTGGCGTGATTTTCCCATCCGTTAGCGCGAGCACTTCTTCCAGTGTAGGAACCCGTTCTCCGTGACCGGCGTCGAGTTGGCGAACTTCTTCAATGGTGAGATCCTCAACATTGCCCGTTCCATTCGTGGTTCGATCTACGGTGGCGTCATGCATCAGCACGAGATAACCGTCACGCGTGAGTTGGACGTCGATTTCTACTTGATCGGCGCCAAGGGCGATGGCGCGACGAATCGCGCGCAGCGTATTTTCTGGTTCAAGGAAGCCGGCCCCTCGATGGGAAGTAACAATCACAGTTCTTATTCCAGAGCTAAAAGCTGAAGGCTGATAGCTGACAGCTTATTTTCCCGCTCGCCGCCACTGCACTAGCGTGACTTCCCCATGATCCTCCCACACTACTTCAACCTCATCGCCGATTTTGACGTCTTGTTGTGGATCACCTAGTAAATTGCCGACCATACGGACATTACCAGCGTCCGGCAGCTCAACAAGCACAATGAGGTACGGTCCCTTATCTCTCAGGGCTTTATGGACAGGATGCCAGACTCGCTCGAAGGCATAAATTCTTCCGCGCCCTGAACACCGCGCCCAAGCGAGGTCGCTTGACCGGCACTGATGACAGATCCACTCCGGACCAAACTGGAACGTGCTGCAAGCGTTGCAGCATTGGACAAGCAGCGTATGGTTACGCGTTCCTTCCCAAAAAGGCGCATCGAGTCCATCGGACATGGGGCCAGGTAGCGGCATGCCTTCGGGAAGATATGATTCCGTGCTGACGTTGTTTTCGGGCATTATGGTCTTCCTTCCCCCATATTAGTTGCGCAGCAACAAATTACTCACCGGCGATACCATTGGTCCGGCGGCGACGAGACAGACGTGCGCGTCTTTGACTTGACACGTCGAGTCCCCGCGTAATTGCCGTACGCCTTCGAGCACGAGTTCGAGTCCGTGCATATATGCTTCGGCAAGATTCCCGCCGCTGGTATTGATTGGCAGTCTACCGTTTGGCCATTCCAAGTTGTCGTTGGTACAAAAGGCTTCGGCTTCGTCGGCATCGCAGAAGCCATGTTCGACAATGCTCATGAGCACGCCGCCAGTGAAGTTTTCGTAGATCTGCGCGACGTCAACATCTTGAGGTGTGATGTCCGCCATCTCGAACAAGCGTGGCGCTAAAGTTTTAAAGTTTGACGTTGCGTAATCGGGGTCATTATGAGCAGTGACCCATTGGCGGTAGCCTGTTCCTTGCGCCGCCGCCATGAGATACACCGGCTTGTGTCGAAGATCTTGCGCCCGATCGGTTCTCGTCAATACTACCGCGGCGGCGCCATCGTTTTCCTGGCAACAATCAAAGAGATGAAAAGGTTCCGCAATCCAGCGCGAGTTGTAATACCCTTCACGCGTGAGTGGGCGGCCATACATCACCGCTCGTGGGTTGTATTGCGCATGTTTGTACGACGCCAGGGAAATCGCGCACAGCGCTTCCTGGCTGATATGATGTTCGTACATGAACCGCTGGGTGCGCATGGCGAACATTTGCGCCGGAGACATCAGTCCGTAGGGAGCGGTGTACGCGGCGGCTCCTCTAACGCGTGCGCCTGCGTGACCTTGACCGAAGCGCCCGAACTGTCCTTGCGCGAGCGCGCGAAAGGCAACGACATGTTTTGCATAACCAGCGACAATGGCTGCCGCCGCATTCCCGACTGCTCCTGCCATGCCGCCGCCGCCGCCGCCCCAGTGCATGTTAGAGAATTGAATTTGTGGAATGCCGAGCGCACCCGCGAGACGGGTTGGATCATTCCGATCGTCGCTGTACGACGCGAAGCCGTCGATATCTTCGATCCGTAAGCCTGCGTCAGCCACAGCTTTTTGGATTGCTTCGAGCGCGAGCTGGAACTCACTGATCGGCGCTTGACCCGCTTTGTAATATTTCGTTTCGCCGATACCGACGATCGCGACTTTATCTTTGATAGAGTAGTCAGTCACGAGCAGTCTCCCTTTCTTCCGCAGGTTATTCCGCTGCTTCGAGCGGATTCTCCAACGCGCCGAGCCCTTCAATCTCGATACGCACGACGTCACCCGGTTTTAAAAAGACCGGCGGTTTACGAGCGAACCCCACGCCAGACGGCGTTCCCGTGGAGATGACATCACCAGGCTCCAAAGTAAAAACTTGGGACATGTAGGCGATCAAATCGAAAGTATTAAAGATCAGATGTTTCGTATTGGAATTTTGCATGACGACGCCGTTCAGTCGGGTGGTGAGATTGAGCGTATGCGGATCAGGAATTTCGTCTTTCATTACGAGATACGGTCCCATGGGGGCAAAGGTGTCAAACGTTTTCCCAATCATCCACTGGCCGGTGCGCATCTGATAGTCGCGACAACTGACATCGTGCACGATAGTGTAACCGGCGACATAGTCGAGCGCTTTCTCCTTCGGAATATTTTTCCCGCGTTTACCTATAACGAAAGCAAACTCGCCTTCGTAGTCAATCTGATCTGATACTTTGGGGATGCGAATGGCTTCGCCCGGGCCAATAACTACGTTTGCATACTTGGAGAAAAGCGTCGGCTCTTCAGGGATTTTCATCTTAGCTTCTTCGGCGTGATCCCGGTAATTTAGGCCTACGAGAATCAGTTTCGTGGGACGAGGCACAGGTGCTTTCAACGTGACCGCCTTGAGTCCATACACAATGCCTTGACCAAGAAATGCTCCTTTCTCAGCAGTCGTGACGTAGTCGACCGTTTCCCGCGCCGCGTCGATGGCTTCTTCTCCCACGGAGAGAAAGCCGACCATATCTGACGGCAACACGGCTGTAGCGACTTCTCGAGCGCGGGCTCTGCCGCCGCGTTCCTGCATAAATTGATAGGCGGCGTTGAGGTCGATGACTTGCTCGCCGACGACTGCTCCCAAGCGGGGTTCTCCCAGACGCAGAAATGTAACCAGACGCATACTACCCCCTTCTGAAGTCAAGAATTTCCTATTGCATGACCCCTGCTTTCCATACCAACCTCACTACTTCTTGCCAAGGGGAATATGTGTTTAGGTCATCCGTTTTCTCTGCTCGAAGAAAAAACGCCGGACTCGATTGCCCGTCCCGTATCAGCCAGCGCGCGATGAATAATCGCTTCGTCAAACCCAAATGGAATGTCCGGCAATGGGGACGGAGAAATCGGTTCTAGCGAAAAGGGCGCTTGCTGAATACGGGAATTGTAAACGAGCGCAAGCAGTGCTGGGAGATGGATGACATCCTCTAAATTGTAGCGCAGCAGAGTTTCAAGCGCGCCCGGAATGCCGTATTGATGATAGCGCCACAGCCATACCGCGCACCAACCGTCTAGTGAGGCGAGGGGTCCTTCGCGTTCCAGGCCGACAGTCCGTTCAATCTTTTTGAGTCCGCCTTTGTAGCCCAACGTCGCCAGGGGATAGCGCAGGTCGATATGCGCTTGTTCCAGTGGCGCTCCTAATTCCTGGCGAATAACCGGGAGATCGAACTGTTTACCGTTGTAAGTCACCAGGAGCGTGAATTCCGCGATGTCTTCCACAAATCGAGCAAGATTTTGTCCCTGGACGTACACGCGCGGGGCAACGCCATCGTAGAGGCCGATTACGGTGATCGTGGATTCCCCGTTCATCTCTCCTGTTGTTTCGATATCAAGATATGCGATGCGTTGGCCGAATTCCGAATAGAGTCGCCAGTGCAGGGAGGGGGTGAGCTTCACGTTGAAATAGGCGGCGTCGCGCCGCTCCAGCGCGCGGAGCGATGCTTCGAGTTCCCAACAGGCCATATCACGCTGCCACTGAGGCAACGTGGTGCGTTGATGTTCATCCAGAAAGGTTTCCCAAGAGGTGATCCCTTCTCGCCAAATGCGTTTCTCGGTTTTTTCCCCGATGCCGTGGATGTGTTGGAAGGTGTGTTTGAGCATAAAAAGCTTTCAGCAATCAGCTATCAGCAAGATATAGACAATATTTTTGACCTCTGACGTGATGACTTTATGACTTTATGACTTTTGACTGTGCTGACCGCTGACTGCTGATAGCTATGCTGTTCCTATTCATAACTTCGCAATACGCGCCCTGGACATGTACCGGCCTGTTCACCATCGCGCAACACCACTTGACCGTTGACGACAGTGTAACGGTATCCGTCCGCGCGAGCGACGAGACGAGACGCGCCGCCGGGAAAGTCTTTTACAAACTCTTTCTCTTTTGCCTGGACCTTGTCAGGATCGAAGATTGTAAGATCCGCCGCCATGCCTGTTTTGAGCAACCCACGGTTGGGAATGCCAAGGAGCACGGCTGGATCGAAGGTTAATTTCCGCACTGCCTGTTCAAGTGTGATCGCCTTCTTCTCACGCACCCAGTGACTGAGCAAGAAACTTGAATAAGTGACTTGACACAGAAACGCGATATGCGCGCCGCCGTCGGAGCCGCCAGTGAGGACATACGGACTCGTCGTCATGTCGCGCACGGCGGTTTCATCGCCGTTGGCGAAACCACGGATGAGGAACTGCGTTTCCAAATTCTCGGAGAGCGCTAAATCGATCATCGCTTCCAGCGGCGTTTTCCCCTGTATCTGACCGAGTTCCTCCATATTCTTACCAACCAGCTCTTGATGCTCGGGCAGACGGACAGTGTTCACAAAAATATCTTGCATGCGTTTGGAGAAGATTTTGGGCGCGGAATCCTCAAGATCACGTTGCATGGCGGCGCGAATCTCAGGATTAGAGTAGTTGGCGATCTTCTGTGAACGCGAACCAGTAGCTGCGGCTTTCCAGCCCGGCATGTCTTCAAACACCGCCCCACGGAGAGAAAAAGTCAGGTCGAACCGTTCACACAACGCGAGTGGGTGTACCCGCGCACCGTCACGGAACGCATCCTCGGTCCAGTCTAAGACCTGTCGCCAATGGGTCGGCGCATCCCACGTTTGCGTCAACAAGTTCCACAACACGGGTCTCCCGCTCTCTCGGGAGACCCGGGACATATACGCCATATCGGATTGCTGCACTCGCGGAACGCCGGGAGGGATGACGCATACCGTACCGCGATGAAAATCCTTCAACACGCTTGCTAACGCGACGACCTCATCTTGTGTTGCATGGCGGCTGGGGACGGGAAGTCCTTCCCCGTCGAAGTGGACGGGACCAAAAGAGGAGGAAAAGCCGAACGCTCCAGCTTTGATACAGTCGGCCACGACAGCTTGCATCTGACTGATCTCTTCAGAGGTAGCGTGTCGTTTACGTGACTCATCGCCCATGACGTGGTAGCGAATCGTCGAGTGAGGCGCGAGCGCCATGACGTTGACGGCGAGGCGACGGTCGAGCGCATTGAGATATTCACCGTACGTTTCCCAATTCCACGGCACGCCAGCCTTAAGGCTTTCCATCGGCATCGCTTCGACTTTCACCAGCATACGAGTGATGTAGTCACGATCCTGTGGTTTGCACGGCGCCAACCCGAATCCACAGTTCGTCATGAACACGCTGGTGAACCCGTGCCAACTGCTCGGCGTCGCCCACGGGTCCCAGAAGAGTTGCGCGTCGTAATGCGTATGCACATCGATGAAACCAGGAGCGACGGCAAGTCCTTTGGCGCTGATTGTCTCCTTAGATGGGCCATCGACTTTGCCCATTGCCGCGATTTTGCCGTCGGCGATTCCCACGTCGCCATAGTAGCCGGGCATGCCTGATCCATCCACGAGAAAACCATCTTTAATAAGCAAGTCGTATTGCATTGCTGGGTCCTCCTTTACGAGTCGTTCGGCACTGTAGCGTATTTGTGAGGGGAGCGGCAAGGATTAGGGAATCGCAGGCAGGGTGTCACTTACTTTGCCGCCGCCAAGGCCGTACTGGTGAATTCAGGATCGATCTTACGCACTCTCTCGATCAACGCTTGCGCCAATGCTGGACGGCCCGCGCGTTTCGCATCACGAGCCATGCGTTCCAGGCGGAACAAACCATCGGCCCAGGCGTCGAGTCGCGGATTGATAGCCAGAGCATCAGCCATGGCAATAAACTGCTGCTCCCCGTCTTCGGGAGTCTTCCCGCGCAAGGCGAGCTCACTCGACAATGTTGTGATGAACGATTGCGTAAAGTGGGAGGCAAACGATTCATAGGGAGAATGTTGCAATGCCTCTACTACTTTCGGCTCGGCTGCTTCCGCGCGTTGCAGCGCTTTTTTGGCGTCGTCAATACGTCCGAGACCGATATAGGCTTCTCCAGCCAACGCCGCGCCAATGACTTGTGCGAGCGGGGAGGGGCGTCGCTCGACTTCGAGCGCTGTCGGTAGCGCCTCCTCGAAACGCTCACGCAAGAGGAGATGTTCAATCCAGGGAGCGGTGTACCGATCCGCCAGCGGTCCGCGACCTTTGAGCGCAAAAGCTTCCTTGAACAGTCGTTCCGCCTCGGCTTCATTGCCAAGACGTAATTGTACCGTGCCGAGTAAGTGCAGATTGTGCCCATGATGCCAGTCTTCTTCTGGAATGATGTTTTGCTCCGCGTAATATTTGCGTTCTAATCGGTCAGCCTCGGACAGCTGGTGTAACGCCTCTTGCCATTTGCCAAGCCGAGGAAGCACGTGTCCGTACATGTGTTGTGCGTGTGGGATTTCTTTTGCCGCTTCGGCATACGCCTTCCCATGTGTAGCCGCGATATCGTGACGGCCAATGTTCTCATAAGAATGCACGAGGAAGTGGTGTGCGGCAAAGTTGTGGGGATCGCGTTGGAGTGCGGCTTCATAGTAGGCGATCGAGCCGACTTTACCGACTTGTCCTCGGCCCCAAGGACCGGGTTCTTCCGCATTGCCGCGCAGAATCCAAGGGTGCGGGTCGTTTGGGTCCTCCGCGATGAGCAACTCGATCGCTTGTTTATAGGCTTGATGAAGAAAGGCCCGTTCTTCGAGAGGCGCTTGGATCGCCTCTTGCTGTTGCACTGCAAGCGCGACCCATTGGGCCTCTTTGGGAGTCGCGTGTCCAGAAGCGGCGAGTTCCTGCGCCTTTTTTAAATGGAGCTGCATCTCGTCCTGTGCATCGACGCCGGCGTAGGCTTTTGCGAGTCCGAGGTGCGCCATGGCGAGATTCGGGTCATCACGCAACGCTTGATGGAATGACCGGGCGGCTTCGACCCACACGTAAGAAGCGAGATAGGCAATGCCCTGATCATAGAACGCTTGCGCTTGCGGGGAGTCGGTGCTGACAGCTTGATGGAGACGACCGGGCGCATTGGTCAGTGTCGTGGGGCGTTCCATGAGTTCACGCGAAACAACGCCTGTAAATTCAATATGACCGGCATGTGGATCGTTTTGTGCGGGGACAATGGAGGGCGGAGCAAGAAGGATAGCGTACAGGAGAAGCTTTAACCGCCAAGAAACTGGTTCTCGTTTCTGTGCCATATGCTTTTCTCCTCCCTCTTTTTCATGGAAATGGTAATGACTAAATGACTCAATGGTGCAATAACCAAGTGGCTCAGTATCCTGCGAAGCAGACCAGGTTGTCAAATGCTTCCCCCATTCGACAGGGTTGGAGGAAATTCGTAAGAAGAGACGATGATGGGCATCACTGAGACCCTTTGCCAAACGATCACTCAACTTACTTTTGAGCACTTGCCGCAACCGGTCGTTGCCGTGGCTAAACGCATTATCCTTGACGGGATTGCTGTCGCGGTTGCCGGCGCACAAGAAGATGGGCCTCGCATCATCGCCGAACATGTCCGCGAACTTGGAGGAACACCGGTTTCGACAGTAGTCGGGCATGGGTTCAAAACCTCGCCTGTTTCCGCCGCCTATGTGAATGGCGTCTCCATGCATGTCTTGGATTATGAACCGATGTGGAGTCCACCAACGCACGCCGCCTCGCCCACCTTGCCTACTGTTTTGGCGCTGGCGGAAAAAGAACACGTTTCGGGGCGGGAGGTTATTACTGCGTTCGTGAAAGCTTGTGAGTTCCAGGGGAGCTTGCGTTTGGCGTCGCGGCAATACGAGCCTGGGAAGTTAAAATTTCATCCGCCTGGCATTGTTGGGGTAATGGGTTCAGCCGTCGCCGCCTCGCATCTCCTCGGATTCAGCTCCGAGCAACTGCGGCACGCGTTGGGTATCGCCGCCTCGCGCGCCGGGGGCGTGATGGCGAATGTCGGCACCATGACCAAAGCCACGCATTGTGGGTGGGCGGCGGCGGCAGGGCTCGACGCCGCGCTGTTGGCGCGTCGTAGGTTCACGGCGAATCTGGATATTCTCGAGGCGCCGAACGGCTACGCGGAAACCTTTTTCGAGAGTGATGCTGATTTGACCGCGCTGCTCATGTTTGGTCAGTCGTATCGCATGGTCGAGCCAGGATTCGCTATCAAGATGTTTCCCAGTCAATATGCGACACACTTTGGCATCACCGCGGCGCTTGAACTGCGCCGGCAGATCGCTGATCCAGCCACGATCCAGTCAGTAACAGTCACTACTCCAGTCATGCCATATGTGAATCGACCAGAACCACGGACCGGATTAGATGGTAAGTTCAGTTTTCAATACACGATTGCTGCTGCGTTATTGGACGGCTCCGTGACCGTGGGGACATTTAGGGATGAGCAACGGTTCCGCAGTGATATGGAGAAAATGCTGAAGACAATGACCCTCACTCAAACTACCGATATTCCTGGCGAGATGGAGAAAATGTGGGTGGATGTAGAGGTTGAACTGGTGAGTAGCCAACGGCTGACTTCTCGCTGCCAAGGGCCAAAGGGATTTTGGGGACTACCACCGCTGACGCGCGAAGAACATCTGACGAAGATTCGCGATTGTTTGCGTGCGCGTCTTTCACCGGAAGAAACGGAACGAGTCATCCTCTTCACGGAGGCCCTGGACGAACTGGAAGGCGCCGGGATACGAGAATTGATGAAAGTAATTGGGCGCTGAATACGTAACACGCCCCACGCACCACATAACACGCATCGCGAAAAAGGAGGCTCCCATGGCTCGTCTACCGTATGTAACCCATGCACAACTGCCCGAACCGGAGCGCGATATTTACGACATGCTGCAACAGCAGCGCGGCTCGATCGGGAATGTCTTTCGCATGGCGGCGCATAGTCCTCTGCTGTTGCGTCGCATGTTGTACTTCAGCGACGGCCTGCGCAATCGCACCCGCCTTGATCCACGCTTGCGAGAACTCGCGATCATGACTGTGGGGCGACTCACCAATTGCGACTACGAATATGTGCATCATCAAGCCCTGGCGAAACGAATTGGTGTGCGCCCCGAGCAAGTCGAACGGCTTGCCGCATGGGAGACTGATCCAGCGTTCAACGAACAAGAGCGCGCGGTTATTCGTTACGCAACGGAAATGACACTGAACGTGAAGATCACGGATGCGACGTTTGACGCCCTACGCTCATTTCTTGATAACGAGCAGATCGTTGAGCTGACGATGAATACAGGTTTCTACAACATGGTGGTGCGTTTCTTGACGGCGACACAGGTGGAGCTTGAACCGGAGGCGCGACGGCATTCGTGAGAACGTGAAACGTAAGTCGTGAGGCGTGAGAGATATTGCAAACGCTCGACGCGTCTTGGAACTTGTGCGCGAAGGCAATTATGCTGGAGTTTCGGTAGAGATTAAGCGTGGTCTTCAAGCCGAGCGAGTGGCAAAGCTATCCAGTAACAAATATGGTGAAACAGAACATGTTGAAATGTTCTCAACTTTCTAACTGGTTGTCTTCCAGCGTCTCTCAATCCGGAAATAAGAGGTACAGACACCAGCTTCTAAAGGAGAACGCGGTCTACCGCCCCATTATTTTGAAGGAACTCCGATCTCTGGTCCAAAAAGCTCATGAAGATGCCCGAGAACAACTGCGAGCATTATCAACCCTCTCGCTCCACCCTCTTGGACGATCTCAAGGAAGAGATCCGGCTGAAGAATATCCTGAACGGTTACACGCTTTGACCCTACAGGGATACTTTGGAGAGATATTCGCCGGCCTTATCGCAGAAAATTTCTCTCCTTATTGGGGAGAGCAACTGGCAAGTTCCCGCCTTCCTCTTTCGATTTCATCTTGTTGCATTTCAACAACTGGAAGCCTACAGACAAACGAATAACCTACCTAGTATAGCTCCCGGACGAACGGGCGATGATTGTGTTGCTTTTCAGCTTGATAGTCAGGGGCGAATTGTTCGCTACCTATACTGCGAGGCAAAATGTACGACTGATCATGACACCCATCTAATCGACGAGGCACATGAGAAAGTTAGCAAGGCAGTTCCGGTCGATCTTCCTCGATTCATTGAAATCCTCGCTGAGCGGAGCGACCCAGTATCAGCTCGGTGGTGTGAAGCTCTGCAACAGCTTTGGTTGTCTGGAACGGGAAACCAGTGTGAGCGTTTGGACCTCGTTAGCTATGTTTGCGGCCGTGCTCCTGTTCAAAAGCCAGCATGGATTTCGGTGGACAAACCTCACGCACGTTATGTGGCGAACCGACGCCTTGAAACAGTCGAGGTCCATCTCACGGATATAGAGAGTTTGGTCAAATCCGTTTACTGCAAAGAGGATGAGTTCCGTGCCAACGTCTGAGAGCGAACCTACAGCTTTAGCCGCAAAGCTTCGAGAAGGATTGGCTGGACGTCGGTTTCCGCCTTCGATTGCCAAGTTGTACAGTCATCACACTCGGCTCCGCGAAGGCCAGCCCGGATTGACAAGCTGGCGTCAGGAGGAGGCAGATCAACATCTGGATGATGCCGTACGGCTTTTAGATGCCGCGTTCTTAGAACGAAAGTCTGGAGGACAGGAGTGGCGCGACAGCGCACGAAGAGCAGCTGAGTTATTAGAATGGCTATCTCATCCTCAACTAAATTCCTCTGAACTCCCGCTACATCTCCTTTCTGCTGCTTCCTATCAACTTGCCGGCTACCCTGCCCGCTCAGCAGGCTTGTTAGGAGAAGGTGAGCGCAAAAACTCAGAATCTCAGATTCTTGCGGCCTTCCTTCGGGCAGACTTTCCAAAGTTATTTCAGATACTCATTGCACATTGGGAGCGGAACTTTGCTTCATCCCTGCTAACGAGTCCTGATTCGTCTCAACACGACTCAGAAGCATTTTCTGAAGATCTCCATCGGAGGATTGTTGCCGAAACGGCCAGTGCTCTAGGTCTTGTGTGTGCAGCAATGCGGTGGGGAGAAGAGTCCCGATTGAATAAAGCCCTCGATAAGCTTTCATCCGTGGTAAAAGTTCTAATTCACGGAGTGGATTCGTATTCTTGGCTTTTGGCAAAACTATGCTCAGAGGTTGCGACAACGTACGTCGAGAGTTCAATGCGAGAGCGCTTAAAAACATTAGCAGAAGAAATGTCTCCACTTGGCAAAGAAATTCTCGAACGCTACCTACGCAAGAATTATCGAAACCGCCGGGCTTTGGTGTGGCCTTCTCAGGTGCGTGGAATCGAACACCTCCTAGCAGGTGGGTCTTTCGCGCTTTGTACTCCAACCGGATCGGGAAAGACGACTGTAGCTGAATTAGCCATACTCCAGAGTTTTTTTCAGGGAGAGGCTAGCCCTCAGGAACCACAAACCCTCAGCTCTAATTTCAATCCACTTGCTTTGTATCTGACGCCGAGCCGGGCTCTTGCCGCAGAGGTAGAGGTAAAACTCTCTCAGACCTTTCGGGATCTTTCTGCCTCATCAACTATGATCGTAACGGGTTTATACGGAGGCACCGATTGGGGACCAACAGATGCGTGGCTCACAAGCGCAGACAAGACCATTTTGATTTGCACCTATGAAAAAGCGGAGGCCTTGATCAGATTTCTTGGACCGTTATTCCTTCATAGACTCTCCCTTGTTGTTATCGATGAAGCTCACAATATCCAGTTTGAAGGTGCCACCAGTCTCTCCTGGCATGCCGAGAGCCGTGCACTGCGACTTGAATCTTTCGGAACCCGATTACTGGCTCACCTAGAATCAGGTCAGAGTAAAATCCTGGCGTTGTCAGCCGTAGCCTCAGGAACAGAAAACACATTAGCTCGTTGGGTCACAGGTCAAATGGACGCTCGTCCTGAAACAACAGCATATCGTAGCACCCGACAGCTCATTGGTCGGCTCGAATGTCTCTCAAATCGAGGATTCGAGATTCATTACGATCTTCTTGATGGCAGTCCCTTAGATTTTCCTAGAGGAGGACCAACTGACACGCCGTATATTCCGCGTCCATTCCCTCCTCATCCCCCGGCAAAACAATGGGAAAAAGGGGGTCCAGAAAAGCGTCTTCGGCCCTATCTTTTGTGGGCTGCGATTCATCTAGCTACTCCAGACAATGAAGGTCGGCAACATGCGGTCCTCATATCGATTACCCAGTACCCTGGCGGCTATGCCGAGGACTTTCTTACGTTATTGGAATCTACCTGGGCACGAGAGGAGAAGCCAGCGTTTTTTTCTCCACCTCAAGAGTCAGACAAGCAACAAATTTGGGAAGCCTGCCTGCAATCCTGTAAAGATTATTTCGGTGCGGATTCGCGTGAGTATCGCTTACTAGGGAGAGGCATTGTCTTGCATCATGGTAGGATGCCTGGGGTTATGGGGAGGTTACTCATCCAAGCGATTCAGGAACGGATTGTATACCTAGTCGTTGCCACTTCGACTCTTTCCGAAGGAGTCAATCTTCCTTTTGAAACTATCCTGTTGCCTAGTCTGAGACGTGGTCAAAGTGTTTTAAGCCCTCGCGAGTTTGGCAATATAGTTGGACGAGCGGGACGACCAGGAGTCGGAACTGAAGGAAGAACGCTAGTGCTATTGCCTCGATATCCCAAGATCTACCAATCAGCACTTCGCCCTTATAGGCAGTTGACCAGCTCCTTACAGAGAAAGAACGCTGGAAACGAGTCACAAGAGTCGACACGAAGCCCCTTAGCCGAATTATTACTCTCAATAGAGAGACAATGGAGTCAGCTCACTGGGCTAACGTCAACAGATGAATTTATAGAATGGCTAGAACAAACGGCTCCCCTCACAGATGAGAATTCCAATCAGAGCTATCACCAGCAACTCATCGATCCCCTTGATACCTTGGATAGTATGCTGCTGTCGGCAATAGTCGAAATCGAAGAGCTAGAGCAAATCAGTTTACCCATCAATGAATGGGAAAGTCGCCTCAAACATATCTGGCAACGCAGCTACGCACGATATGCGTATCAAGAAGAGAAGAGATTGGAGGGGTTCTTTACCTGCCGAGGTAGAGCATTGGTGGAGAATATCTACCCCGATCCTCTTCAGCGGAGACGTTTATACAGGACAAGCTTACCACCACGTGGGGCCGATCAATTACTCAGACAGTATCCGACAATTCGGCAACATCTAGAAATAAGTGAGCCTTACGCTTTCTGGTCTCCAGAAGAGCGTTTTGAATACATTCGAGTCCTCGTCGAACAGCTCAGCACGCTTCCACGATTTCGCCCGCAAGCAAAAGTTCCCAGCAAGGCCACTTGGGAGGAAATATTACACTGGTGGTTGGCCCCCAATCAAAATGGTAAGCAACCAACACCAAGACAGGTGTCCGATTGGTACAATTACGTCAGTCAAAATTTTGGGTACCGCTTTAACTGGGGACTAGGAAGCGTTCTTGCCATAGCGGTTAATGAAGCGCACGGGGAGATGCTCAAACCTTTGACCCTCGAAGACTGGTCTCAGATGGAACTTCCTTGGGCTGTTTTCTGGCTGAAAGAACTCATCACATGGGGAACACTAGAACCAGTAGCCGCGTACCTTCTTGCACGAGGGGGAGAGACAACTCGTTCTAAAGCGGAGGCAGTCGCTCAGACTTACTATGATGAACACAATCATAATCAGAATCCCAACGAACTACTAAATGCAGCAGCTATTCGAGAGTGGGTACAAAAACGCATGAGCCAGGTTTCCTCAGTAGATCCATTTTCGATTCCCACTGAGATTGAAGTTGAACTATGCGAAGATTTTTCCCAGGTACCACCCCAGGAGTGGAGAGTACTACCTATCGAGATTGGTGAACAGATTTATTGGTACGACCCTGCGGGATTTCCGTTAGCGATTTCCAAACGCCCCGATGGTTGGCAATCCCATTATGTAGAGACCCATGATTTCAGGCTAGCGCATACAAAAAAGACTATTACTTCAAGTGTCTATGTTTAAGGCGAGTGAGAGTGCGGCTTTTTAGGAGGAAACAGGTCGGTGTTACGGACCGGGTCGTGAGTTTTGAGTTGTACTTATTGAGTGTCCCTGTCTGGAAGATGGGGACTGAAGCTTCGTGCTCAACGTCCGCTTTGTAGATTCCGTTACGTCATAGAAAAAATACCTGTGAACATATGGAATCATAATCGGAGCGACTAGCTTCGCGAATAATGCTACGGACCAGTTGCCCAATCGAACGGCGCTGTTGTGACCAGAAGAAAATTGGAGCAAACCGTTGCTGCTGCTCAGACCGTCGGGCAGCCAGCACTAGAAAGTCCGTGTCATTCGTGAGCATCACGCGTTCGTCGTGCAGCGCTTCATCAAGTAGTTCCGCATCGTCGGCTTGCTCCCGACCACGATCCTGAACACGAATAACGTCCATTCCTCTTCGGCGCAAAGCCTGCACTAAACCGAAAACAACGTGTCATTCCGGTCAGCCTGCGTGACAACGGAATGAGAATGCGCTTACCTTCTTTCCTCATTACCGTTTCACAGAGGAAGGAAGGTTTCCATGACTATGTTGTCCCCATCCCGCGCGGAAGACGCC
>JBFWZL010000025.1:0-21882 GCA_050185455.1 Binatia bacterium | reverse complement strand
GCAGGTCCTTACTCATAAAGTGTCGTCAGCCGTGCAGGAACGGTTGGAGGAATTATTAGACAAAAATCGCGAGGAAGGGTTGACTGCGGCTGAGGAGGAAGAGATGGATGCCTACCGGCTTGTCAATCACGTCATGATTCTGCTGAAAGCGCGGGTGCGCCCGGCCGTTTCTTTACCACAATCATCGCTTCCATAAGTTGAAACACATCCTATTGGGATACTACTGATCCTTTCAGGTAGGGACGCAGCATTTGCCCCGGATAGACCAATATTACAGAGAGCCTGACACGCAAATGCTTCGCCCCTACAAAGGAGAAGAACAGAGGAGATCATTGCTGCATGTCTTGCACTCAGCTTTCCTCAACTGGCACCTCTGCAAAAAACTGTCCTTCCAAAGGCAGCAGTTTATACTCTCGGGCTTCCTTAAACCATTTTTCGAAATTGAGGATCGAAAAACCCACAATTTCTCCCGAAACAGGATGACGGCTCACGAAGAAATCATTTTCGACCTCTTCAGATATTGCAGGGGTGGGATCTCCTAGAGACACATCGAGGACGTCTCCTTCTTTGTCATAGGACATCCTTAACTTCTTTCCCATACAGTATTTCCCATAATAAAATATTTTGTAAGATGTTCTCAAAGTTGATACTTTGAGCTTCTATTCATAAAGGCTGGTGGCTTGCCTTCAAGTACGTCGATAGCTCTCTTTTGGATCGGTGGATTCTCAAAAGCTCCTGCCTCATATTTTATGACCGGTCCACCCTGCATGCTCTTGTTTGCATAAATGACTTGGTCAGCGTCGCATACAACAGCGAGGTTTGGGTTGTGCGTGACTATAATGATCTGTCTTCGACGTTTTGCTTCTTTGATACTCGGTACGAGTAGATCGACGATTGTCTCATTATCAAGGTTCTCTTCGGGTTGGTCGATCAAAAGCGGATGATCATTCCGATCCACCAGTAAATAAAAAACAATTAGGAGAGCACCTTTTTCTCCTGGAGAAAGCTGATGCAGTTCTCGGCCATCCATTTTGAGAAGATAGCGCGGTTGCAGATAAGAAAATCCGAACAGAAAATTTAGCAACGAGTCTTCGGTTTTCTCTCTTCTCAATTGTTTTGTTATATGAGTCACAGGCCCATCAGGTGTACGCCGATCATGATGGAGGTGGTCAAGTATGTCCTCGGCGAAGCCAAGGCAGTGTTCAAGAGAATTATAATCATAGCGGCTCAGAATTTCTCTGACGCGGGCGACAGATTCTGGTCTTCCGGAAAACGACCCTACTCGTGACCGATCGATCCAATCAAGGAAATTTACTTCAAAACCTGCATCAACGATGGAGACATCGAACTCAAGCCTGAGTTGGTCTCTCGCGATTTTGTGATTCGCGATGAATCTCTGGACTGGCTCGTAGAGCTTTCGGTAGAGTCCAGCAATCTGATCGATCAGTTCGTGAATCTGCCGTGCCAAGTCCCGGCGCTTATGTCGAAGACCCACAAGTCGCCACGGGATATCCTGTAACGCTGCTAGCTGAGCCTCATGGTAGGCAATTGTTCCTACCCTATCGCGTGCTCCGACGAGCACGCGACGTTTTTCTGTCCATGTTGTTAAAGCGGTTTGATACTCTTGGTATTGACGGTTGGGTGCATCGAGCGCTCTCTGAAGAGCTTCGATTTGTCCCGTTAAGCGATTACGTAGAGCGATAAGGCTGGTAGACTCTGCTTCGTTAAGTTGAGCCGAGAGATTCTGTTGTTCTTCTTGTCTCGGTCTTCGGGCCAGTTCTAGAGGCTTCCAATCCAGGGAGACAGTGAGGATATCTTTTAATTGTAGACCAATCGTCTGTAATTCTGGGGATGTGTCTGTCACGAAATTATCGTAACCTCGCTTGAAATTTGTCAGTCGTTGATCGATTCGGTCAATTATAGCGATTTCTCGCGCCAATGTTCGCTGTCGAGTCTCGGCCGTTTTGATTCTATCAAGGGTTGTCTCGTATTCTTTCTGGCGTTGCTCCAACTCGGCGATTGTTTCCTGCATGGCTGCGTTTGGTTCCTTGGGAGGCGCTAGAATCTCTTTAGGTTTTGTTGCGTCATGTGCAGCAAGTTCGGCTTTTGCTACCCCCAACTGATTCTCAAGTTGCTGTCGGTATTCTGAGGTAGACTGTTGCTCTAGCGCTATAATCTCACGATTTAGCTCAGCGAGTTCTGAGCGGCGCTGTTCGATCGCGTAAGTCAATTCATTCGTTCGGTAATTGAGAAGGCTATCCAGTGTTTCACATTCTAATTGATCCGCAGAATCGACATGAGAGAAGATAACTTGCTTCAGTTCTGTATCAAATCTGCCTGGTTCGGTCCCAATCAGTTCGTTACAGATATCTTCGAAAAGGTGCTGTGGTATGTAAGTCACGGTTTCAACGGTATTCGGTGGCACTTTTTCGTCCAAGTTCTTTTTCTCTTGATCTCCACTCTCCCATTGCAACTCCGCCTCAAAATTCTTTGCTTTATTATTGACCAGATCGCAGAAACGTTTGGGTGTCAGAAAAGAGGCATCATCACCTCTTGCCGTATTTCCTAGTAGCCCTAAGATATCGACAAAGGCGCTTTTGCCGCTCCCTTTATTACCGATCACCGCAATGAGTCCAGGATTAAGCTCGATGGAGGTTCCATCAAACCAGGGCTCAGTTAGCACTGCATCTGCTGTCTTCTTGATTTCAAGACTTTGAATGTATTTTGTGGGATTCTCTGTTATCCGTCGTAGCTGGTCGGGTTTAATACCAAGAAAAATCCTACTCTCATTTTCTTTAAGTGCCTGTAGAAGTCCTGCGAATTCTGTATCTGCGTTGATCCAGGTATAACAATTCCCGATGCGGTCTTTTTCCTTGGAATCAGGAAAATGATGCGCGTCACTACAGTCAAGGAGCAAAGAATTCACTTGGGCTGCTTTAAGGGCCTCCCGAGACTTGTGACAATCCTCTGGGTTTTCTGCCGCCTGGAAAACGATGTCTGCTCCGTTAATGATGTGTTTCTTGTCCGCTATTGATCCACCTTTCCATTTCACCTGGGACCATTCAGCTTTGCCAATAGCGGTGACAAAATTGTTCGTAAAATAATGAGACTTAAGGGCCTCTTGTATTGACTCAAGAGGAAAAGTGAGATTACTAAACCCTTCCTGCAATGGATTCCCGTAACGCGAGCGCTCAGGTTCAGGAACTGAGTCAATAATTTCTCTTCCCAGATCTGTCAGACTCTCTAGGGTTGGGATTGCGGACCAGGTTTTCTTTGGACCATCAGGACGGAGCCGGTACTCACGTCGCAGAACATTGATGAACTGGGTTTGGATCGTATCGGGTGATAGCTCGTTCGAGAAAATGACATGGTAATTTACCTTACTCAGATGGTGTTCACTCCCACCGAACTTATCAAGGCGAAGCTCGATAACTGGGAGAATCAAGTCGATATTACGGAGCTTGCCGTTCTTCCGAGCCTCAAGAATGCGTCTGTAACCGTCAAGAAACAGATAATCATTGATGCCGAGAACCTTAAATTCTGGTGGTAAGGATTCAAGGGCAGAGAAGAAACGTTCCCAACTTTGTTCTGTATTTCCCCCGTAGTTTTGCGCGAGGGAGGCCGGGGTATGTACATGAAGATCCCAACGCCACCAGAGAGACCCCCGTGAGTGCCTCATTAGATGCATCCTTAACTTTATTAATTTTTGTCTTATTTATTCCTATTAGTGTTCCCAGTCTACATGGAAAAAATAAATCTCAACCAAGACCTGTCCTCTGTTGGACCAGGCAGCTTGGACAGAATCCTTCGAGCGGAGAGTAGAGGTAGCGAAAAGGGAGAGAGGGTAATGACAGTATTCACAGGTCTGCTGCGCTCGACGTCGTACCCGCGCCCGCTTTCGCGCAGTCAAGCTCATGAGGCAATACGAGGAGTCCAGTACTCTTCAGTTTGGAGTTTGAGCATACTCAAGAGATCGTTGAGGCGTACAATTTGTTCATACTCCGCCCGCTCTTCCTCAGAGAGTCTCCCCGAAGAACTCTTTGCCGCCAGGTCCGCGACCCGCTCTGACAAATCTTTCTCTACGGCTTTGAAGGCTGCGGTTAACCGATCTAAGGTTTGCTTTTCCATCACCACACCTCATACACAAGAAGCACCAATTTTACTATAGACGACCGGACGCCAGGAATTGGGTTTGCATGTCATACCGTCTTCAGCTCTATCTTCAGCGTGTTTGCCCAAGTCATCGACGCCAAGGAGAATAGAGGAGTAAAGGGTTCTCTTTCCCTCTACTCTTGCGCTGTGCTATAGCCCGGGGAGGGATACTGCTGGCTATGCAAAGGAGGAGACACTATGGCGGAGACGGCGCACCCCATCCGCTTCGGGATTCAAACCCCTCAACAGCATGGTTCATGGCGCGACATGCTCTCGCTCTGGCAAGAAGTGGATGCGCTGGGCTTTGACACGGCGTGGGTCTTTGATCATTTCCTGCCCATCTTTTCTGATCCGACCGGCCCCTGCCTGGAAGGGTGGACTGCCTTGGCGGCTTTGGCCATGGCCACGAAGAAGGTGCGCATGGGGGTTATGGTGACCGGCAATACGTACCGTCATCCCGCGGTATTGGCCAAAATGGCGACAACGGTCGATATTATCAGTGGCGGTCGCTTGATCCTGGGGATAGGCGCGGGCTGGTTCGAATTGGAGCATAAGACCTATGGAATGCCGTTCCCCCGTGTCGGTGAGCGTCTGACGCGGCTCGACGAGTCCCTCCAGGTCATCAAGCGGCTCTGGACCGAGGAGCGGGTTACCTTCACTGGTAGATACTATCAACTCGACGAAGCGGTTTTTAACCCGCGGCCGCTCCAGCAGCCGCATCCTCCGATTTTAATTGGAGCAGGGGGTGAGCGGGTGGCTCTCGGGATTGTGGCGCGTCATGCGAACATTTGGAACGGGTTTGGCTCCCCAGACGCGCTGCGCCATAAAGTCGCCCGACTGACAGAGCACTGTCAGCAGGTCGGTCGTGATCCCGCTTCGATTGAGAAATCCGTTCTGCTGACGGGACTCTTTCCCCCCAACGAGGCTCGCCAACGGATTGAGGAGTATATTGCTGTCGGGATCACGCACCTGATCTTTTCGGTGTCGTTATCCCTTGATCATCCGTCTCTTCAGCAGTTTGCGCGAGAGGTGATGCCTGTATTCCGGTAAAGCTCGTTTGGCATTGTAGAGAAAGGCGGCAACCATGGATTTTAAGTTTAGCCCAGAAGACGAAGCGTTTCGCCAGGAATTTCGCGGCTGGCTCGAAAAGAATCTACCCCGTGATTGGCGGGATGACGGTGAATTGCACGATCCAGACACCAAAGAAGAGTTTGAGCGACGTCGCGCCTGGCATCGAACACTTGCCGATGGCGGTTGGATGTGTATTTACTGGCCCAAAGAATATGGCGGTCGCGGCGCGACCATGATTCAGCAAATTCTTTACCATGAAGAACTTGACCGGGTAAAAGCACCGCCAACGGTCAACTTTCAGGGGATCGCCCGAGTGGGGCCGACGTTGATGCAGTGGGGCACACCCGAGCAAAAGCAACGCTACATTCCCAAGATTCCCCCGGCGGAGGAGATCTGGTGCCAGGGACTGTCAGAACCGAATCATGGGTCTGACTTGGCGGCGGTGGAGACACGCGCCGTTGACCGCGGTGATCATTTCCTCGTCAATGGCTCCAAGGTCTGGACCTCCAACGCGCATTACGCCGACTTCACTACGCTCCTCTGCCGCACCGATCCAGATGCGCCTAAGCATCGGGGGCTCAGTTATCTGCTGATCGATATGAAGAGTCCGGGTGTCACCGTGCGACCACTGGTGCAAATTACTGGAGAGCATGGCTTTAATCAGGTGTTTTTTGAAGACGTGCAAGTGCCGATGGCGAACCTCGTAGGCCAGAAAAACCAGGGCTGGATGGTCGCCATGACGAACATGATGTTCGAGCGCACGATTCACGGCGGGCGCACCGATATGATGGTTGAGGTGAAACAACTCATCAACCTGGCAAAGCAAATGGAACGCCAGGGCCGTCCAGCCTGGGAGGACAGCTACGTGCGGCAGAGTATCGCGCGTTTTGCCTGCGAAGCGGCGGCACTCAAGTATACCAGTTTTCGTCAACTCCCCCGTCAGCTTCAGGGACTGCCGCCCGGCCCGGAGGGCTCCATGATGAAATTGGGAACGACTGATTTGAATCTGCGCATACAAGTATTTGCGATGGAGCTGCTCGGACCGTACAGCCAATTTGAGTACCAAGCCGCTGGCGCCATGGACCACGGGAAATGGTCACACCGCATGCTCGCGGCGCGGCGCGGTACGATCGCGGCGGGCACGAACGAGATTCAACACAATATCATTGGCGAGCGCGTGCTCGGGCTCCCCAAAGGCTAAGCCAACAACTCACGATACTATGAAAGCTTCTCCTACCCACACGCGTTGGCTAATCGTCGCTCTAATCTTTTGTATCGGAGTGCTGATGTTCATCGACCGGGTGAACATTTCCATCGCCGCCAAGTACATTATGCCCGAGTATGGACTGAGCGACGTGCAAATGGGTTGGATCTTCAGCGCTTTCGTTTTTGGCTATGCCATGTTGCAAATCCCGGGTGGGACGCTGGGCGACCGGTTCGGTCCACGACGCGTGCTGGCTGGCGCTATTTTCTGGTGGTCCTTGTTGACCGTTGTGACAGCCTTTGCTGGAGACTGGTTTCTCACCTCATGGGTCGGCGTGATTGGTTCATTCATCATCGTGCGCGCGCTGATCGGTGTGGGTGAAGCCGCTGGACCGCCCAATTACAACCGTGTGGTGGCCAATTGGATGGCGCCGGGCGAACGTGGGCTAGCCTTGGGCATGGCGACGAGCGGCGGCGCCTTGGGAGCCGCGCTGACGCCGCCGCTGATTGTCTGGATTATGGTGACGCTAGGATGGCGCGCGGCTTTCTACCTTGCGGGCGCCGTCGGCATCGCCGTGGCGCTGTTGTGTTATTGGTTCGTTAGAGACCATCCCGACGAGCATTCCTGGGTGAATGAAGCGGAACGGAACATTATCAGTTACGAAGCAGGACTGACGCCCGAGCCGAAGGTAGCGCTGGCGCGAACGCCGTGGCGACTCCTCCTCAGACGCGCGGACCTATGGTGCCTCACGGCCTCATACGCCACGCTCGGTTACATCGGCTATATCTATTTCTCCTGGTTCTACCTCTATCTAGTGAACGTGCGTGGATTCTCACTGGTGAGCGGCGGATGGTTCAGCACCGCGCCATTTTTTATTAGCGCGGCGGTGGCGCCCCTGGGAGGTTGGTTGTCTGATGCGCTGAGTCGACGCTTTGGCAAACGCCTTGGGCGGTGTGGAATCGGGTTTAGTTGTTCGCTGCTGGGAGCAGGCTTGATTTATTGTGGTGCAGCGACGTCGGACCCCTATCTGGCCGTGGCCTACTTGTCGCTTGGCGAGGGTGCGCTGTTTTTGAGCGTGGCGGCCTACTGGGCCACGACGATTGATCTGGCCAGACCACACGCTGGCGCGGTCTCAGGCATGATGAACATGGGCGGAAATCTAGCGGGAACCTTATCTCCGACTCTGACTCCTTATATCGCGCAGACGCTTGGCTGGAACAGTGCGCTGTATGTAGCCGCCGCTCTTGTGTTTCTTGGGGCATTCTTCTGGCTCGGCGTACATCCAGAACGAGCGATCGACTTGGGGGAAGAAGCAGCAACCCAAGAAGACGTGAATCCGCGAGTCTCTCTCACTCATTAAGCGACTCCACACGGATCAGGCAACCGAGGGGTTAACCTTCCATCGGACCACGGAAGATTCCCCCCTCCGAGAAAACTCTGACTTACAAATTCATGGGCAACTCCAGGTACTCACGATAAATGAAATCGCGATGCGCCATGAGCGCTGGAGTCACGGCGGCGGCTATGACTGGGTTGGTGTTCGTGAAGGAGGCGCGCAGTGGTTCAGGAATGGGGCACAATTCCGGAGGCAGGGGTTGGATGAGTACGGCAAAGGTCGACCAATAAATGTCGAGTGCCGACAGGCGATCTCCAATAAAAAACTTTTTTCCCGTAGCGTGTTGTTGTTCTAGCCTTGTAGCAAGTAGTCGCAGGATCTCCGCTACCCGTGCCGGCGCCCTTTCAGCCGCGGCGTGATCATACCCATATTTCTCTCCCATATACGTAGCGAACGTACGAGCACCTTCATCACTCCGTGGATTCGTTAACGTCGTGTCGAGCAGCATGATCCGACGAGACCAGCCCAGACCGTTCTCGCCACAAAGTTCGTGGCTGTAGCCGAACATCAGAGCGCGTTCCTCGATGTTTATTGGAATCAACGCCGGCTCCGGCGCTATGCGTTCTACGAGGGAGAGTTGTTCGATCCAAGTGTTGCGCGGACGCTCGTCGTTCCACACGGCGACAGGCGCGCTGCTCTGACTGGTCCAGGCCTGTAATGCGGCGTCATGTCCTTGCGCTTTGCGCACACGCGTGTAGGGGATCTTCTTCACATGGCACATTCCCTTCAGCGCTTCGCCCCACGGATTAGGTCGTCCAGGAGGAAGAATGAGTCTCAGTCCGGACAACGTTTTTGCCTGTTCAATATCGATATAATCCGCCATACTATTCCTCCTTTTCGGATTCCTTATTGTTTAGGAACGCGTCGTGGCGCCTACGAGAATGAACGCAATGAAGGCGGGTTCGTGTGAGCGATTGCTCCAAGCGTGATTCGTGCCGCGTTGGATAAGCACATCGCCCGCTTTCATACAGGTTTCACCTTCGTCCATCACCGCCCAGACCTCTCCGCCCAGCACAATGGCGTAGTCCACTGACGCCGTTTTATGCATCATCGGGGTGGAGCTCGTGGTGTCAGCGACATGGCTTGCGCCGAGAGAGGCAAACACTTCTTGCGAACCCGCACTATCGCGCAAGGCCGCATCAGGCGGAAACTCGACGATGCGGCAGATCGTGCCTGTCGGCTTGGGTTCCAGGTGCACGGGGCGTGCGGTGGGATCGGCATCACTGATGAGATCAGCGGGCGCCGTCGTGGTCTCCCACAAGTCGGTCACGCGCAGGCCCGGCATTGCGGCCATTTCGAGGATGCTCGTCGCAAAGGCATCCTGGGCGATAATGGATTTCCCAGCGGCGTTGTGACCCGTCACAATTCGTCGGATTTGTTTAGCCATGTTGTGTTCCTCCTTTATTCGAACCGGTCGCGCGGAGTGTAGCGCAGGAAGGGAAAGGGTTGCAATGCGTACACGCCGCTTCCCGTTGCATGATCTTATCTGGAGTCCAGACCATTCCCAAAATCTTTCAGGTTCACACCGATCCGCAAGTGGGCGGCAATGCGATGGAACGCCGAGTTAGGGCCGGCCTGTATTCTTCACTCCTAGTCTTCGTCGCCTCCCTTTCTCTCGTGGGCAGCCCGTCATTCCGGGCGAGCAACGAGGGACCCGGAATCCAGGACTAATAAACTGGATTCCGGCTTCCGCTGGAATGACAGCCGGGGAGACACCCCTGTTTCTGTCTTTACGCTTAGCGCTTTGCGTTATTGACAATGCAGAATGATACTTCCAGTCTTTGCTGTCGCCGCCTACGCCAAGCCCAGCATTTTTCGTGCTTCTTGAGGGGTGGCGATTTCTCGTCCCATCTCTCGCGCCATTTGCGCCACACGGGACACAATCCGGGCGTTGGTGGGCAGTTCGAGTTCAGGGTAAGGATAGTCGCCCAACCCGATTGATACATGCCCGCCACGCTCCATGGCTGCCGCCGCAACAGGGAGAAGATTGCCTCCCACACACAGGACGGCCCACTGCCAGTTCTTTCCTTTAGGGAAAAAATCAAGAAACGCTTCCATTCCTTTAACCGAGCCAGGATGACCGGAGAGCAGCCAGTCTTCAGTGAGCACCAGTTCGCTGTACATTGGTTCGTCAAAGAGACCCATATCGATGAAGGCTTCAGTCGCGCGAATCGAGGGGATGCTCCACAAGGCAGTAATCGGTTTGACGCCGACCGATTTCATCGTTTCCGCGAAATATTGCCAGGTTTTTGTGGTGTTCAGATACACGGTTTCGTTGGTTTTAAACCGTTTGCCCTGTGGGTCGTAAGTGTCGACATTGCTAGTCGCCATGTCGATCGGGCCGAAGTCGGGTTTGGTCATCGGGTCTTTCGCCATCTCCACGATATGGGCAATACGCGCTTCCGGCGAAGGAAGCCACCAAGCGCCCAGAGTCGGCATGGTGATGATATCGCTTTTCTCTTTGATACGGCGAACGGTTTCGGCGTAGAGCTTAGGATCGGAAGCTGGAGCGCCGGTTTTCGGATCGCGCGCATGGTAGTGGACAATTGACGCGCCTTCGCGCCAGCATTCCAGCGCTTGGGCGGCGATTTCCTCGGGACTGTAGGGCACGTTGGGATTGACGTCACGCATGGCGTATTCGTTGATGCGCACCTCAAGAATGATTTTGTCGGACATGGCGGACTCCTTTTTCGATTCCGGGAGTAGGGCTACTCCCCGGTGAAGATTCGCGATATTAGATACTGTAAGCTTATGGATTGTCAAGCAAAACCGCGCATGAAGGAGAATCCCTTGATGAGCGCCACAAATGGGCAAAGCGCACCGGCCGTGCGGATCTCCAACTTGCTGAACGGCCCGGTAGAGTGGTTGAAAAATACCCTGACCTTTCACCCCAATAGGCAACTGAATACGACGCCTGAAAAACTCGGGCTACCTTACGAAGAGGTACGGTTTGGCGGCAATGACGGACAGACCTTGCATGGTTGGTATATTCCGAGCCGTGGGCTGCATGATGCCGCCGATGATCCTTTGTTTATCTGGTTTCATGGAAATGCCGGTCACATTGGGCACCGACTCGCTCAACTCTGCCTTTTGCACGAACACATTGGCGGAAGCCATTTCCTCTTCGACTATCAAGGATTCGGTTTGAGCCGCGGAAAACCGACGATTGCCGGCATCCTGCACGACGCGCAGGATGCCTTGGCGTACATTCACTCACGTGGTTGGTCAAACGGACGGCGACTTGTCTACATGGGAGAATCGCTAGGGTGCGCGGTGGCGATTCCTTTAGCACTTGAACATTCTCCTGCAGCGGTGATTTTGACCGCCCCCTTTTATTCCTTGCGCGCCATGGGCCGCCTCCGTGTGCCGCCTCTCGCCTTTCTCGTCGAAAATGACCTCAACAACGCTTGCTTGATTGGACAGTTTCGCTCCCCTTTGCTCGTGATTCATGGCACGGAAGACCGTACGGTGCCATTTCAGCAGGGTTTCGATCTCTACTCGCTCGCTCCTGAACCGAAAATATTCTACAAGGTAGAGGGAGGCGGGCACACGAATTTGCACGAAACAGGTGGTGAGACGTATCTGCGCATCGTCCGCGAGTTTGTCATGACGGACGTCATAAGGTTGAGGTGACGCGGTGAGCGCCCTCTGGCGTGGGTTGCGCTATGTGTTAGCAGTCTTCGCCGCGTTCTTGGTAGGAGGAGTCGTATGGATCAGTTGGCTCCTCTCCGGCCACCGTTATCAAGCGTTCCTGACAGAACAACTCAGCGCTTTATTCGACGCTCACGTGCAGGTGGAGCGCAGCCAGCTTTCCTTTCATGGTGGCTTGGGGCTCCAGTTTGATACCGTGACAATACAGGATAGTGGAGCCGCCGCTCCGTTTTTCGTCGCGGAAAAAATCGGGTTACTTCTCGATTTTCACGCACTGTGGCGTGGCGAGTTGCTTTTTGACCGTATTGACTTTGTGAGACCCCGATTACAGGTAGAGCTTGTTGGTGAGCGACTTCTACAACTTATCCATCGACTTCGCGCAACAAGGGAATCCACGACGCCGTCGTCGCGATGGTTTACTCTAGGATTTACGCCGACGCTCGCGGCACAAGATCTCCGACTGCATGAAGCGGAGATTATTTACACAACGATGCAAAAAAGTGTCCCGTTTATCTTCAGTGGAACTGAGGCCGTGCTAGTGTTTTCCGAAACAGCTACGCCTACTTTAACGCTGCGTACAACCGTGAAAAATACAAGCGGCGATATCGGACAGGTTGTCTTACGCGCCACGACGACCAAGGAAATCACCGTTGAGACGTTCAGGCAAAGTGAATGGGCAGGTGAGATCGAACTTGCTGACATGCAGTTACAACCGTTGGGGCAAGTGCTTGGTGAGCGTTGGCCGCCGATGCAATTCAATCTTAATGGTCGCTTTCAGGGAAAAAGAGACGGTCCGGTCGACTTGACTGGAGTTGTCGACGCTCGGGCTTTGCAATTTGGAGAAGTACGGCTCAATGAAGCGCGTTTGCAGATTCTCAAAGCGCGCTGGAATGGGCTGTCGTCCGGTTCTTGGGTCCGAGCTTGTACTCTGGAGGCGAAGATTGAGCGATTACAAGGCAGTGTCGGAAAACCCGTTTCACCACTTGTTGTTACTAAAGGCGCGCTGACGTTCCACGATGACGAATTGACGCTCGAACAACTCAGCGGCTCCTACGGAAAAGCCTCGCAGTTGATCGACGCCCGCGTTTCCTTACGAAAATTGCTGGCGAAAGAAGGTCCTCTGCTTACCGCGCATCTGACGGCTGACCTTGACCTCGGGGATGATCTGCTTCGCTTGTTAACAGCTTTGACTCCACCATATTCTACTGCTGTCTCTCGAATTTTGTCTTCTCCTCACGGACGCGCTCTCGCACAGTTTCATATTCAACAAGCCGGGGCGCGGAGTGCCCCGGTCTACAATGGATCTGTACTGTTCCAGCACGTTGGCGCTCAGGTTCTGCCATGGAGGCTTGAATTTAAGGATCTCAATGGACAGGTACAGATCGACGCTAACACCTTATCTTCTGACGCTCTTACTTTTTCGGTAGGAGAGGCAAAAATAAAAGCGCAAGGAAAAGTAGACGATTTTCTTGCGCCCCGACGCAGTGGCGATCTGCAATTTGCTTTCCAGGACGTACGTGACTACGACCTTGCGCCGTTCTTGCCCACTGGAAAAATGTTGCCGCAAGGCGGACTTGTCAACGGCGACTTGAAAGTGACTCTCTCTGCTTCCACGGCAACTCCTCAACTCACAGGGCGGATGTCTCTCTCGCGGATACGATTGGATTTGCTTGATTTCCTTCATCCTTTTGAAGTTGTGGAGGGAGAATTGAGGTTGAGTGAACATGGTGGAACGTTTTCCGTTAAACAAGGACAACTGCCCGGCGGCAGTTTTTCTGGACGGGGCCGGATTGAAAGCTGGACGCCGCTTCGTCTTGAATTGACCGGCGATTTTCCTGATCTTGATCTTGCGTCCGCCCTTATGCTTGGTCGACCAGATGATGGGCTGCCCAAAGATGCGACTCATGATGTCAAAGCTGAATTGACAGCAAATCGGCTGACGTACAAGAGTACGCAGATGGAGGATCTCCATCTGTTATGTCACTGGCACGGACGGCAAGCTGATTTACGGGTCGAACGCGCGGCAATTGCTGGAGGCAAGGTGGAAGGAGATATTATTCTTTGGCCGGATATAGATGCCGCCTATCTTGCTCCCCGACTCAGTCAGCTTGATGTTGAGCGGTTTTTTCGTGTCGTCGGGGTTGCAACAAAAGCACTCTCTGGAAGTCTGAGCGGAGAGGGAAAGATTTATTTGCCGTACTGGGCGCGGTGGGATGACTTAGATCGGTGGAATGCCGAGTTGTCGCTGGCGGTAGAGGACGGAGTAGCGCAACGTCTCCCGATTCTGGTGCGGTTATGGTCCGCACTCAGCATGCAGGATTTACTACGCTTGCAAGTGCCTAGTCTACCGACAGAAGGTCTCCCGTTTTCGTCACTCACCGGAGATTTTGTCTTGGGAGAAGGGATCGCGGTCACGAATAATCTTTCCCTGAGCGGTAATTCCGTGCGGCTTGATGCTCGTGGACAGATTGATCTGAAACGGCGCGCTCTTGACTTAACGACTGCTCTTGTTCCGCTCCACGGGCTCACTAGTAGTGTGGCAAAAGTTCCCCTCGCCGGAGCGCTGCTCGCGCGTGGCGCCGACTACCTCACCACGTTGAATTTTCGTGTGTCTGGACCTTATGATGACCCCTCAGTGACTCCACTTCTCTATTAAGGCTGATCAACGCTAACGAGACTTTTCGACTTGTTTGTCGTTGGTTTGAATCAATTCCGGGCATTTGCAGTCTAATTCTACTGGCGCTTTAACGCGCCCGGCGGATGGAGGATGGCGCAGGTTACTTTCACGTCTTTTTTATTGATTCACCTACAGCAGATTACATTCTCATGTCAGACAGTTCGGGAGTCTGACGGTATGTCATATTCTTTTTTAATAATCAGAAAATACAGACTATGTCTTTATTCGCATTTGATTCGCACCGGCAACACAAAATTCAGTTTTTCCTTCTCTTAAGCTGTTCTTTGGTTTTGTCTCTTGTGACGAACGCTGTTTTTGCTGATTCCCCTCTTGTCGTGGGGAAACCTGCGTCTCGGGTCGCGGTCGGACCGGGGATTGCTGAAAGCTCGATTCGCCAGATTGTTCGTACGCTTGATGGTTACGTGTACATTGCCGCCGTTGACGATCAGGGCGGGCCAGCGTGGGGATTTCAGAGATCGACGTTGCTGCGGATGTACAAGTCTACGACCGCTGGCATTCCGGAAGCATTCAAGGAAGTCGATCGTTTGCATCATCCACGTACGAGCAAGAACTCTACGATGTCTGGCGGTGACATGCGACTTGATCGCGATGGGCGGATTCATGTTGTCTACTATCGGACGAAAGACGGCGCTACTATCTACCAGCTTTTTGATACAAACACGGATACCTGGGATCGGGATTCAACCGTGGTGACGACTTTCAGCGGGCGTGCTGACAATCCTTATTATGGTAACCGTGGTCGCACCATCAACAGCCTTGCTTTGGATCGAGATGATACGCCGTTTATTGCGGTTGGTGGGGATGACGGCGTCAAAATTTTCCGCAAAACGGCGTCAGGATGGATCGAAGATGTCATGCTCTCCACGGCGCAATCCGTTCATCCGGCAATGACATTCGATCGGTTACGACGCTTGCATGTGGTATGGCTAGAAACTTCAGGCGACTATAACTTTATTCTCTACGCCATGCGTGACGCTGCCGGAGTATGGAGTCCGCCCGAACTCGTTTTTCCCGGTGACGCTAACACCTTGTCCAACGCTAACCTTGATCAAAGCCCGAGTATTGCCGTTGACAGTCAAAATCAACCAGTCGTATTGTATCTGTCTGGAGAGCCTGGACAGACTGATAATTTCGTGCAGACACGGACGTTGTCTGCCGGGTTGTGGATCGCGGATGACCCTGACACTCTTTTTTCTCACGCCCCCGGCCTTTACCTGCGAGGCGACACAAAGTTTGTGTTTCTTGGTCACGATGGGTTGCTTCATCCTGGATACTTGACCCACCAGCCAATGGATCCGGACTGGTCAGCTGTTGTCAACTTCCAAGAAAATGAACCGTCATACGCTTATGATGGTTCTGCCTCTGCACGTTATGATCCGCAGTATGAAGTGGATTGTACTGTTGTTGACGTCATCTATTTTGATGAGGCGTCTGATACACGAGGCGATTTTAAACCAGATTTGTACTATGTCGCGATCAAGTTAAATGGCGCAGCAAGCGGTCAAGCTTTCTGTCAGGAAATTGCTCATTAAAAAGGCCGATGGATTTTGTGGCGACCCGGTGCATTAAAGCAGGGTCTGTTCGGGGCCGAGCATAATACAACCGATCATTTCATAGAGAGGATGGGCAACAACTTTCCTCTCCAACAGGTATATGGGTGTTTGTAAAAAATGCGCAAGGTTTGTGAAGGGAGTCAAGCCTAGCGAAAATAAATAGAAAAAATCGCCTCCCTCTCTTTCGGCCGGATTAATATTCTGTTATACAGTGCCACAAATTTAACTAGCGCAGGGGAGCGCGCTAGTGAGAAAGAGAGCTCAGCACGATGCCAACATTGAAAAAAACCAGTCCTAAGTCGCCCCCTCGACGCTCTGCAAAAAAGGCGCGCCAGACCGATACAATCGATTACCGTTCCTTTTTCGAACATGCACGGGAAGGACTGTTTCGGAGTGCTCCTGAGGATCACTTCACGGAAGTGAACCCGGCGCTCGTGCGTATGCTCGGATATGACTCTCCTGAGGAGGTGCTGGCTCTCACGGTATCGGAAGATGTATATGCTGACCCTTATGAGCGAGAACGGCTCCGGAGACAGTTCGAGCCTACTGGCCTGCTGGAAGGGCAAGAAGCTGTCTGGAAGAAAAAAAATGGTGAGCACTTCACTGTAAGTTTGTCTGCTCAATCGGTGAAGGACAGTCGGGGGCGTGTTGTTGCGTACGAAGGGATGGTGACGGATCTGACTGCGCAGAAACGAGTGGAGGGAAACCTGTATGATGTCGAAAAGCGATTCGGCGCCCTTATGGAATCGACCCAGGCGGCGACTTTCGTGTATCAAGGAGCGAAGTTTCTGTATGTGAACCCCGCTACGGAAATACTCTCTGGCTATTCTGCGGCAGAACTCAAAGACATGAACTTTTGGGAAATAGTCCATCCAGATTCCCGTCAAATGGTGCGCGAGCGAGGGTTCGCGCGTCTTCGCGGCGAGAAGGTGCCTGCCCGATACGAAGTAAAAATTGTAACAAAGAACGGTGAAGAGCGCTGGATGGATTTATCTGCGGGTACAGTGGAACTTGAAGGCAAATCCGCTGTAGTCGGTACGGCCTTTGACATTACGACACGGAAACAGACAGAAATAGAGTTGGAACGGGGTCGAGAATTATTTCAACGTTTCATGGATAGTAGTCCGATATGTGCGTACATCAAGGATGAAGAGGGCCGGTATAGTTATCTTAATAAAGCATGTGTCCAGTATTTTCCTGGTATTATGGGAAAGACAGATGCCGACTGCTTCCCTTCCGCGGTGGCTAAGACATTCAGAGAAAACGATCTAGCGACCTTAGCGAGTGGGGGAGTGATGAAGTTTGAGGAAACGAACGAAGAGGGGGGTGGGGCGCGCCACTGGACTTCTTTCAAGTTTCCCATAGTCTCCTCTTCAGGGAAGAAATTTGTCGCGGGACTTAGTCTCGATGTCACGAAACAGAAAAAATTAGAAGAACAGTTACGCGATAGCGAAGAACGCTATCGCGCGATTTCTGAAATCACGTCTGACTACGCGTATGCGTTCCGGGTCGAGCCAGGAGAGGCGCTTACCTTGGAGTGGATCACCGCGGCGTTCTCGAGAACCAGTGGTCTCACAGTCGAAGAGGTTATGGTAGGAGAAGGGTGGATCGATCTTTGCCATCCAGAAGATAAAGAGATCGTCCAACGTCATAAAGAATCGGTGCTTTCCGGGCAAGAACAAACGTGCGAATTTCGCATCATTGCAAAAAGCGGCGAGGTGCGTTGGTTAAGAAATTCTATGCGTCCAGTATGGGATCGGGAGCAAGGGCGTGTGGTCCGCATTTATGGCGCTGGTCAGGACATTACTGAACGTAAGCGTTTAGAAGAACAGCTTCGTGAGCGAGTTATCCAACCGAAAGATTTGGGTGCGAATCTGAGACGATTCCGGCAGCAGCTCGGTTTGACGCAATCTATCTTTGGACAGGCTTTTGGCGGTTACAGTCAACGGCAGATTACGAGCTATGAGACCGGCGAAATTGAGATTCCGATGGGATTGCTCCTATCGATCCGCAATAAAGGGTATCCGCTCGAAGTCGTGTTGGGAGAAAGCCAAACGGATGCGCTTGACAAGATCGTTGGGTATCTCTCTACAAGCTGGAAAATTCATGAAACAGCCAAACGTTTGACCGAAAGTATCCTCCGGTTACTTGACCGGGAAAGCGCCTCAATCAACTCTATTATGACGCAATTGGGCGTAACTCCTGAGGAGGATATCTCTCGCGAAACCTACACACTGCGTGACATGCTCCGTCGAGCGGGGATTGAGTCCTCTCCCGCGCCTTCTTCAGAAGAAGAAACTGTCAAGTGATTGGTTTGGAGAAAGTGGGACTGACCCGTCTGTCAGTCCTTAGAGGGAGAACCTAAAACCGAAAGAACCGAGGAGAGAAGCAGAGACATATCCAGATACTACTTCTCTGCTCCACACCGTCAGGCTAGCTTTGTTTTCGCAGCGCAAAGAAGGATGTTGCGCTACCGCGGCGCGCTAATAAGAGCAAGGTCTCTTTGTCCTTCGCTTCCGACATTGCCTTATTGAAATCGTCAACGGACTCAATCTGCTGCCTGTTCACCTCTTCAATAATATCTCCAACTTGAATGCCGGCTAATTCTGCTGAGCTGCCTGGAGCAACTTCTGTCACAATAACTCCCTTTTGGGTGCGCTCTAATTGAAAGCGGCGGGTGATCTCGGGGGTAAGGTTAGCGACAGTCATGCCCCAGTTTTCACCGCTCTCTTCTGACTGCTCCGCTTTGGCTTGTTGATCAGTCAGTTCGCCGAGTTTCACGGTAATGGTTTTTTCCTTTCCTCCACGCAGGACTGTTACTTCGGCTTTGTCGCCTACCGGAGTGCTTGCGACGAGAGAAGGGAGTTCATGGGAGTCTTTGACAGGGGTGTCGTTAAAAGCGGTAATAATATCCCCTCGTTCTATACCGAATTTTTCCGCTGGGCCATCTTTCGTTACTTCGGCCACAAGCGCCCCGGTCGGTTCCTTGAGACCAAAAGACTTTGCCAGTTCTGGTGTAACCGACTGAATGGCGACGCCGAGCCAACCACGAGTGACTTTCCCTTTTTCTTTGAGTTGATCCACAATGGATTTGGCCATATCGATGGGAATGGCAAACCCGATGCCGATGTTGCCTCCTCCTTGACTGAAAATCGCGGAGTTAATGCCGACGACTTCTCCTTTCAAGTTCAGTAGAGGGCCTCCAGAATTGCCCGGGTTAATTGAAGCATCAGTCTGAATGAAGTCGTCATACGGACCCGCACCGATCACTCGTCCTTTTGCGCTCACAATTCCAGCGGTCACTGTTTGTTCGAGGCCGAAAGGGTTCCCGATGGCGAGCACCCAATCTCCGACTTGAAGGTCAGAAGATTTTCCGAGTGGAACAACAGACACAGAATGTTTCACGTTAATTTTTATGAGGGCGATATCTGTTTTTTCATCCGAGCCGATAACTTTTGCTTCGTATTCTTCTTTGTCTGAGAGACGAACGGTAATCTTCTCCGCATCGCCTATAACATGATTATTCGTGATAATGTATCCATCTTCGCTGATAATAAAGCCTGAGCCGAGACTTCGTCCCTGGCCGGGGGGAGGCCGGTCTGGAAAGAAGCGGCGAAAGAATTCTTCAAAAGGATCGTCTCCGCCAAAAGGGCTGGGACCAGGCATTGGGCCAAAGCGGGGAGGTCGGCGTCTTTCCACTTTCTGGGTCGTTGAAATGTTGACGACGGCAGGGGAGGCCTGTTTGGCCGTATTCGACAATGACGGAAGCGCTCCAGTTCGTCCAGGGAGCATTGGGCCTTGTTCCTCACTTTTCTGTGAACCGAAAATATCAAGAGCGAGCAGTGGCGGCGCGCCCCCAATTGAAATGCCAATGCAGAGGGCGGCAGCTAATACTCCGCGACTATCGAACCAAAGTATTTTCATTCTACGATCCTTCCTAGCGGTTGGGACGAGCTCTTTCTTTCTTGACTATTAGGGATAGATAGAGGGTTTCAAAAAAGCGATCAAGACAGGGATACAAACAGGAGAGGTTATTCCTTTAGTTTTGACTTCTCCCTCTGTTCTCATTCTTCTTGCTCGCCCTTTTCTGCTTTGTTGCGTAGTTCGACTTGTTTAATAAATGTTGGGACAACTGGAGAGAACTCTGGAGATAAGCGATGGCGGATATCTTGTGCCGCTTCCGCCGCTAATCGTCGGAGCGGGGAAGATTGTTCGGAATGAACAAGGTTATCGAGGAAAGAAAGGGTCGTATCGTTCCCAACGTCACGGAGGGCAAAGAGCGCTGTCCCTTTCGTTCGTGTATCAAGGTCCCGTTTGAGAAATTCCATAATTGGCTCAGCTCCGCGCGGATCGCCGATTTTGCCGAGCGCAACAAGGACTTTTTGTTTCACTCCGAGACCCACATCGCGGAGGAAGAGCTGTTGAACGAGCACTGGGGTAGCGTCGGTAGCTTTCAGATTGCCCAAATAATCAATGGCTTTAATTTTAACGCGAATATCGAGATCTGCCGTTGCGTTCATAAGGTGTTCAATGGCTTTCGGGTCTTTCGAGTCGCCGAGGGATTTTACCGCCTCCAAGCGTGTTTCCGGACGGTCATTCTTTAACCGGCGCACCCATTCTTGGATATTGGTCCCTTTCTGTTTACGATTCATGCGATCGCGAACTCGGTCGCCGGACAATTGGTTGCCAACGCGTTCCCCCTGGCCAAGAAACTGTGCCTTTGTTTGTGTTGGTATCGACCACATGAAAACCACGAAGACGGGAAGGGCAGCATAAAAGAGATTCAACGACTTTAATTTCCAGCCACACACCATGTTGTTCCCTCGACAGCTCGTTGCTTCGGTCCCGAACATGCCCAACCGTGGAGCACATTGCAAGAGCGTCAGTTTGAAAATAGCGATTCCTGTTCTTCACGACGAAAGATCTGGACCTCTTCGGGATAGAGGCCACCCTCCGGTATATCTTTTAACGGGGTGCCATCGCGGAGGCGTCCTTCTATAATTTCTCGGTAGTTGCAAACGAGGTAGCGGTGTCCATCTCGCGGCTTATTGGGGAGACGCGATTTTTCAACTCGCGTCTCCCCTTTTGTATCAGGACCAATAAGGCGGATAACGTAACGCTTTTTCATGAGTCCTTTCAACGCGCGGATAACCGAAGCGCGGGACAAGCCTGTCATTTCCGAGATTTCCGCATATCCGGCCGTAATAAGAGGCGTATGGCGCAGACCTATCGAATGCCGCCAAAGGGCACGATAAACTTTCCATTCACGAGGATCCATGAGCTTATTGAGTTCATCCTCAAGCAAATAGTCAGGCAAGCGAGGGGATGGTTGCCAAGAAGAACGACGAGTAAGACGAATTTGAATATCTGAGGCTTCTGGAGGGGAAGAGGGGGGCATCTCGTCTTTCCTATCCATTTGGTAATCTCTATCAATAGTTTTTATTGACTATATTCAAAAATGAGAACGAAAGCAAATTATCTTTTTAGTAGCCCTGGACTACACACCAACTCCATGCTAAGTGCTTGATTTCCTTACGTGGAGGGATGGCTGAGCGGTTGAAAGCACCGGTCTTGAAAACCGGCAGGGCCCTAACTTGGCCCTCGTGGGTTCGAATCCCACTCCCTCCGTCCCCCTTTTTATTTGCACGACTTCGTGCGGCCCTTTGTGAGACTGTGTTTTTGGTGTTTTTTCTGGGACCCGTGCGCCCGATCAGGTGCATTTGCCTGAGCCTTTGAACATGATTGCAAGCGACACTATGAGGAGGCAGTCGGTCTCATACCTTTGTAAGTGCCTATGTTATTTGGATTCATTGCGTTTTGGTGGATGCTAAGGCTCCTTCTGTCTCTGACCAAAAAGCTTGGCGGAGAATTTGCTCAAATGGGTATTTCTTGTTCTTCAGACTCTTAGGAGCCCCTATGTCATTTTTTCTCTTCTGCACCGGCCTTCTTTTGCTGCTTTTTTCTTTATTATTTGACCTTCGGGCAAAACGTTTGTTGAGTTTGGGCGTACAAACGCGAGAGACACAAGCAGTTTTAAAATTCTGGCCACTGCAGGTTTTGCTTCACTTAGTGCTACTCTACGGAATTGCCTCGGCCCCTATCTTTCCTCAGCGACTGGTACGGGTTAAAGCGTCCTTTCGCACGGCAGTTCCTAGAC
>JBFWZL010000024.1:0-22035 GCA_050185455.1 Binatia bacterium | reverse complement strand
TGCCGTCAATAAAACGTTCGCTGCTGTCAAACTCTGCTTTTCGACTTTCATCAACTCTCTCAATTTCGCTTCGGTCAAATGTCGCTGGTATTGGCCCGATCCACAAATGATTTAGGAGAACTATAGTCAGATAGGTCACGTTCAGCTCGGCGATGACTCCCAATGGGCGGCCATCATGGCAGATTGGACATCCCTCCCCATTGCATAACGCTTCCCATTCTGAACTGTTCCACTTGCTCATAAGTTATAAGGGCTAACGCCATGCTCACCGCTGCCTGCCCGAGCCGTGGCGTTCGGAATTCGGAGAAACCACAACAGGGCAGGCGTACGAGTGGAGCAGCATGTTAGGCCGCCTTCGCCATTGCCTTCCAATATGCCTTCAATACCTCATTCATGCGCGTCTGCCAGCCGCTTCCCTGCGCACGGAACCAGGCCAGTACTTCTGCGTCCACACGCAACGCAATTTGTTCCTTCCGCACCGGCAGCGGCAATCCCCGATGCGCTATGGCCTCGGCCCAATCCTCTGGTGAGGTACGGGGCGCATCCTTCGTGAACCGGATCGCTGAGTCAGGCATGGCCTTGAGCTTGGCCCAGTCCGTTTTGCCTTTAGTGTTTCGAGTAGCGCGTGAGCCACGCTTGGTATTCATGCTTTTCCGCCTTTCGTGCTGAGATTAAATGGATCATCTCACCCTCATCGTCGTGTGGCGTCCACACGACGAACAAGGGCACGCAGTTGAACACCCCGATGCTTTGGTAGCGTTCTTCGCCGTAGGCTTCTCGCGTGTCCTCACGGGTGAGCAGGTCGCTGTCGAAGAATCCCTCCAGATCGGCAAAGTCAATGCCATGATCCTTCAGATTCCTTCTCCGCTTCCGCTCGTCCCAGGTGTTCACGTGGGTAGTGTATATGCGCTATACATATGCAGCAAGAGTAGATGGCGTAACGTCCTGCGAATGAGTTGCGGGTGGTGGTGTGGTGCGGTTGGCAGTGAGTCAGCTCCAATCGCGAGTTAGACCTTGGCCTTCACATCGGATTCCACGGGAGCCCAAGACACTGATCCTCTCTGTCCTGGCTGAGCCGCACCTTCGTTGTGCCGCCACTCAAATTCGACCCGGATCGAAACACTCAGCCTGCGCGCAAGGTTCAAAGCATTCCGCCAAGCGAGATTGGCGTCCACGTTCTGAATCGAGAGATTGGTGTCTGGGAGATAGTGGAACCCACGGTCGGATCGCCGCCCAGGCGCAATGCTGGACTGAGTGGCCGACCGCACCGCATCGAAGGACTTCAGGCGAGACATCGCACATCGATGAGCTACGTACACCAGTTCGTTCCAGTTCGACGCGGTCTGTCCGTCGACTTTTGCTAACAGGACCCGAGTATGGTGAAGATCGGGCGGTGTGTCCGGGTTGAATGCCTCGCCAACCGGGCCAGAATCCGCGGGTACCGGAACAGACTTCCTTTTTCCTTTTTGGTGATGCGAATTTCAACGCTGATGCCAGAGCCTTCTGTAGAAAGCTGAAGCGAAGCCACACCAGGGAAAATATCCTGCCAGGTCTGGCCCGACCGTACCTGTCGGATGAGGCCATTTACTTCCATTTCACTCGGTTGAGAACGAACTCCTTCAAGCGAGGACTCGACGATAGCAAGTGCTCTGAGCTTCGCTCTAGCTTCGATCTAGCGGCGAGAATGCGGTTTAAGAAGCTTCCGAATTTCAGAAAAATCCGCTTCAACCATTGAATGCAAGTCCCGTGGTGGCTCAGTCGATACTGGCAGCACACGCTCGGGAAGATAATCAGCGAGCTTTTCATCGAAAACACGTTTGAGGAGGTCCTTGTACAATGTGACTCCGGCTTGCGAATACATGTATAGTTCTTGCTCTGAAAGCTCGACGATGTCGTGCTGGGCAGCGTCTCGAAGACTATTAATGATTTGGATTGTCAGACCTTCCTCTTCCTTAAGGCACTTCACTTTCGCATCAGTAAGACACTTGCGAACGCACTTGTCAAAACCAATTGTTTCTTTTGCATACGGTTCGCGGATCTTGCCGCCTTTATGGAGAATCGCCGCTTTCAAAAGAAGCTCAAACGCGTGATCCAAAAGGATAAGAACTGCTTCCCTACGGCCTCGGTCCCAGGGTTGATTGAAATGATCAATCGAGAGGACCAATGAGTCCAACGATTTCTCAAATGGGAGACGAACATGTTTCCTCATGTCAAAGCATTAATGAAGCTAACTACTGAGTTTACTGCCTGCCCCCTCGCGGTATAGCGCAATCCGCAAGGAAAGACGGAACCAGTAAAATCCGCCGCAGTATCCATCTCTTGCCTCACCCTTGTCAAGAGATAAGTGATCGGCAAAGGCTGCAAGTTTTGCGGTATAGCCTGATATTGGACCGTAAAGCAGATCTCCACTCGTTGCCACTCCTCCGCTACAGTTGGTTGGCAAGACTACATACTCTCCACCCGCCACGGTGTAAGATATGCGTGTAGCTCGTCATCGTGTTCACGTTTTTGCGTCCCAGAAGTTCTGGGATCGTGTGAACATCGTACCCGTCTTCTTACAGTGCGTCGCAACAGCATGGTGCAACAAGGACAGATTTGCAGGCTTCATTAAGCTTACTGGGGGAGTCTGCATTGAGCTTTAATAACTCACCCGACCAAACTTGTTTTTTCCGCCGACCTGTGAGAAGTGTGTTCCCGGAGGCTCGGCTTGCCTAGTGGACAAAACACTTTCCCTCGGGGTCGCGCAGATGACCCCTCGCCTTGGCGATCTCCAGGCGAATCTTTCTCAATGTGAACGCTACATCTCCCGCGCCCGAGAACAGGGGCTCGACGTCCTCGTTTTTCCGGAACTGAATTTAACCGGCTATCATCTCCGCGACATGGTGGCGACGGTTGCGCTGCGACTCGATTCTCCAGAAATGGCCCAACTCAAGGAGTGGAGTCGAGAGGTAGCGCTCGTCGTCGGCTTTGTGGAAGAAAGCGCTGATTTTCGATTCTACAACGCGGCGGCCTATATCGCAGGCGGAGAGATTCACCATGTCCACCGCAAAGTCTACCTGCCGACGTACGGCATGTTTGATGAGCAACGGTATTTTGCTCGTGGCGATCGCATACGCGCGTTCGATCATCCTTGGGGGCGCAGTTCGCTATTGATTTGTGAAGATCTCTGGCATTCTTCGACTGCGTACCTCGCCGCTCTTGATCGCGCCTTGTTGATCATCTGCCCCTCATCAAGCCCGTTACGCGGGATTTCAAACGGAGAGGTTCAAGACGACAATGCCCGCTACTGGGAGCTGGTCAACCGCATGTATGCGGAAACTTTTGGGGTATTCTTGGTTTACGCGAATCGAGTCGGATTCGAGGATGGCGTCGGTTTTTGGGGAGGATCGGAAATTCTTGACCCTTTCGGTCGGCGGCTCGCGAAAGGGAAGTATTATGAAGAGGACTTTATCTCGGCTGAGCTATCGTTGGATGCCGTGCGACGAAAGCGAATTGTGTCGCCATTACTCCGTGATGAAGATATTGATCTAACAATCAATGAACTCCTGCGCATTCGTGGTCGATAACGTACCGCGAAGGTCGAGGAGCATAGCATAGATATGTGGAGGGCGCGGCGTTGCCGTGTTCTTGCAGAAGACTGAGGCATGCCAAAGTTTATCCCGCCAACGCTTTTCTTTTTTGCTGTTCTTTCTTCTCGTCTGCTCATCGCTTTTCTCTTTTTCTCTTTCCCTTCGTTTATTAACGCTGCCACTGTTGCCGCGGTGGTCGACGGTGATACTATTCGCTTGGAAGATGGAAGGACCGTGCGCTATCTCGGCGTCAATACACCGGAGTACGGGCAACCATTGTATGAAGAGGCGAAACGTTTCAACGAGCGGCTTGTGGCTGGTAAATCAATCCGGCTGGAAACTGATAGACGAGAACGTGATCGGTACGGTCGTGAGTTGGCCTATGTGTTTGTCGACGATGTCCCGATCAACTCGCAAATTGTTGCTGAAGGATGGGGCCATGTTTTCCTCCTTCAATCTTTGTCCAGGGCGAGCGAGTGGTTGCGGCTGCAGAAAAACGCCCAAGATCAGCGCAAAGGAATATGGCGGGATGGACTGCGCGGCCCTCTCAAGATCACCACCGTCCACGCCAATGCCAAAGGAGACGACCGGCGGAATCCTAACGGCGAATACCTGCGTCTCTGTAATGTCAGCGATAAGCTGGTCGCTTTACAAGGATTCGCCGTGCAGGATGCCGCTCAGCATCGTTTTGTCTTCCCGTCGGGAACCCTTGACCCTGGTGCTACGGTTTTATTGGTGAGCGGTCCAGGAAAAAATGAAGCCAGGCGTGGTCAGCTGGTATTCTACTGGGGCTCTGGGCCGATTTGGAACAACGATGGAGACATCGCCTCGTTGTTTGATCCTAGTGGAGATTTGATCGATACCTTTCGTGTTTTGGGCGCCGTACGCCAATAGTGGTTATTATCGCTACAGTTTCCCGCCTCCTGGCCATTTTGTCGCTGTTCTCCTTTTCTCTTGGATGCAAGAAACTGTTGACGCTTCCCTGCGAAGCGCGGTACTCTCCTGTCCATACTAACAACGTCATTTGAAGGAGTCTGAGACTGCATGAAAATCATCGTGCTGGTAAAGCAAGTCCCGGTCGTGTCAGCCATGAAACTTGATCCTGAGACCAAAACCCTCAAACGTGAAGGCGTTCCCTTGGAGGTCAGTTCGTTTGACGTGCGCGCTGTGCTCAAAGCGATTGAACTCCGCGACGCTCACGGCGGCGAAGTTGTGGCGCTGACCATGGGCCCTCCACAGGCGCGGGACGCCCTTGAACATTGTCTGGCGCTTGGCGCGGATCGCGGCGTACATCTGGTCGATCGGGCTTTTGCCGGCGCGGACACCCTGGCCACTGCTCGCGCTTTGGCGCTCGCGCTCAAGAAGGAAGGAGGCGACCTCATTCTCTGTGGTCGTTACAGCACCGATGCCGAGACTGGTCAGGTGGGACCGGAAGTTGCTGAATTCCTCGACATCCCTCAAGTCACTGCCATATGCAAATTGACCGTGAATGGGCAAGCTCTCACGGTCGAGCGAGAAACGGATAGCGGTTTTGAAACGGTAGAGTGCTCACTCCCCGCCTTACTGTCGGCAACCGAAGACCTGGCACAGGAAAAATTCCCTAAGAAAGCGGATAAAGAGAAAGCCAAAGAGAAACCGATTCAAGAGCTGAAAGCCAGCGATCTCTCGTCCGACCTTTCCCAGTTCGGCGCGGCGGGATCGCCGACCTGGGTCGAATCAGTACAAACGGTCGAAGTGGCGCGCGAGAAGAAAATTCTTGAAGGTGATTTATCGGCTCAGGTAGATACCCTCGTGCAGAGACTCCTAGACTATGGCTTGTTTGGCAAATGGAAAGGCGACGACGCTGCGGGTGGAGATGGACAGCCACTCAGAAAACCGGCAAGCGGCAAGGCGGTGTGGGTCGTGGCCGAAACCGCCGGTGATGCGCTGCTGCCAGTTACGCTTGAACTGCTTGGGAAGGCGAACGAACTCGCGCTCAAATATGGCGGTGAAGTAGGCGTACTCTTGCCAGGGTGGGGTATTGACCAGCATACGGCGACGCTGGCTATCCACGGCGCGGATGTTGTCTATCTCGCCCAGGATCGTCGTTTGGCACAATATTCCACGGACATCTATACCGCATTGCTTACCGGGGCGATGCAAGAACACAAGCCTGGCGTCGTGTTGTTTGGTTCCACGACGATGGGGCGCGATCTGGCTCCTCGTGTAGCGGCGCGCCTGGGATTGGGGTTGACTGGTGATTGTGTGGATCTGGATGTGAACGACAAAGGTCAATTGTTGCAGTACAAGCCGGCTTTCGGCGGTAACATTGTGGCCCCGATTCTTTCGCGCACCTCACCGGAAATGGCGACTGTGCGCCCGGGAATGCTCAAGCGGGCGCGACCAAATCCGGCTCGGCAGGCGCGCATCGAGATGCTCCTCTTGGGCGACACGGTGACTGATCGTGTCAAAATCATCACGCAAACTGCAACGGATGCGGGAAAAGCCGTAGCGCTTGATTCCGCCGATATCTCGGTTGGCGTTGGCAAAGGCATAGGCGGTACAGCAAACTTCCCTGTCATCGCACAACTGGCTGAGGCGTTAGGTGGAGCGCCGCTCGCCGCCACGCGAGACATTGTGGACTTAGGCTGGTTGCCGCGACAGCATCAAGTTGGGCTCACGGGCCGAGCCATTGCGCCAAAGTTGTACTTCGCCATCGGCATTCGCGGCGCGTTTGAACACACTGTTGGCGTTCGTCGCGCGGGACTTGTGGTGGCAATCAATAAGAATCAAAAAGCACTCATCTTTCAAAATGCCGATATTGGCATTGTCGGCGATTACGCTGAAGTGGTGCCGCTGTTAACGACAAAATTGAAAGAAGCGAAGGCAAAACAGTAAACGGAAAAGCAAGAGACAGAAGAGGGAAGGCGGAAAGTGGAAAACGGAAGGTGGGAGGCGGGAAACCACTAACTAGAAACGAGTCCTGCGAAACGAGACACGGAGGACCCCATGCCCGCTCCGGGGAAAGCGGGATTTTCCCTCATAGAACTTCTGGTGGCGATGACGCTATTCGCCATTGCCGCCTTAGGCTTATCTGCCGGCGTGGCGATAGTCTCACGCGCCGGCGTCCTCAGCGATCACCTCACCCGCGCCACTATCCTGGCGCAAGACAAACTCGAAGAACTGGCGTCTCATAATGGTCCGTTGACTGGAGGAGCGGATACACCCCATACCGGGCTCACGCGTGAGTGGACCGTCTCTCCTGATGATCCTGACCCCGGAGTCACCAGGGTTAACGTTACCGTGACGTGGGAGGGAAGCGGGTTGCACTCGGTCTCTCTGGCGACGTTGGTCAATGAATAACGCGTCTTGGCTAAGGCGAAATACATGAACTTGACATGGTTTTTTACTCAAATCTCTCAGCGTGGAGCTTGTGGTGAGCAAGATCGAACCATGCTTTCCCCTCTTTTACAAAGAGAAGATGCCGGGATTTCCTCGTGTGAAGAGAAGAAGTGGGCAAATGTTTTGCGGTTTGGTTTAGTAAAAAGCCAGGCGTTTCTTCGCCAACCTCAAGGCGTCACCATCGTGGAAACACTCGTAACTTTAGGGATCACGAGCGTTTTTTGCACTGCTCTGTGCGGATTTTACTGGTTGCATCTCAAGGTGTTGAAAGCAGAGGAAGTGCGACTGAGCCTCAGAGACAGTAGCCGCCTTGCCGTTGATTTCATAGTGCGAGAACTGCACCTGGCGGGAGCGCGGCCGGTGCGTGGGGGGGCGTGCGAAGGGTTTGAACGATTGACGGAAGCAGAGGAGCAACGAATTACCATGCAGTATGACTTTCGCGGCAATACGTCGAGCGCGCCTCCCGATAGTTGTCCGGATGATCCGAGTGAGCGCATCACCTATCTGTATGATGCTGACGAGCAATTGTTACGGCGCGCGACCAGCGGAGGAGCGCCGCAGCCGTTTATCAGCGATGTTCCTCCGGATGGGTTCCTGTTGTCTTATTTTGATCGTAACGGAGAGGAACTCTCATCGTCGTTGGTTACCCCGGAGGAACGAGCTGCAGTGTATAGCGTGAGGATTGAGGTGATAACCCGAAAAACACATCCCGATCCAACTCATCTGGAGCCGCTTGAGTCCGAATTTTCGTCAACGATCTTTCTTGTGAACCCGCCGAGGTAAGACTCTATGAAGCGCGAGAAGAACATCCGTGCTGAGGAGGGTGTCGTTCTCATTACCACCTTGCTACTCATCCTGTTGTTGATGGTTGTGGGCGTGAGCGGACTAGGTCTGAGTCGCTCTGATCTGCTTGTTTCGCGAAACTTACTGACGGGGGTGCAAGCCCTGTGGACGGCGCGTGCTGGCATTGAGGACGGCAAGAACTGGTTGGAAGCCAATCTGTCTGGATCTGCATTGCCTGTCACGCTTGGCCCGACGATGCTCGAAAACGGCGCTTACACAGTCTCCATCGTAACCCTTGGAAATGGCGCCTATGGTTTAACCTCGGTCGGAACTGGCCCGGGCGAGTCTCGTCGAGTAGTGGAAGAAATTATTCGGCTCCCAGACTTTACCCCTCTTGGGGTCATCACCAGTGATGGTGACGGCTTGCATCCAGATTTTGACGATGGCGGCGGAGGACTCGGGCGGCGTATTCCCGACTTCAACGTGGACGGAAGAAATTATGCCCTGGACGGGTCGCTGTCGCCTTTGTGTCCCTCGCTCTCTCCCTTTGCTGCTTCGCAGGTGACAGCACAAAATGATCTCGATAGTGCGGTGAATACTTTGAAACGAGAACTTGCGACCCGAGCCAATGGTTTTTGTCATGCGGACGGAAGCAATGCGGCTGGGACGTGCACGCCGGGACTGTCTTGGGTGCGCGGCGCGGGAGTTTTGCCTCGATTCCAAACCGGATCGTGCATCCTTACTGACCCCACCTGTTTTCTCAATCTTGACCTAGGGAATGCAGCGTTACGCGCCCTGGCTATTCCTCCAGAATCGCACTTGCCGCCAGCGCCTGATAATCGTGGACCTTTTACCCCTGGTCCTGGAGGATTGCCGTTTGTGCGCCTCCTGTCCTCCGCCGAACGGTCTCGTTTGCAGACTGCTTTGGACGATATGAGTCTTCGGTTTACAGAGCTGCCGGAAGAGAAAGTGTCCCACATATCATCCAGCTTGCATGGCGGACACTATGCGTATGGGAGTCTGGCGGAACCCGCGATTGTTCGCGTTGCTGAAGGCGTTGGGACACTCGATCTCGATGGCGGAGCCGTTATGGACGGAACCGGAATCTTACTGATTCCACGAGTAGTGCGTCTTGGCGACGCGACGTTCAATTGGAAGGGCATCGTCGTCATTGTGGGAGCTGGAGATCTTCGTATCGAAGACGCGTCCGCTTGCGGACAAGTGCTCGGAGCCGTCGTCGTCCGTGATGATGCCACTCTTGACCGTAAGCTTGATCTTGACTTGGTGCAGGGCGGCGGTGGATGTCCGCCATTTGCGATCAACTACAGCTGCGAAGCGGTGACGCGTGCGCTTACCACGCTAATGCGTACAGTCTCATGGATCGAAAAGTATGGAGCGTGAAAGCGCCATGCGTACAATGAAAAGCTCTCTTCGTCATCCAGTCAGAGGAAAACAGCTTGGGTTCACTATAGTTGAACTAGTCGCGATCCTGAGCTTGCTTGGCGTGCTGGGAAGTCTAGCGTTTCTACAATTGAAGCCCCTTCTTGCGCAAGTACGCTTGAACAGTGGGGCGCGACAGATTGCTGCTGACTTGCAGGTGGCGCGCATGAAGGCGGTCGCGCAGAATCGACGCTTTCGCGTGACCTTTCGACCTGTTGAAGGAGACTATGTAGTCGACCGGGAGGATGGAGTCTCTTGGCGTCGCCTGATCCTTCATGGACACACGCCTGATGGCGTGGATAGCGCTGCTATTCCATTGCCCTCTGGGGTGTCGATTACAACTGTGAACTCCGGAGGTGATGTCATTTTTGTCCCGCGCGGTCACGTGGACGGCGGCATTACGATTACGCTGAGTTCACATACGGGAGCCGTCGTGAAGCGGATCATCGTCAATCTAGCCGGTCGGGTGCGGATCGAATGAAAAAGCTGTCAGCCATCAACTTTCCGCTTTTAGCCAGACGGAAATCCGCCGATAAAGAAAAAGAATACATTCCGCATCCAGTTGGATAAGAAATCGGGAGCGTGTACATTGATATGAACGCTATATATTTTCCAATGCTTGAAAGTCTTCCCTTCTCGTTTATTGCGTCGTTTACCTTTCTCTTAGGGGCTGCCATTGGGAGCTTTCTGAATGTTTGCATCTATCGACTGCCGGGCGGCGAGTCGGTCGTGTTCCCATCTTCCCATTGCCGGTCGTGCTCACGAGTATTGGCGTGGTATGAGAACCTGCCGCTCCTTAGCTACATCATACAGCGCGGGCGTTGCCGAGCTTGTGGCGCGCGCTTTTCCTCTCGTTATTTTTGGATTGAGCTGTTGACGGCTTTTCTCGCCATCGCGCTGGTATACCGCTTCGGTTTGACCATCACCACCGTTGGGTATTTTGTTTTTCTCGCGGCCTTGGTTGCTATTACCTTCATCGATCTTGACCATCAAATTATTCCGAACGTAATCAGCCTGCCCGGGATTGTTGTCGGCCTTTTGTTTTCTCTTGTCTCTCCTGCCCTGACTTTCTGGGATTCTCTCCTTGGCGCGGTGGCGGGCGCCGGCGTGCTGTTGGCGGTCTTCTGGGGCTATTACTTGGTGACCCGTCAAGAAGGGCTAGGGATGGGAGACCCTAAATTACTGGCGATGATTGGCGCATTCCTCGGGTGGCGAGCAATCGGGTTTACGTTATTTTGCGCCTCTCTGGTGGGCTCGGTCATCGGTATTGCACTTATGCGTTATCATCACGCCGATCGAAAAATGGCTTTGCCATTCGGTCCCTTCCTCGCTTTCGGCGCTGTCTGCTACCTGTTCTTCGGCGAGCAAGTCATCGACTGGTACTGGGGGTTGTTCTGATCCGCCAACCCTCGCGAGGTTGTTTACTCTCGGCGTTCTTTTCTCATGTTGTTGTTATCTTCCAGGGCCTGCGGTTTCGTTAACGAGCGGCTCACACGATGTGCCACGAGCGTGAGAAAAAATAGGAAAAGGGATCTATGTGGCGCTAGATCGCCTGTTTCCCGCGTTCTCCCGTACGGATTCGCGCCACCTCGTCGACGTGCGAGACCACGATTTTCCCGTCACCAATTCGACCGGTGTACGCGACCGTCTGCACCACCCCGATCATCTCGTCCACGCATTCATCAGCGACGAGGACTTCGAGTTTGATTTTTGGTAGAAGGTTCACGACGTAGTCGGGTCCGCGGTAGAGTTCACAGTGGCCTCGTTGTCGGCCACTGCCCCGCACGTGACTCAATGTGATCCCTGCTACCCCTCTGCGAACGAGCGCCTCGATTACCGTCTCCAGGGTAGCTACCCTGACTATCGCTTCTATTTTTTTCATATGCTTCTTTCATTCTACCTAGACGCCGGTTAGACTCACGCACCGGAACCGCCTCCATTCCGTTGTTCTTTGAGCCAAGCGGCGAGTGCGTTCAGGTCGAGCGGCTTGGCCATGACGGTGCTTGCGCCTTATTGCAGGAGCACCGTCTCATCGAGGATGCCAGCGCTTACGATCAACATCGGCGCGGCGCTGCCCTGCCAACGCAACTCCGCGATCAACTCCATTCCGTTGCAGTCGGGCAAATGATAATCCGTAATCATAAAATCAATCTGCCCATGGCGTTCATCATAGTGAGCGAGCGCGGCCTCGCCGGTAAGAGCTTGGAGTGTGGCATATCCCTCCAATTCCAGGCACACCGCAAGTGCGAGCAGACTCCCAGGATCATCCTCTACAATCAGGACCACTTCGGGCCGTATCGGTATCAAGTTCTCCATCATGCTGCTCTCTCGCTTACATCCATGGCGGGTTTGTTTAATTCAGCACAAAATGTCGACGGCCGAACAATGTCTGCACGACGCGGATCACCGCGACCAGACGACTCAGATCCGCAGGCCGTAACAGCGACAGCGACCGTGCAAACAGATCTGTGGGGTGACCTGGAATCACTAGCACTGACGTTTGCTGCTTGGCCAACACCTCACGAACCAATCCCATGCCAGTCTTCTCCAGAACGCTAGGGCTAATCACGACCAAGTCCAAAGAGAACTCGGTAAGGAAGCTCAAGGTTTCGCTCCGGTCCATGGCGATACCGACGATTGTATAGCCAAGGCTCTCCAAAGCGAGCCTCACGGTGGTTCTCACGAGTGGCTCATCGTCAACTAAGAGGACACGAGTCTTTTTCATCGTTGCACGATCCGAAACTGGGATTTGGACGCTAGTGACGTTCGGACAGGCGTTTGAGATTGAGCCGCCTTCCAGGTCAGCAAATGTGTGCGTACGGCATCCGCGTCGAGGCCCAGCAGCGTGCACACATTAACAAACGAAAACACGTACTCCGTGTCCTCCGAGGTAATCCACTCCTCCACCTCCGCAAATCGTTGTTGCTCACCAGGCTTTCGCGCGTGCAGGTACAGATAAAACGTCCGCACCGCATCAAGCAACAGCGCCTCTAACAATTGCCGTTTGCCAGTAAATTGCGCTGGTAGCGGTTTAGGCGAGCCATAGAGAATGCGCCCGACAATATTCCGCAGTTGCGTATAGTATTCCCCTCTCATAATGATGCACTCACATCCGAACCGCGGTTGTGGTTGTTTGTGAAGCCTTTGCTGTCCGCGGCGTCTTGCTAGCGCGCGCCACCGCCTTCGTACGCCGTGGTCGGCGGCTGGGTTGATGTTCATTGGCGAAAGAGGGGTGGAAAGCTGAAGGTGCAACTGGTGTCTCCTTCGGCACAAACAAGATACGCTGACAATTCGGGCAGAGGGTCATCCTGGGGTGACGCTGGAGTTCCAGACAGATATGCGTCGGCACGTGCAGGTGGCACCCCTGACACGTTTCATGTTCCACCGTGACGACCGCCACTCCCCCGCGGTGCGAGAAAATTCGCTCGTATTCGTGCAACAGAAATGGTGAGATCCCCTCAGCTAGCACAGCACGCTCGTCCTGTATGATCCTCACTGCCTCTTCCGTGGCGGTGATGTGGCCGAGAAGCGCGGATACGGCGCGTTGCCGTTCTTCGTTCTGCGCAGGGACAAGCTCTTCAGTCCGACGGAGCGCCTCGATATTCTGCGAACGTTGTGCCCCTACGGAAGCGAGTTCTTCTTCTAGGACGGCTTTGCGCGTCTCCAAGAGCGTGACCTCTCGCTGTGCGGCGTCAGCCGCGGGGTCTGGGCGACACCGATGTAACGCGTACTTCTTGTCTCGTAGTTGCTCTTTAATCTGGTCAAGCTGTTCGACGAGCGCCTGGCGCCTCTGCTCGGCTTCGCTGATGGCGTCTCGGCGCGCCTGCAGGTCGTGCGCTTTGCTGGCGGCTTCCTCTTGAAGAGCAGCCAGACTCCGCTGGAGGGTCTCTAATGTGAGAGCCGCCTGCCGGAGACGTCGGTCACACGCTTGCAGCGCTAGCAGACGGGATAATGTTTCCGTCATCAATCAACTCCTTTCCGTCACTAGCTGAGATTCGACTAACGGCGCCTCCTGTCCGCCTTTCTCGCTTGAAACGTCTCCCTGCGGTTCCTCCCGCCATGCTGTCGGCAAGACCGTCGCCGGAGCGTTGTCCTTTTGGCGATGCGCTTGCTCCACGAGAAACGTGAAATCGTCAACGAATCCGTAGCGGAGCGCCCTGACGGACGCTTCGTGCACGGCGTCGACTTGCAGATGGTGCATACGCACGAGTTCTCGCACCTCCTTCCCGCGCCGCCGATCCATACTCAACCACCAGACTCCAAACCCAGTGGCGACACCGGCGCCGAAGAACCATAGTGTCGATAGCAACATTTGTCTCTTCCTCCTTCCTCATCTACTACGTGACGGTCACTTTCACCCCTTGGTCTTCGAGCCGTTGTAATCGCCGACTGATCTCGGGCAGTACGCTCTCTTTCTGCGTCCCGGTCAGCGTCACCTTCACTTCCCGGAGACGAGAAGAGGTAGACTTGCCGGTTGCTCGTTCCAGAGCATAAGCGTACAGCGCTTCCAGATTATAAGGGGTCACATCGCCGGAGAGGCGCCAGACGGTACGCTGATCGCCGCTGCCGGCGCTGAGCATTGCTTGAAACACGAGCATTACACCCCCCTGTGATCTTTACACCTGAGCAAAAGCTGGCTTCCTCGCACGGCCTTCTCTTTCCAACCGTATCCGTGCGCCGCGTTCTTGAGAGCATCTTCTAAAGACTGAATCTCAGCCGGCCCAGAATGAAGGCCATGTCGCTGGGTGGTTTCGGAGAGGATAAGATACGCGTTTAGTCGTAGACGCACGGTTCCGGAAAGTTCACTCCAGTGCGCCATAAGCATATCGAGCCATTCCTCGTGGGCTTCTTTCATGTTGCCCCCGTTTTCTCCGGTGCCCCGCCACTCGCCAGGTGAGAGCTGGGCGCGGTGAGATGTTCTCCACTGACCCGAGCGAGCGTCCAGGCGCGGGCCGCGTCCTCAGTTGGAAACCAGCGTCGGGAGATTTCTTGAAACCCTTCAACGATGTTTCCCCGCCGCTCCCAGGCGGGAAATCCATCAGTTTCCGGAAGGCTGCGGTAACCCGAAAGAATAACGCCATCACGAGAGATAAATTCTTGGGTCACCACCGTCCCTTGATCTATCCACATGGCCACAGGTTTGACGTCAGACAAGGAAGCTGGCGCACTGTTCATGACTTTCCTCTCCATGTACAACAATGACAATTAAAAACGATATTGGCGGCGGCTTACTCCTTCCATCCCAACTTGCGAGCTTCAACCTGTAGTTCATTTTCAAGCTGCCGCACTCGCTCCGGCAGAAATTGTCCCCCGAGTTGTTGCGCCATGACGCCCAGGTGGTAATACTCACGTACTTTCTCCTGCGCCTCCACCGAAAGGCGCGACCAATACTTGAGGAGTAGGTCAAACCACATCATGATTACATGCCGTGTCGTGTTCCTATTTTCGCATCCGTTTCGTGAAGCGTTCCTCCAGTTTAAGGGCCGCGGCCTCAACCCGCTGAGCCGCTTGCTCGGCGCGTTGCCCGGCGGCTTCCGCTTTGGCGGCCGCTGTCTCAGCCCGTTGCGCCGCCTGATCCGCCCTACTCGCGGCGCTCGCTGCTTGTCTGGCGGCCGCTTCGTATCCTGTCGGCGATTCGGCTTGCTTGGCTGCACACCCCGCAAGCACAGTTACTCCAAAAAGAGCGCCAACCACGACGTTTTTGAGTTTCCTTTGCGGTTGCATATCATGTTCCTTTCGTCCCACAGTTGTTCTCCGTCTCCGCCGCAAACAGCAGCACTCCCCCAAGATCCACTCCCTTGCTCAGCGTTCGTGTCCCTGAGGATGGAAGGACACTACCTGACACGCTGCACTGCCGCTTGTGGCGGCTGGCGGGAAGGTGAGTTCCACACGCGACCGTTGTCCGAGTTCGTGGGAAACTCTGAGCGTTCCGTCCACTTGCTCAACCAACTGTCGCAATCTCGTGTAGGTCTCTTGGGCGATCCCTCGTCCAGCGTCGTCGATCTCGACGACTAAGGTCTCCTTCGTCCACTGTACGCGCACTTCCCGCTCCTCTCTCCCATTCCCCCTGAGTGCGTGTTCGAACAGCAACGAAAAGATGTGCGTCACCGTCTCCGGATCGGTAGTCACTACTGGAAGGTCTGGGGGAATATGGCATCGCACTGAGGCGCCATTCCCGTGCAGTCGCTGCCGCGCTGCTGCAGCACAGTGAGCGAGCAATGGTTCGAGTTCGACGCGCTGTCGCCGAGCGGGAGCACGGCGCTCTCGCCCCTCTGTCGTGCGCACGGCGCTCGTCCGTGCTGGCGCGACCGCTTGGGCCGCGGCTTGGAGGAGCGTGTGAAGTTCTTCAATCGCAAACTTGATGTCTTGCACGAGCAGCAGCAGATCGGTCGGCTCTCCGCCGCCCCGCAACCGTCGCTCCAACAGACAGGCATGTTGCGACAAGCGGTGGACATTGTCTTGTCCCTGTTGCAGCAGTGCAAGGGGCTGGCCTTCGTTGTCATCATTAGTCGCAGTGTGTCGCGCCTGTGACAGGGTCATAATGGTAGGTGTCCCTTTCCGCAGACGGATACTCAGTTTCTCTTCTTTCCGCATGCCAACTCCTTTTCGACGCGTTCTACGCCACCCTGCCGCCGCGCGAGCGGATGTAGGTACGGAGAGCGGACGACAACCCAAGTGAGCGGCGGAACGTCGCCTGCTCCAAACACGCCTCGGTAAAGTCCGCGCCATACAGATCGCACAGAAAGAATTCCGCCGCGCGCAGATTGGCGTGACAAAAATCCGCGCCGTGCAAATCTGTCTGTACGAATCTCGCGCCCTCAAGATCCGCCTCACGAAACACCGCCCTGGCAAGATCTACTTCGGCAAACTGTAGACGGCAGAAGCATCGGCCAATCAGTGCCGTCTGTTTCTCGGTTTCCGTCAAAATCACGGTGAGTTCCTGTTCCATACTCTCTCTCTTTTCGGGGGGTTTCTATGAGTATTTCTTCCACTGCAATCGATCACGTATCTCCGGTATGAGGGACGCCATCACTTCGGTAAGGTTTCCAGCTGCGCGTTATCGCGTGACATACGACAGTTCCTTTTCTGGCGGCGCTGAACAAGTGCTTTCCACAAGCGCTTCCTCCCGTCGGGCTACATCCTGTACCGCTTGCGCCACCCGCAAATGCAACACCGGGTCCAACACAGCAGGGACGAGGGCGGGCGCTTTCGTGCGGCGGGCAATGGCCGCTGCAGCCGCAAGCTTCATGGAGTCAGTAAACCGAGAAAGCCGAGCGTCAAGGGCTCCGCGCAACAGTCCCGGGAACGCCAGGGCGCTGGTAAGCGTCCGCCCGTCTACCGCGCATCGCGCACCGGCGGCAAGCGCCACGTCCGGAGTAATCTCGGGCGCTGGCTCAGAGAGGGCAAAGATGATTTGCCCTCTCCGCACCAACTCTGGCGGGATGGAGCCAGGAGCCCCACCGGTCGCGATGACCACCTCCGCCGCCTCCATCACCTCCTCTACGGCGGCTGGTTGGCCGCCGTAGAGGAGGTGATGGACACGCGCCTCTGCCTGATCATCCGCGCCGAGCACCCCCTCAACTCCACAGTGACGCAGGAGCTTGACGATGCCGATCCCAGAAGGGCCAAGGCCTACAAGTCCGATACGGAGAGTGTTGAGCGACCGTTGGAAGCGGCGGGCGAGCGTGAGGAGAGCCGCCAGCACCACGACGGCAACCCCATGCTGATCGTCATGCCAGACAGGCGTTTGCATGGCCTCAAGCAAGGAATCTTCCACGGCAAAACACACGGGTGCCGCGATCCCTTCCAGGCAGATCGCGGCAAACGTGGGGGCGATGCACAGCAGCGTCTCTATAATTTTTTGCGGGTCTGCGGTGTCAAGCAGGATCGGAACCCCGGAGATCATCACGCAGGTGTCGAGAAGCACCGCCTTACTTTCGAGCACGGGCATCGCCGCTCGTGGACCAATGTTTCCTAGCCCCAGGACAGCAGTGCCATTAGTGATCAAAGCCACCAGGCGAGGGACTGCCGTATGGGAATGCACAAGCGTAGGTGTACGAGCGATCGCCTGCGCCACTCGCGCCGCACCCGGCGCGTAGACGGCGGCGAAATCCTGCTCACTACGAAAGGGCGCCTTGGCCTGGACCGTAATGACACCGCCACGATGGGCGTCCAGGGCGAGGTCAGGCTCTCCCTCTATTAAGACACCATCAATCTGCTGTATCGCGTTCCTGATCGCCGCAAACTGTTCCTGACTGATCATGAGAAGGTCGAGTTCCACTACACGCCGCTTTGAATTTTCCTGTCCGCTCTGGATAGCGTGGACGATGCCGCCCGCTTCACTCACCGCCGCCGTTACTGCGCTCAGGGCGCCTGAAACGTTGGGCAGCGAGAGCCGGAGGCGCCTGGTCAGCCGCTCACCGTGACTACTCTCTGGATCCATGTCCTTTCTCCTCGGTTACCGCTCGTTCGGGTTTGTTCCCACGTCGCGCATAATCCGCTTCTATGCCGTCGCGGAGTCTTCGGTTGAACTCGTCCAGGGCGGCGCGCACATCGTGCTCAAGATGATTTTTCTGTCCATACAGGAGAGGCTCGCCATGGAGGACCCGTTGCGCAATGCGCTGACACTCTGAACAGTGGATTGCTAATTGCTCAACCTTCCGCGCCCAGTATTTCATGGATTGGTCCCCTTTTTTACAGATCGCGTTACGACCAAGGCACCGTTCTCTTGCCGTTGCGGCTGTAGCGTCTCCCAGGTGGCTCGCGCCAGCGCCCCAATCTGTTCCTCTAGCTGCTGGAGACGTTGCCCCTCCTCATCCGCAAACAGTTTCTTCCCTTCGTGCGCCACCTTGCGTAAAAAACCTTGCGTGTCGCGCAAACAACGGATGAGCTTCTCGACTCGCTTCCGCCACTGCTGTTGCTCTACTCGTGGCGTACTCTCCAGGCATTGTTCCTGAACCGTTTTTACAATGCCTGCGTACGACTCGACCACGACAGCAAGCAGGCTGCATAAAAACCGTCCCGCTCCCCCTGTATCGAGACCTGACAAAAGAGGAAGTGAGCGCCTGAGTTCGAGGGGAGTTCGGCCAGAGGATTCGCAGAGGGTTACGATCCGCGTCGGCGTCACGCAGATCTTTAGTGCGCGCGTGGTAAACAGATGACGGAGCGATGGCGCGGCCAGGAAGGTCACTAAAAACAGCGCCGAACCCGCATGGATGAGCTTGGCCGATTGGTAGCGTAGCAGGAAGTAGGTCATCACCTCTAGCGGTAGATCATAGCGTTCGCGGGCGGCGTCGAGCGTCAAACGGACGGCGTCTGAAAGATCAATCCAAACTATATGATCCGGCTGCTGCGCCGTAAGCTGGCGTGACTCCCGCGAGGCGAGTCCTGATGGCGCGGGGGGATCGACGCCTGTTGAACGATACGAAGTGTTCACGAATGTTCCTTTGGGGAGATCAAAAGCGTGACTCTTTGGCGGCATGCAGTTGGCGATACAACGAGAAAAGTCGTAGCGTCCGTATGTTCTTTCACGACGCGGCGTAACATCACCAAGGGAAGCGTAGTTGTGTTACCCAGCAGTGGCGCCTTCTGCATTCCTAAATGGTGGGCACGGAGCAACGTAAGATCAGGAGTGGTGAGGATAGGACAATCCATGATCAGACAGCACGAAGTTCCAGCGCCCGGCCATTGGGCAGCGTCGCCGAACGTGAGCGCCAATGCTATTTGATTTCCTATCGCGCACAGCGCGACCATCGATCGGGTTGTGATCTCCGGTTGAGGAATGATCAGGAGAATAAGATCCAACGTTACTCGCGTAACCATCGTGAATATAGTGTAGAGCATGAGTCGTGCCGGACGCTGTGAGTGTGGTAAGTGCGCATCGTCTCAGAAATTTTTTCTACCAGTGCGTGTGTGCGACTCACCAGATACGTCACAACAGGCAGATTCCGCACTCAGCGTACTTCAGCGCCTGACGGAAGTGCGAATATAGCGCGACTTCTAAAGGAAATGGCTGTTTAGACTGCTATTGTTGCACTGTGTGACACCGACGCGCGTTGGCGACGGGCGGGGAGGTCGTAGGCTCTGATCTTTGCATGCAGCGTGCGCAGACCAATGCCCAGCACTCGGGCGACTTCTTTTTTGGTGGGAAACACTTCCAGGCAACAGCGGAGAATTTCTTTTTCCGCTTCTTGTAGCGTTATCCCGATTGGCAGACGGATTTCGGCCTGCGTCGGTGTTGTGCGAATGTTGGCAGGCAGGTCGCGCCCACTGATCCGCTCTCCTTTGGTCATCAGCACCAGGCTTTCGACCACGTTGCGCAACTCCCGCACATTGCCCGGCCAGGCGTAGTGGGTCAGCCGCGCCAGAGCATCGTCAGTGAATATACGGCTCCGTTTGCCATATTTTTCGCAGAACTCACGAAGAAACTGCCGCGCCATCGGGGCAATCGCCTCCCGGCGTTCGCGCAACGGCGGAATGTGAACCCTGACTACATTGAGACGATAGAATAGATCTTCACGAAATTGATGCGCCCTTACTGCGGCCTCCAAGTCCACATTCGCCGCTGCCACTAAACGGACATCCACCTTGATCTTGCGCGTTCCACCCAGCCGACGAAACTCTCGCCGCTCCAGCGCCCGCAGCACTTTGGCCTGACAGGCCAATCCCATCTCGTTCACTTCGTCCAAGAAGAGCGTGCCGCCGTGAGCAATCTCAACCACGCCGCTCTTGCGCTCATCAGCGCTCGTGAACGCTCCTTTCTCGTGGCCGAAGAGTTCGTTTGCCAACGTGTCGTCGGAAAGGGTGGCGCAGTTGATGGCCACGAATTCGTGGCCGTTACGCGGGCTCAACTGATGGATCGCTCGCGCAACGACTTCCTTCCCCACGCCGCTTTCCCCAGTGAGCAAGATGCTGGCGTCAGACGGTGCGATACGCGCCACCAAATCCAACACTTCACACATCAGCGTCGAATGGATTACTACGGCGCTGTCGAGTATCGGCAGCGCTACGACGTGGCGTTCCCCGTCTTCAGGAAGGAGCTGTTGGTCTGGCGGTGGGTGAAATGTTGTCCTGTTGCTCATCTGTCTATTGCGTTGCGGCTAGCGCCGTTGTTCATTAAGGCGGCCCAATAATCGTAACAGCCCATCGAGAATCGTCACTGGATGTGGTGGGCACCCGGGCACGTACAGATCGACCGGAGCCACCGCGTTTGCTCCGTTGTGGACTTCGGGGTGATCGAGAAACGGACCGCCGGAAATAGCGCAGGCGCCAACCGCAATAACGATCTTCGGCGCGGGAACCGCATCATAGGTCTTCTGCAGGGCGAGCCGCATATTCTCAGTCACAGGTCCGGTAATAAGCAGTCCATCGGCGTGACGAGGAGAAGCAACAAACTGAATGCCGAAACGTCCGAGATCGAACACCACCGTGTTCAACACATTAACATCCGCCTCGCACGCGTTGCAGCCGCCGGCGCTGACTTGTCGTAGTTTGAGGGAGCGACCGAACAGGCGTCGGGTTTTGTCGCCTAGCGCTTGCGCCAGCCGCATTGGCTCATCCTTGAGGAGGAGGTCCTCACGCGCCCGCGCCGCGAGTCGATAGTCCTGAGTGAAGCGAATCGCTCCTGTTGGGCACACCTGAACGCACTCTGTACAGAACAGACAACGTCCAAGATCGAGGTGAAGAGCGTCTTTTTCTCGTGTGATCGCATCGGTCGGGCACGCTGCAAGACAGGCCCGACAGTCCGGCGCACATTGTTGGGGATCAAGTTCGGGACAGCCACGAAACCGGTCCGAAAGAACCGGGGCCTGGTCTGGAAACCGTAGCGTGCGCTGTCCCTGATGTAATCGTGCGCGTAGAATGCCGAGCATAGCACCGCCTTATAAATCGTGTCCGCAATACGAAAGATTGAAGCTTTTGTTACAGAGAGGAAAGTCCGAGATCTGCTGATTACGCAGCGCTAAAGCCAGACCCATCCAATTGTGAAACGAAGGATCAACTATTTTGTAGAAAGCGAAACGCCCCTGTTCATCCGTCATGGCGACGTGACAGATCTCCCCGCGCCAACCTTCAACTAAGGAGACGACAAGTTGGTCCGGCGTTAATGGGGCAACTGCGGCGCGGCACGGACCATCAGGGAGCGTGGAAAGTTGCTCGCCGACAAAAGCGACGGAGCGCTGAATTTCCAACCATCGCACCAAGGCTCGGGCGAAGACATCGCCTGTGTGACACGTAGATATTGGAATATGGGCGAAGCGAAAGATCCCTGTGGGAAACTCCTGGCGTACATCACGTTCCACGCCGCAGGCGCGCGCGGCGGGCCCGACTAACCCTAATGCTTCACATTCTGAGCGCGTCACGGCTCCAGCATCTTCAAATCGTGCGAGGACGGACGGCGTATCCCAGAGCAGATTCACGGCGTTCGTGACATCCTCGAGCGCGTTGCCCAAACGAGCGAGCAATTGGTTGACGCGCTCGCTGTCTACATCGAATCCGACTCCACCAGGTCGAATCAAGCCGCGACCGAAGCGGCTGCCACAGAGAAGCGCCGTGAGATTGAGGAAGTCGCCGCGAATGCGTCCACAGTACGAGGCCGTTGGTAAATACCCAACATCTCCCGCCAGTGCGCCGAGGTCGCCGGTATGATTTGCCAAGCGTTCTAACTCTAACGCAATTCCCCGTAATGCCTGCGCGCGGACTGGAGCAGGGCTATCCGTGAAGGCTTCTAGCGCCTGACAGTAAGCCATAGCATGCCCGACAGAGGTGTCGCCTGCGAGCGTCTCCAGGTAGTGAATCGTTCGTTTGGTTGGTCCGCCTACCAACGCCCGCTCTATTCCGCGATACTGATACCCAAGGGAGATTT
>JBFWZL010000023.1:0-22129 GCA_050185455.1 Binatia bacterium | reverse complement strand
CCTCGCGCTGGCCGAAGGAAAAAATAGACTTCACGGGTAAGCGGGTGGCGGTCATCGGCACCGGCGCCACGGCGGTGCAGCTCATTCCGATCATCGCCAAGGAAGTGGGGCATCTCACAGTGTTCCAACGCACGGCCAATTACTGTGCGCCGTTGCGCAATGGGCTGGTGTCTCCAGAGATTCAGAACCAGTGGAAGGCCAACTACGACGAAATTCACAAACGCATTCGCGAAACTCCTGCGGGCTTCATGCACGACTTCGACCCGCGGAATACTTTCGACGTCCCCAAAGAAGAGCGGCTGGCGCGGTACGAAGAGTTGTGGGCGCAGCCCGGGTTCACGAAATGGTTGGCTAATTTCCACGACATTATGACCAATAGAGAGGCCAACGAGGACTTCGCCGAGTTCGTGCGCAACAAGATCCGCGCACGCGTCAAGGACCCGGTGGTGGCGGAAAAACTTTGCCCTAAGGACCACCCCTTCGGCTCCAAGCGTATCCCTTTGGAGACTGAGTATTACGAGGCGTACAATCGGGACAACGTCCTGCTAGTTGATAGCAAAGCAACTCCGATCGAAGCCATCACGCCGAAAGGTATCAAGACGAGTGAGAAGGAGTACGAATTTGACGTCATCATCTATGCTACAGGGTTTGACGCCATCACCGGGGCGTTGACCTCGATGGATATTCGCGGCGAAGATGGGCAGACGCTCAAAGACAAGTGGGCCAAGAATGGGCTCAGCACGTACCTAGGGCTGCAAACCGCCGGGTTCCCGAATTTCTTCATCGCTACGAACGCCGCGTTCTGCAACTACACCGTCTGCGCCGAGACGATCGTGGAATGGATTACCGATTGCATTCGCCACATACGCGAGAAGGGCTTCCAGCGCATTGCCCCCACCCCAGAGGCGGAAGAAGCCTGGGTGGAGCACGCTAACGAGTTGGGTACGCATACGCTTTTGAGCGATGCTAACTCCTGGTTTATGGGAGCGAATATCCCTGGGAAGAAACGCGCGATTCTCCTCTACGCGAACACTGCCCCAGCCTATCGGAACAAGTGTGCGGAGGTAGCTGCCAACGGCTATGAAGGGTTTCAGTTGCAATAACCAGGTTTTTTGCAAACGACACTAGAACAGGCCTCACTTGCCCGAGGTGTCTTTGCCGACCAGCATACGGCTAGAGGTCCCCTCTCCCCTTACGAAAAAGGGACAGGAGGAGAGGGCGACCGGCAGAAACAATGCCGTGCATCTCTTCATCCAGACCTTCCCCATCAAGGGGGAAGGAACCCACAAAGGAGCGTTCTTCATGCCAGTGAACCGTGTGCGTCCAACCACGATTGCCGAACTACGCGAACGCCAAAAGCGCATGTTGACGGAAGAGGGACTGCGGCGAGCGCTTGCTTTCCAGCCCCACCCTACGGATGTCATTATTACTCCGTACGCTAAGTCTGGCACCACTTGGGTACAGCAAATCGTCCATGGGTTACGGACACGTGGGAGTATGGAGTTTGACGAGATCACCGCCGTGGTCCCGTGGCTCGAAATGGCGTATGACCTGGGCATCGATGTCGAACAACCGCAGGTAGCACAGCCGCGCGCATTCAAGAGCCATCTGAGCTGGGACCTAGTCCCGAAAGGGGCGCGGTACATTTATGTCATCCGCGATCCCAAAGATGTGGTGGTTTCCATGTATTATTTCATGGAAGGATGGTGGTTCGAGACCGGGTCCGTCTCTCTGCCCGTCTTTGCCCGCGAACAATTTCTCAACGCCAAGCGAGCGAACCCCTATTGGGCGCATATCCGGTCCTGGTGGCCGCAACGCCACGATCCGTCTGTCTTGTTTCTCTGCTATGAAGACATGAAGCGCGATCTGCCGCTCACGGTCCAACGCATCGCGGCGTTCATTGGCTGCGCATTAGATGACGAACTGTTAGACATCGTCGTGCGTCAATCCTCGATCGAATTCATGCGCATCCACCAACGCCAATTTGATGATCACCTGATCCGCGAGGCTCGTGACGAGGTATGTGGGATTCCGCCAGGCGGAGACTCTTCCAAAGTCAGGACCGGAAACGTGGGCGATCATGCGCGGGAATTACCACAAGAGATTATCGCGGAATTGGACCGACGTTGGCAGGAAGAAATCGAGGCGACCTTGGGATTCCCGTCCTATGCCGCGCTGCGCGCCGCGCTCAGTCCATAGACTCGTTTTTTGCTGCGAAACGCCGTATGACGAAAGACCAACTCAAACAACTCGAAGCCGACCTGTGGAGCGCGGCGGATAACCTGCGCGCCAACTCTGATCTCAAATCGAGCGAGTATTCCACACCGGTGCTCGGTCTCATTTTCCTCAAGTTTGCTGATAACAATTATCGTCGTTACGAAGCCGAGATACTTACGGAATACCAACAACTCAAAGGCACGCGCCGCGAGAAGCCCATTTCTGCAATCGCCATTGAGAAATGCGGATTCTACCTACCTGATCATGCGCGCTACCATCACCTACTCACCCTCCCGGAAGAAAAGGACATTGCCAAGGCGCTCAAAGAGGCAATGAAAGCCATCGAAGAATACAAGCCCGAACTCGAAGGCGTGCTGCCCAAAGACGAGTACGCCCGCCTCATCCGCACCGACAGAACAATCCCGAAGCAGTTGCTCAAAAACTTCGCCAACATCCCCGTCGACACCACGGGCGACCTGTTCGGACAGATTTACGAATACTTCCTCAATGAGTTCGCCAAAAGTGAAGGACAAAAAGGCGGCGAATTCTTCACCCCGCCCTCGGTCGTTCGTCTTATGGTTGAGATTATCGAACCGCACGGCGACAAGGTGTTCGATCCAGCCTGCGGTTCGGGCGGTATGTTTGTGCAATCGGGAAAGTTCATCGCCGAGCATCGCAAGGAACTGCAGGCGGCTGACAGTGATGTGTACGTGTACGGACAGGAAAAGACGCGTGAGACCGTCAATCTCGCCAAGATGAACCTGGCGGTGAATGGGCTGCGCGGTGAAGTGAAACAGGCCAACACCTATTATGAAGATCCGTTCGACAGTTTCGGCGCGTTCGATTACGTGCTCGCCAATCCGCCGTTCAACGTGGACGAAGTGAGCCTCAGCAGCGTGGAGAAGGACAAACGCTTCACCACCTACGGCATCCCGCGCAACAAATCCAAGGTCAAGAAATCGGACCAGGGTAAGGAAACCGTTCCCAACGCCAATTACCTGTGGATTAATCTCTTCGCCACGTCGATGAAACCGCGGGGCCGCGCTGCGTTGGTCATGGCTAATTCCGCCTCTGACGCCCGCCATTCCGAGGCCGACATCCGCCAAACCTTGATCGAGCAGAAGCTTATCTACGCGATGCTGACGCTGCCCTCGAACATGTTCTACACCGTCACGCTCCCGGCCACGCTGTGGTTCTTCGACAAGGCCAAGACCGACGATCGCATCCTTTTCATTGACGCCCGCAACATCTTTACCCAGATTGACCGCGCCCACCGTGAATTTTCCGACGAGCAGATTCAGAACATCGCCATTATCAGCCAGCTGCATAAAGGCCGCCGGGAAAAGTTCGTGCAACTGATTGACCGCTACTTCGCGGCGGGCATGGAACGGCTCAGCGAAAACAAGATTCGCGTTGAACCAGTCTCCACGCAACTACTGGGAGTGCTGGACGACGCCGCCGGAAAACAGGCTGTCGGCGAACTCGTAAAGCAATGGGCCGACCTCGACAAATTACAGACCCGCTACGCGCAGTACCGCGAGAAGCACGCCGGCGAAACAGCGGTGGACCAGAAGAACAAAGCCCAGCAGCAGTTGCGTGAAGCCTTCGATCCTTTCTTCGCCGCGTTACATGAAGGCTTGAAGCAGTTGGACAAAACCGTGCGCCAGCACGAGAAGCAAGAAGCCGAGAAAGCGCAGACCAATGGCAAGCGCACCGCGCCCGACCGCAAGACCCGGGCGCTGAAGACCGCGCTAGAAGCGTTGCACAAGGAAGTGAAAAACGCCGAAAGCTTCTACCAGCACATCCACTGGTTGCAGGAGCGCTTCCCCAAGGCGGAATACGAAGACGTAACCGGCCTGTGTAAGCTCGCTAGTCCTGCGGAAGTGCAGGAGCAGGAGTATTCGCTCAATCCCGGTCGCTACGTCGGCGTGGTGATTGAGGAGGACGGGAAGACGGAGGAGGGGTTTGTTGAGGAGATCATAATACTCAATGAGGAACTAGGAGCGCTTAATCAGCAAGCAAAAACATTAGAAGAAGTCATTGCCAAAAATGTCAGACAGTTGACTGAGTAATTATGAAGACTTGGCAAATGAAAAATATCTTTGAGGTCTATGATGGGCTTTTTGATGGTCCACATGCGACACCCAGACCCTGTGATGAAGGGCCAATTTTTTTGGGCATAGAAAACCTTACAGAGTCTGGGTTGCTTGACTTATCTCAGACGAAAAAAATTTCTCATGAAGAATTTCCTCGCTGGACGAGGCGAGTTTTACCGAAAGCAAAGGATATCGTTTTTAGTTACGAGGCAACGTTAAATAGGTACGCAATTATCCCACGTGGATTCCGCGGCTGTCTAGGAAGAAGACTAGCCCTGATTCGTCCAAACGAAAATAAAGTTTCTCACAAATTTCTGCTTTACTATTTTCTAAGCAGTGCTTGGCGGGCTGAAGTCAACAATTATCTGATTTCTGGCTCAACTGTCGATCGCATTCCGCTGTTAAAATTTCCGAAATTTAAAATTTATGTGCCGCCGGTTACCACACAACGAAAGATCGCCGCAATTCTCTCTGCCTACGACGAACTGATTGAAAACAACAAACGGCGCATCGCGCTGCTGGAAACAATGGCTGAGGAAATCTATCGCGAATGGTTCGTTCGCCTCCGCTTCCCGGGGCATGAAAAGGTGAAGGTTGTGAAGGGGGTGCCGGAGGGATGGGAGGTTCGGCCATTTTCGGAAATCGTAAACATCAATCCTTCGGAGTGGGTTGATAGGTCTGAGGAAATCCCGTTCGTCGGGATGGAAGACTTGTCTGTGAGTTCGATGTACTTCACTCCGAAGGAATCTCGGAAGGGCGGATCAGGTTCAAAATTTAGGAATCATGACGTTCTCTTTCCTCGCATCACACCATCGGTTGAGAACGGCAAGCGCGGTTTCGTGATGACGTTAGCAGATGGTCAAGTTGGATTCGGATCGACTGAATTTATCGTGATGCGCAAGAGAATAATCGGCCCAGAACACATTTACTTTCTGACCTGCTCTTCAGATTTTAGGAAGCATGCAGAGTTAAGCATGACCGGTGCTTCTGGGCGGCAGCGGGTTCAAGAAGAATGCTTTTCCTTTTTCCTAGTAAAGACACCACCTTCTGAGATTCGACAGAAGTTTTCCGAGATTGTGAGACCGCACTTTTCGCAGATTCATCTGCTCTCCTGCCAGACAGACCTTTTGATGAGGTCTCGTGACCTTCTTCTCCCCCGCCTCATCTCCGGCAAACTCTCGGTCGAAAACTTCGACATCCAGTTCCCGCCCAGCATGGGGGAGGAAACTGGGGACAGTTGAGTAAACCTCTTGAGAAAAACTGCGCAAAGAAGCGATAATCGATTTTACTGCAATTGTCGGGGAAAACCCCGACATGCTAAGTTCGCCAGCAATCAGTAGATTCGATTGCTGTGGAGAAAGTATGGCAAGTGTCACTGCCTTTGAAGCGAAAGCTCACTTTGGACAACTGCTGGAGCGAGTGGAGCGCGGGGAGGAGATCATTATTACTAGGCATGAAAAGCCGGTGGCGCGCTTAATTCCCGAGGGTCAGGCTAGTTTAGCACTGGCGCGCAACGCGGCCGCACGACTACGCTCGTTGCGAAACCGTATTACCAAACGCACCTCTGGCCGGGCAAAGTTTTCCTTGGAGAATTCTCAATCCGCTGTTCAGGAGGGGCGACGTTGAACACTGGCTGGGTCATCGATTCCTCACCTGAAGAGATATCAGAGTAACAAGAATGTATGATGGAATTCGAGATTCTCGGCGAGATCCAAGACATCGAGACTATCGCCACAGGCCAAGGGGTATACATCAGACGCTATCTGGACCGCATGTACGGCAAAGGTCGCTGGCGCAAACGGAAAGGCAGAGCCACCGTGCAACTTGCCGATGGGACAGTGGAGAAAGCTGAGATTCACTGGTTTGAGGCGCATGGGATCGGACGGAAGGATTTCAAAATCAAGAGGATACTGCGATGAGTGATTTTGTGATCTGCATCAACAACGAGAGCAACCCTGCGAGTTTGATTGTGGGCAAAGTCTATCGCACGCTGTCTGACGCCGAGGCGGAAGCCCACGCTATGGTGCGCGTGCTTGACGAGGACCAATCTGAACCCGACGGCTATCTCTATCCCGCCGCCATGTTTGTCCCTATCGAAGTACCAGAAGCGGCGAGGCGCGTATTAACGGCGGTAGAAAGCTGAACATCATAGGGGCTCCAGCTAATCCATCCCCATGCCAAACTTCATCTCCGAGGACCAGATTGAGCGGGCGCTGGTGCAAAAGCTGCAACAGTTGCATGGTTTCGCCACGCTCGACTGCTACACGGAAGACCCGGAGAATTTGCACGACGGCTCGGGCCGCGCCAACAAACGTGACGTTATCCTGGTGAATCGGGTCAAAGAAGCTGCCCTCCGTTTGAACCCGACCATTCCGCCCAAAGCCATCGATGACGCGCTGGAAAAGCTGCTTGACCGGCGTCAGGCCATGTCGCTCGTCGCCGCCAATCATGAGATTTACAATCTGCTGCGCGACGGCATCCCGGTGGAGTTCGACAACGCCAAGGGCCAGAAGCAGCAAGAGCGGGTGCGGTTGATTGATTTCAACGAACCAGACAAGAACCGATATCTGGCCGTCACGCAATTATGGATCAAAGGCGAGCGCGGCTTTCGCCGTCCCGACGTGTTGCTGTATGTCAACGGCATCCCCCTCGTCTTCATCGAACTGAAAAACTCGAACGTCAAGCTCAAGACCGCGTTCGACGACAATTTGACCACCTACAAAAAGGACATTCCTCAGCTCTTTCTCACCAACGCCTTTTGCGTTCTGTCGAACGCCATCGAGACCAAGGTCGGCAGCCTCACGGCTGAGTGGGAGCACTTTTTCAACTGGCTGCGCGCTGACGACGAGAAAGAGAAGATTGACCGCGAAGAGATTCACGAGAAAGGCACGAGTCTGGAAGGCGTGATTGCCGGTTTGTTCCCCCCGCAAAGGCTGTTGGATTACGTTGAGAACTTCGTTCTCTACTACAAAGACACGCAGAAGATCATTGCCCAGAATCACCAGTTCATCGGCGTGAATCACGCCTACGAGACGTTTCTCAAGCGCGAGGAATTGCAGGGCAAGCTGGGGGTATTCTGGCATACGCAAGGGTCGGGCAAAAGTTTCTCGATGATTTTCTACGTCCGTAAAATCTTCCGCAAACAGACAGGCAACTTTACGTTTGTTGTGGTGACGGATCGCGACGATTTAGACGGGCAGATTTATCGCAACTTCCTCCACACCGGCACAGTCAGCAAAGCCGAAGCTGCCCAGCCGAAGGACAGCGAGGAGATGCGCAAGTTCCTCGGGCAAAACAAACGGCTGGTCTTCACCTTGATTCACAAATTCCGCTGGCCCAAAGGCAAGACCTATCCACTGCTCTCGCCACGTGACGATATCATCGTGATCGTGGACGAGGCGCACCGCACGCAATACAAAGATCTCGCGGAAAACATGCGCGCCGGGTTGAAGAACGCCCAATATCTCGCTTTTACCGGCACGCCGTTGCTGGGGCGCGAGCGCAAGACCAATCAATGGTTCGGTGATTACGTTTCGGAATACAACTTCCAGCAATCCATGGACGATGGCGCCACCGTACCGCTGTTCTACGAGAAACGCGTTCCGCAAGTGCTTATTCAGAACGACAATCTGAGTGAAGAGTTCTACGAAATTCTGGAGGACGAGAATCTCGACGACGCACAACAAGCAAAACTGGAGAACCGATTCGCGGCTGAAGTCGAAGTGATCAAACGTGATGACCGCTTGGAGCGGATCGCTAGAGACATCGTGTATCACTTTCCGCGTCGCGGCTACCTCGGCAAAGGCATGGTGATCTCGTTGGATAAATTCACCGCTGTGAAGATGTATGACAAAGTCCAGCGCTTGTGGAAAGAAGAGGTCAAAAACCTGCGCGGACAGATTGCCCGGTCCGGGAATGACCTGGAAAAAAGACGCCTGCAACAGCGCTTGGACTACATGCGTTCAGTAGAGATGGCGGTGATCGTCAGCGAAGAAGCCGACGAGGAAAAAAAGTTCGCCAAACAGCAGCTCACCATTAAACCGCACCGTCAGCGGATGAACACCGTGGACGAGCACGGGCATGACGTAGAATACAACTTCAAAGACCCCGAGCATGTATTGCAACTGGTCTTTGTCTGCGCGATGTGGCTAACCGGTTTCGACGCGCCTAGCGTCTCGACGCTGTATCTCGACAAGCCGATGAAGGATCACACCTTAATGCAGACCATCGCTCGCGCCAACCGCGTAACGTCATGGAAAATCAACGGCGTTGAGAAGAGGAATGGCGAAATCGTTGATTACTATAACGTGTTCCGCAACATGCGGAAGGCGCTACGGGATTATGCGCAAGGCCAGGAGGGGCAGCAACAGCCGCCAGTCCAAGAGAAAAAGGCGCTGTTCACGCTGCTCGAAGACGCCCTTGCCCAAGGAAAAGAGTTTTGTCGCGAGAAGGAAATTGCTATCGACCTTCTCCTGAACAACACGGATGTCTTCAAGAATGTTAGCCAGTTCAACCACTACGCCGATGTCCTGTTGAGCCAAGACGAATGGCGAAAGGGCTTCGCCGTCTACGAAAACACTATCACCTCATTGTATGAAGCGTGCAAACCAGAGATCCTGGGCCGTTCGGTCGTGCGCACGGTGGCGGTCTTTCAGTATTTGCGCGGCGTGGTCGACGCCATTGTCGAGCAGAAAGATATCGATGCCGTCGGCGTCCGGGTCAGCCAACTGTTAGACGAAAGCGTTGTGGTCGATGGAACTGGAAGCATTCAGGATCCCGAGATCGAATGGCGCATCACGCAATCAGGCAAGACGTGGGATTTGAGCACGATCAATTTCGAGAAACTCACAGCTGAGTTTCAGCGCGCCTCCTACAAAAACATTGAGATCGCTGACTTGCGCGCGTTCATCCAACGCAAGCTCGATCAGATGCTGCAGCAGAACACGACGCGGTCCGACTTCGCGCAGCGGTTACAAAACATCATCGACGCCTACAATGCCGGCAGTTCATCAGCTGATAATTACTTCGGGGAGTTGATGAAGTTCACCCAAGACTTGAAGGAAGAGTCAGAGCGCCACATTCGGGAAGGACTCACTGAAGATGAATTAGAACTGTTCGATCTCTTGAAAAAAGAGAAGATGACAAGTGAAGAAACACAGAAAGTGCGGCTCGCGGCAAAATCGCTTCTCCATCGCTTACTTGAAGAGTCGCCGAAAGTGCTGGTGCAAGACTGGTTCAAAGACGGACAAAGCAAATTGCGCGTACGGTCCGCGATGGAAGCGGCGTTAAACACGCATTTACCCGAGAGCTACGACCGTGTCACTTTCACCGAAAAATGCAACAAGGTCTTCGACCTGATGCTCGATTACGCCAATCAAGGACTTAAATGGGCGGCGTAAGTAAAGAGGGAAGCAAGAGAAAACAAACTCTCAGTCACGAGAATTTCTTCCACATTCAGTCTTGGCTCAGCTTCTTCTCTAATTTCTCTAATTCTTGACTGCCTGGTGCGCCTGCGATAGCGTGCCCGCTAATTTCATGTCAGCAGTATTTGCGACATAGGGAGGAAGATTATGCAAGAGCAACACAACGCGAACGGGCATGGGGAAGCGCAACGCTTCGCCGAAGCCGTCGCGATTGCAAACGTCCCAACACTCTTAATGGTGCTGGTGCAGTTAACTGGCGATCTCCGTTGGCTGGAGGAGCCGTATCGACCCCAGCGCGCCCGCGGAATGAACGATAACGACACGGGCGGACTCCCGGAGGCGATCCAGGCTGAAATTCGTAAGGCGACGCTTGAGGCTATCTTGGCGTGGAAAGCAGGCCGTCCGGTAGCCATTCCTGAGCCCTCACCGGAACTGCGTTGTAAAATGTTGGCCTGTGCGGTGGCGGAAGATGTTCCCACGGAATACGACCCGCTCATCGCCGCGGACCTTCCTTTGGCGCAGAACGAAGTTACGGAGAAACTGCCCGTTCCCGAGGGATTCCAGGCCCTGATCATCGGCGCCGGTGTCTCGGGCTTGTGCGCGGCGATCAAGCTCCAGCAGGCTGGTATCCCCTTCACCATTCTGGAAAAGAGCGCGACGTTGGGAGGGATCTGGCGGGACAACCGCTATCCTGGCGCGGGTGTCGACACCCCGAACCACCTCTACTCGTATACGTTCGCCCCTTATGACTGGTCGATGTACTTTGCGCTACGAGACGAACTCCACGCCTACCTGGAGCACGTCGCCGAGAAGTTCAATCTGCGACCGCACATCCGCTTCGAGACCGAGGTCAAATCAGCCAACTACGACAATGAGGCTCAGCAGTGGAAGGTTGCTGTTCAGCGGGCCGACGGTTCAGGTGAAACGCTAAACACAAATATCCTCATCAGTGCTGTCGGGATCTTCAACCCGATCAAGCTGCCCAACATCAAAGGACTCGATCGTTTTGAGGGGCCATGTTTTCACACGGCTGAGTGGCCCGCCGACGTCGATCTTACAGGGAAGCGCGTGGCAATGATTGGTAATGGCGCCAGCGCTATGCAAACTGGTCCCGAAATTCAGAACATCGTCAAGTCGCTCACCATCTTCCAGCGTTCGGCGCATTGGGTGGCGCCCAATGAGCAATTCCGTAAGCCGATCCCGGACGCGCTGCGATTTCTGCTCCGAGAAGTGCCGCTGTACCGGGCGTGGTATCGGATACGCCTCGGGTGGACGTTTGGCGACAGAGTCCACGCGACCCTGCAGAAAGACCCGACCTGGCCGTACGCCGACCGGTCGCTGAACAAAATCAACGACTCCCATCGCGCCTATTTCACGCATTACATCGTCTCGGAGATCGGCGACAAAACCGAGCTGCTGGATCAGGTCGTGCCCCCCTACCCGCCTTTTGGCAAACGCATGCTGATGGACAACGGCTGGTACCGCATGCTGCGCAACGAACGGGTGAAACTCGTCTCCGACCCCATCGCCGAGATCGGCCCGGATCGGGTTATCACCAAAGATGGCTCAGAGTATGAAGCCGACGTGTTGATCGTGGCCACCGGGTTTGACGTCTTGCGATTCTTGACGACCTTTGAGGCGCGGGGACGCTCGGGGCGGAGCCTTCGTGAAGTATGGGAGGATGACAACGCGAAGGCGTATCTCGGCACCGTTATCCCCGATTTTCCGAACTTCTTCTGCCTGTACGGCCCCAATCTGCAACCGGGCCACGGCGGCAGTTTGATCTTCGTGGTCGAAATGCAGATGCGCTACGTCATGGACGTACTGAAGAAGATGTTGACGCAAGACCTTGGCGCGGTCGAATGTCGCCAAGATATACACGACGCATACAATGAACGCATAGACCAAGCGCACGCCAACATGGTCTGGACCCATCCTGGCATGGAAACCTACTATCGCAACGAACGCGGAAGGATTGTCGTCAATTCTCCGTATCGCAACACCACTTTCTACGACATGACGCGTGAAGCCAAGTTAACCGACTTCGTTGTCGAGCCGCGCCATTGACCAGAAAAAGCCTGTAGCCCGGATGGAGCGGAGTGGAATCCGGGATTCCCACTCTGCTCCCCGGCCGTTCCTGGATTACGCTTCGCTTCATCCAGGCTACATTCCGCGTCTAGCGCCCCGCGTGATGGACGACTTGGTAAGGACGGAACCCTTATCTCCTCAGTAAAGTCGAGAAGTTCTTAAATTTCCAAGCTTTACTGTATCAAATTTTCTTGCTCATCCAGCTTTAAGCCGGTGGCTCGTGCTTGTTCCAATACTTTTGGCGTCCAACTGACATGTCCGGCATCGGTCCCACCGAGGATCGCCATGAGCAGCGCGGACTCTTTTCCGGCATTACGAAAGCCGCGCATCACTCCTGGTGGGACGGAGACCGTGTCCCACTGTTTGAGAATGATCTCTTGCTCGCCGTCATCGCCCCAATAAATTCCCCACTCACCCGAGAGCGCCACAAACACTTCAACCGTGGTATGCGCATGCAAAGCCGCACCCTTGCCCGGCTCAGCGCGAATGTAGGTCAGGTTGAAATCGCGCGCGTCGGTGATCGCAGGATTGAGGGTGGCGTCTTCCGTAACCCCACGGCCAATAACGTTGAAAATCGCGCGCTCGTGACCAGGAATCTTACTGTCAATAAACGCTTGACTGCTTGAGCGCAGCTCGGTGAACCGTGCGGTGCGTTTGAGCATCTCGGCTTTGGACACTTGTACGTTCTTCATAAAACCTCCGGTTTCCGTTTATAGTGTATAAATCAGAAGCCCCGCTTCTCCCCGGCAAATGAAAAGGCAACGCGAAAGCGCTTCTCGGGCATGATAGAAAAGGGCTATACCACGGTACGTGAGAGGAATTCAAACAGATTGTCGGTCGGGTAATTGTCTGGAACTCTCATCTGTTTTCTCTCCGGTCATTCGTGTTAGTGTACCGTCATGAATCCAGCACAACGCCGGGCAACGTATGACGATTTGCTCAAGGTTCCTGATATTCTCGTTGCCGAGATTCTTGACGGAGAACTATTCACCTCTCCACGACCTGCATTCCCTCATGCACGGGCAACTTCTGTCCTTCGCGGAGTCCTCGATCCTTTTGACCGGCGGATTGGTAGTCCTGGTGGACTTGGAGGCTGGTGGATTCTCTTTGAGCCAGAATTGCACTTCGGTGCAGATGTTCTCGTCCCTGATCTTGCCGGCTGGCGACGAGAACGCATGCCAGTGCTCCCAAATGAGGCGTATGTCGAACTCGCGCCGGACTGGGTCTGTGAAGTCGTTTCACCGTCTACTGCCCGTGTCGATAGGGTGCGCAAAGTGCCAATCTATGCGCGGAAGGGCGTTGGTTACCTATGGTTAGTCGATCCTCTACAACAGACCCTGGAAGTATTCCGGCTAGAGGGACGACATTGGGTGTTAGTGAGTACGCATGGTGGGGCGGAAATCGTACGAGCCGCCCCATTCGAGGCGCTCGAATTGGATATGGATCGTTGGTGGTTAGAGCCTAAATCCGAGCAGACATAAATTACATATTTAGGCATACCGCGTAACGGCCTTGTCTTGACCAGCCTTAAGCCTGCGTTTGCGCGTCGAGGGCGGCTTTGAAATCCGACGTGCGCAACATAGCAACGACCTTCAAATCCTTGTCGAGGACATCGAACAAGGCGTCCGTCTCACCGCGCACGGTGTAGTACACAATACCTCCGTTGGGGCCACCGCCTTCATTATGGGCATCCCCTCCCGTACTGAAAGTATACTGGCCCACTGGGCGCACCTCTCGGAGCTGGCCGTCGGGTTCATAAATCCGATGCTCCCCCTCAACGACAAAGGTGTTGGTAGCGGCCAGATGCCGATGGAGCAGAACCTTTTCGTTGGGGTCGAATTTGATAATGAAATCGACGATATTCTTTTCCTCATCGACAAAGAAGATCGAGGCCATCATATGTTTGAAGTCCCCGAGTTCACGCCACTGAATATTGCGGTCATCGAAGTGATAGGATGTCGTCTGGGATTGGACAGCAGTTGCCATAGTTTGTTTTCCTCACGTATTGGGATTATGTCTCGTAGTTCGCCGAGTATAGCGACGTCAGCAATCTCTGCAACCGCAGACGGCCAACACGGCAAATGGAATCCCAAATAGAAAAGAGAGCAGTACGGCAAGAAACTTTCTGCTATGGTGAATTTCTCGTAAATGTACCTACAATTTTTTCCTCTGGAGGCGTCTATGTCGGTAGCACTCCCATCGTCGGAAACAGGATCGATTCAGTTACAGTTACGACCAGTCGTGAACATGAGTCACGACGAGTTCTTTGAGTTCTGTCAACTCAATCGAAAGTTACGTATTGAACGCACGGCGGAAGGAAATCTTATTATCATGCCGCCAGCTGGAGGAGAAACCGGCCATCAGAACATTCTTATTGCCACGTTTCTGACAAACTGGGCATTACAAGACGACACTGGCGTGGCTTTCGATTCCTCTACTGGCTTTACCCTTCCCAACGGAGCCACTCGTTCCCCAGATGCGGCGTGGGTCAGACGTACACGGCTTGCGTCACTGACGCCTGCACAGAAGAAGAAGTTTCTCCCTCTGTGTCCCGACTTCGTCATCGAACTTCGCTCGCCTTCGGACAATCTCAAGACAGTTCAAGAAAAAATGCAGGAATACATCGCGAACGGAGCGCAGCTGGGCTTTTTGCTTGATCCACTGGAACGACGTGTCTACCTCTATCGTCCAGGTGCTCCGGTTGTCTGCTTAGAGAATCCGACCACCGTTTCAGGTGATCCTGAACTGTCTGGGTTCACGCTCGACTTGACTCGTATCTGGGAAGAAGATTTCTAAATCGGAAACGAGAGAAAAGATCGGCTGGACAAGCCAGCACCGCATATTCTCAGGGAGCCTACTGCTCACACCAGTACATTGCTTCACGGGGCGCCACGACTGGCTTGTCCAGCCGGGTATACCTTCTGACACCCTCCCGACCACATCAACTGCTCACTTTCCTCCAGACCTGGCAAGTTGGGACGCGCCAATCGATACGATTCTCCACTGGCGTATTGTTGCCATTCCTTATCGGTTAAATTTCGCGTCAGGTGCGCGTCTGTCCCTATGCCTAACAACCGAGCGAAGTCTGGTGGCTGGTACAGCGCCCGCGCCGCTTCGAGTCGCGCCCCGGTGTGCACCAGCCACGCTTCGTGACTGTCATTCCTGCGCCATTCGCTCGCCGTGCGCTTGACGCCTTCAGCCTGCTTCAGGCTCGTAGACTACGATGAGAGCAGACAGAGTAATCAAGAAAAACTGTCAAGTTGAGACCTGTACATCTGGTAGAAATCAAGAGGTTCGTGATCATAGTGATTTGTGTATAATGCGGCGATTACGGCGTATCGTATGACTTATCCGGCTCAGCAACAACGACCCATGCTTACGAAAAAGGAGGACCACATATGGCGAAGAAAACCTGGATTGAAGTCGCAATTAATGGAGCCTGGACCCGACGGCTACAGCCGAACATTCCGGTGACCGCGCAAGAGGTCATTAACGAAGGTGTGGCGTGCGTGAAAGCCGGAGCCGCAGTGGTTCATGCTCATACGCTGGACCCCGACACCGGCAAACAAAACAACAACCTGGAGAACTGCATCGCCTTTATCGGCGGCATTCGCTCCCAGGTGGATGCAATTGTGTATCCTACCGCGGCGCCGATTCCCTTGCCGGACGATTGGAACGCCCGTTACGCCACCACGGTTGAGCTAGTCAAGCGAGGATTGTGTGAATGGGGATTTCTTGATCCCGGCTCTTGTAACTTCTATCTTTCTGACGCTAGTGCGCCGCCATTGTTCGGCGGTGATGGGGGAGTATATAGCAATCCCAACGGCGCTCTGGAGCTAGGGATCGAGCTGGCGGCGCAGTACAAATACCACCCCGCGTATGCATGCTATGAGCAAGGGTTTGTCCGTCAAGGGGCGACATTGCACCGTAAACAACCGACTGCGCCTGTACCCATCTATCGGCTTATGTTCTCATCAGCTTTTACTTTTAGTTTCCCCCCGGAGCCGTGGGCGCTGGAGGCGTATGTCAAATTGCTAGACACCGTGGCTCCTGGCTCCCCGTGGATGGCGGCGGGTCTGGCAGTGGATGTCCTTCCCTTGATCCCAACGATCGTTGCGTTAGGCGGGCACGTGCGGGTTGGCCTGGAAGATGCGCCGTTCCATTCGGCGCGCAAAAATATTGAGCTGGTGGATGCGGCGGTGAAGGCGATTCAAAAAGCGGGAAGTGAACCGGCGACTGCCGCGGATATCAGAGCCTCGTTGGCAGCCTACAAAATGCCTGCGGCCAGCGCGGCGCAGGCGTAAAGGAAAGACAGATGAGCGCTGCTGAGAACAAAAAACTGATTCAGGACGCTTTCACAGCTTGGGCGCAGGGCGATGGCATGGCCTTCTTTAACCTGTTAGCGGACAACGCCACCTGGACAGTGATGGGGAACTGCCCGATTTCGGGAACCTATATAGGCCGCCAGCGGTTGATCGAGGATGCGCTTAAACCACAGCGTGCGAAGCTCGCCGGACCTCCAACACCGACAGTAATCAATCTCCTCGCCGAAGGAGACACTGTTGTCATTCAGTGGGTCGGCAAAGGGACAACCACAGGCGGCCAGCCGTATAACAACAGCTACTGTTATGTCATACAAATCGAAGACGGGAAAATCATACGTGGGACAGCCTATCTCGATACTGCATTGGTACGCTCAATCTGGTAATCTCCCCCGGTAACGCAAAGAGCATCTCAGAGCGGTCTTTCCCCGCGAGGAAGGCCGCTACGCACCGAAAGGAGACTTTCACTCACATGCAAATGAAACTCACTGAACGTCAACAGCGTTTCATTAACATGGCGGCTACCCATGCTGATGATTTCAAAACCCGTGTAGCCCAGCACGACCAGGAGAGCAGTTTTCCGCACGAGAACGTCAACGCCATGAAAGCGTCCGGTTATACGGCACTCATCGTCCCAGAAGAACTGGGCGGTGGAGGAGCCACCCCACTGGACATTGCGTTAGCGCAAGAACGCCTGGCGTATGGAGATCTACCCATGGCTATTGCAGTCAATATGCATCATATTGCGGTGTCCATTGTGACGGATCTCTGGTGGCTGAATCAAAAAGGCCAGGGGCTGAAGCTGGACGCGATCGAGCCGATACTAAAGGCTGTAGTCAATGACAAGATCATCTTTGGCGGACCAGTCAGTGACCCCAAGATGAATAGCTCGCTCGGCTTTGCCGGAGTGAATGATACGACCCGCCAAGCAAAAAAGGTGGATGGCGGCTATGTAATGAATGGCCGTAGCGGGTTTGGCACCATGTCTGCCTGTGCCGATTATTTGCTGACTACCGCTCGATATAACCACCCAAAGAAGGGCCCTCAGTGTCTTCTGTGTTTCCTCCCGGCCAATACCAAAGGAGTCCAGATTCAAGATAACTGGGATACGATGAGCATCCGCTCATCATGCAGTAATGATGTTGTGTGGGACAACGTATTTATTTCGGAGGATGCCGCGGTCTCCCGACCCATCCAAACCTGGGACGCGTTAGCCAACATCACTGCCTCGTGGTGGGTCGCTTCAGGTCCGGCGTGTTATATTGGCCTCGCCCAGGCCGCGCGTGATTACGCCATGAATTGGGTCTCCGGGCGGACCCAAGAACCCTTTGATCAGCCCATGACACATTACCCAGGCAACCAACTGCTGGCCGCGGAAATGGAAATCGGCATACGCTCCGCGCGGGCGATGTTGCATCAAACCATCGCTCCGCACGATGATATTGCCACGCGGGGCCAGGATGACCTGGTGAACCTGATCTCCTGTTTTCAGTTTGTCATGGAAAGCTGTGTGCAGGTGGTTGATAAAGCCATGCGCATGGTCGGTGGAGCGGCGCTGTTTAAGAAAAACCCACTGGAACAGATGTATCGCGACGTGCGCGCCGCCATCATCCATCAACCCTTTGCCGGCACGGAAGGCAAAGCGCTCCTCGGACGTCGGGCTTTTGGCTTACCGGTCTACTCTACGCCACGTTATGTGTAAGCCCTCCCTATCATGTGTAGAATGCGAGCAACGAGCGCATCGATTGTGTCCTTTGCCTAGATCTATACTCGCGCGGAAGCTTGATGAATCTTGTATTCACCGCGCTCGCGGATGACGATGCGCACCGGCATGCCGATCTCGACAGAGGAAATGTCAGCATCGACAATATTGGTCATGAGCTCCGGCCCCTCTTCCAAGGCGACAACAGCGACAACGTAGGGGAGCCGTTCCACGAAATATGGATGATACGGTTTATCGAAGATGACAAAGGTGCGGATCGTCCCCCTGCCCGAGGCAGGCGTCCATGTCAACGCCCGCGCATCAGCGCCACATCGTAAACACGCTTGCAGGCGAGCGTAGTAGGCGCCGCAGGCGCATCGGACCAGCACAAAGTTTCCAGCGTCGATAGCGTCCCAGAAAGGTTGGTCTTCCACCGACACGACGCGACGAGGAGGGACCGGTGTGGCTTTATTTTCTTTGTTGACCATTATTGGCTCCTAGAAAGCGTTACTCTACTCCAAGGATCACGGCGGACTGCGCCTGGCCCGCGCCTGTAAGGCCGACATTCGTCACCAAGGCAGTCCGAGCGCCAGGCACTTGCGTCGCGCCGCCCTCGCCTCGCAGCTGGCGAATTCCCTCGGCAAGATGGGTGAAACCTTGAACATAACCCCAGGAGTGAAGCGTGCCAGACGTATTGCACGGACGCTTGGAGTCCCAGCGGAAGTTCCCGGCGCGTACCCAATCCGCTGCTTCACCAGGAGCGCACAGTCCATAGGCTTCCAGTTGTGCCGCGACAATAATCGTAAAGGCGTCATAGAATTGAAAAACGTCGATATCGTCGAGGCTCAGCCCTGCGGTCTCAAAGGCGCGATTCCGCGCCGGTTCAACATTCAGCTCCGACGGGCCGAGAACGGTATTCGACCCACGGACATAGCCTTGGCCGACCTCGTGGCAAGCGCCAAAGCCAAGCAGACGCACCGGGGTCGTTTTCAAGTCACGCGCCCGCTCCGTGGTAGTTACGATAAAAGCGATCGCTCCATCGGTGACCAGGCAATAGTCGAACAAGCGCAGCGGCCTGACGATGAAACGGGAATTTTGATGATCATCAACCGTGATCGGACGATTGAACATATAAGCATCTGAACGCGGAACGGCATTATAACGCAAGGCAACGGCGATCTCCGCCAGATCCGCCGAAGACGTGCCGTACTTATGAAAGTAGCCTTGCGCCATCATTGCGGATTGCGCGCCGGGAGAGAAGAGACCAAAAGTCGCGTTCAGATCCTGTGCGCCGGCGCCAACGGTGATCGTTTGCGAGCGGGCATTTGTAGCGTGCACGCACATGACGTAATCAGCCGTTCCCGACTCGATCAGGCCGATCGCACTCATGAGAGTAAAAATCCCGGTTGCCCCGCTGGAGTCGACTTGTAGCGTCGAGTTCGCGCCCAGAGAGGCGCGGCTGGCCGCCATGCCAGAGGTCCGTTCACCGAAACCGGGTTGATAGATATACCCATTCACTTGTTTGCGATCGAGACCGGCATTGCTCAAGGCCAACTCAATCGCGTCCCAGGCGAGCTTTTCCGCGCTAGTTCCCGGAATGACGCCTTGTGGAGTCACACCCAAACTTGCGATGGCATATTTCTGCATCATGCTCACTACGTATCACTCCGAAAAAACATTAGCGATATTCTTCCCTTCAAGAGTAGTCAGCAAGGGAAGCGCTTCCCGCCCTGCAGCACACAGGATAAGAAAGGGTCTTATATCAGTTTCATTGATAAAGAGGAGGATACCGTTATGAGTCGGTTGTTTGGAGAAATGCGACAGATCGCGTTCGTCGTGCGCGACTTGAACCAAGCGCTACGCTATTGGACCGAAACACTCGGGGTCGGCCCGTTCTTTCTGCTCCGTGATTTCATTCCAGTGGACTACCGTTATGGTGGAGAACCCGCGCCAGCTCCCCATCTTACGATCGCTCTCGGTTTTTCCGGAGAGTTCCAGGTCGAGCTGATTCAACAGCACGACGACAATCCCAGCGCTTACCGGGATTTTTTGCTCTCCGGACGCGAAGGGTTTCAGCATGTGTCGTCGTGGGTCACACGAATGGAATATGATCAGACCATGGAAGCAGCGCGCACCCGGAGGTGTGACTCCAGCACATGAAGGGGCGTTGCCCGGTAGCGGCATTCGTTTTGTCTACTTTGCTACCGACTCAGTTCCTGGGGGGTTGCTCTACGAGATGGCGGATCTCAAGGAAACGCCCTTTTATGACATGATGATGCGCATCCAAGCAACGGCGCGCACTTGGGATGGAGTCGACCCGATTCGGGATCTCCAACTGTAAATCGAAACTCCAGCATTCGTACGAGCGCAAGTCTTGCCAGCGCCGACGTCAGGAAGAAGTGTAGGTAAAGGAGAACCGCTATGGATTTTGATATTCCCGCAGATATCACCGCCTATCTCGCCGAACTCGACGCGTTCATCGAGCGTGAAATCAAGCCGCTCGAGCGGGAAAATGACAACATCCGCTTCTTCGATCATCGCCGTGAATGGGCGCGCACCGACTTCGACCACGGCGGCCTACCACGCAAGGAATGGGAAGAATTACTTGGCGAAATGCGCCGCCGGGCCGACAAGGCTGGCCATTATCGCTTCGCCTTGCCCAAGGAATATGGTGGTCAAGACGGCTCGAATCTGGCGATGGCGATCATCCGCGAATATCTGGCCAGTAAAGGCCTCGGCTTGCACAATGATCTGCAAAATGAAAGCTCGATTGTCGGCAATCTGCCCATAGTATTGATGGTCCGCGATTTTGGCACTGAGGAACAGAAACACCGCTTCATTCCTGGTATTCTTGATGGCTCTATAAACATCGCATTCGGTCTTACCGAACCGGAGCATGGCTCCGACGCGACCTGGATGGAAACCCGTGGGGTGCGCGAGGGCGATGGCTGGCGCATCACTGGAACAAAGATGTGGAACACGGGTCTGCACGTCGCTTCGCACGATCTCGTCTTTGCGCGCACGAGCGGTAAGGACGGCGACCCACGCGGTATCACGTGTTTTATCGTGCCGACCAAAAGCGACGGTTTCGTCATCGAAGAATATCTCTGGACTTTCAACATGCCTACCGATCATCCGCGCGTCTCACTTCAGGATGTGTATGTGCCGACGGATGCGATCTTGGGTGATCCACAGAACGGACTTGCAGTCGCCCAGCACTTCGTCCATGAGAATCGAATCCGCCAGGCCGCATCGTCGCTGGGAGCCGCTCGATACTGCATAGAGGAGGCGGTCAAATACGCCCGCGAGCGCAAACCATTCGGCAAACCGCTGGCGACGAATCAAGCTATCCAGTGGCCGCTCGTCGAACTCCACACCGAGGCCGCGCTGGTGCGCACCCTTATTTACAAGACAGCATGGGAAATGGATCAGATGTCCAAGCCGGAAGTCGCCCTCAAGCTGTCTGATAAGGTCGCAATGTGTAACTACCGCGCCAATCGGTTAGTGTGTGAGGCGGCAGACCGCGCTATGCAGGTGCACGGCGGTATCGGCTATTCTCGCCACAAGCCATTCGAGCACATCTATCGGCATCACCGTCGCTATCGCATCACCGAAGGTGCGGAGGAGATTCAGATACGGAGAATCGCTCAGGTGCTATTCGGGTTTGGACGGCGTGCGCCGTCCGATTAAAGAGATGTTTGTTAATTTCTGAGAGGCGCCGTTTCCCCATAACGATTTTCGCATCGAGGAGCGTGGTAGGAAGTACACACATATAGGATTCCTCAATGAAATGTGGAGAATATCCCCTTATACGCGCCCTTCGATTTCGCCGCGTTACGCTCAGGACGCGTGGTTTTCAGGCCCGTTCGTGCTTAGCGTACCCCAAGGGTAAAGTCGACGCATAATCAACACTATCCACAAATGAGTTAGGAAAACTATATACGAACATGAGGAAAGGCTGATACCATTTCCCCGGACGCCATTTCCATCTATAACCGTCTACAAGACTACTGAAGGAGGGATACTATGAGTGGTTACACAATTATTGATGTCGATACCCATGTGACCGAGACACCGGACTTATGGACGAGCCGTGCACCCGCCCGGATGAAAGATCGGGTGCCGCGCATCGAAACCGATAAAGATGGTCGTCTATCGTGGGTGGTGGGAGGAACTCCGCTGCTGGCGAGCCCTGGGTTGACGGCGACCGCCGGAGTGGGGAATTTCAAGAACCCGCCCAAAAACTACGAAGAGATGCACCCGGGGGCGTACGACGCCAAG
>JBFWZL010000022.1:0-22158 GCA_050185455.1 Binatia bacterium | reverse complement strand
GGGACCGCTGATAGAAATATCTCCTAATGCGAAGATATCAATCCACGCTCTGCCTACTCCCCCGCGTTGGATTGGATCCGTGCTGACTTCACCTTGATGCGTGTCACGGTCAATGAACAAAGAGCCGCCAGACCAGATTTCAATGCAACCTGTAGGTTCCACCGAAAGTCCTGCATGGGGGCGATTAGCAATCCCGCAGCGGGTTGCTGGGCTGTTTGGCGCTATGTGTCCAATGGTCGATTCAACGAAACCAAAGATTTCAACACCACATCCGCCTTCGATATGGACCAGATCCGCTCCTGGATCTGACCCGCGACTGCTTACAAAAGCGTTGTCATAAACTGTGGCGTAACATGCCCCTGCAATGGTAATCGGGCCGCCGCCAGGACGCTGCATTGCCCCAGTGCCGCTCTGATCGCTTTTGGATGACACCGTCCCATCAATGAAGATATCCGTTCCAGCCTGGGTGATAATCTCACCTGCTGGACATTTAGCGTCAACTCGCAGCTCAGAGCCGTTTTCCGTGGTAATATTCCCATCCGCTCGGAGAGTAATATTGCCGCCTTTTCCCCCTGAACATGAGCCAGCAGTCTGATTAGAAGTAATAGTGGCGCCGGGTAATGGGGGCAGGAGAGTAGCGCCTCGCAAGAGAATATTGTCAGTCGCGTTAATAACAATGGTTGCACCAATGGCGCTGGCTCCGGTGACGTCGCCGCTTATTTTTGTTCCTGTCTCCATGATAAGGTCGCCAGCAACGTCGATCGTTAAAGTATTGCCGTCAGTCGCAGACGGTACGGTGATCGCCCCAGCTCCCGAGAGCCGCAGAGTTTGGGCGACGTTAAACGCCCCACTCTTTGTGACCGGGGAACTTAATATACACTCTCCGGAAAATACGGCGCCGCCAAGGTCGGTACACCCATCCGCGAATGCTTGTTGCGTTGTTACGAAAACAGTAAGCATGCTGAGGAAAGATAATCTCCTCAAAACGCAACGAAACATGCTACGGCGAACAGGGATAACCTTTACCTGGAATTCCATCTTGCCCTCCCAGCGACAGATTGCAGTTCTGAACACAAAATAAAAATTAAGGGTAAGAAAATGGCGCATGCGTAGAGAGTGAACGCTAGCAGGGCTCGGTCATAATTCGTACGAATGCGTGCGGCCCTCATGGCAATTACTGAAAGGCAGTCTCGCGAACAGGTGGTATTAGGTGAAAAGATACGAACCAATTCATCCTTGATTATGGCTTCCTGAAGGATACGCTGAGAAAGCGTCAGCGCTTCCAAAAATTTTACTTAACCTGAGACTGCTCTCAGAAAAGACAGCAGGGAACATACGATCGCTTCTTGAGCAAGGCAAGTGCCAAGACGTCTTTTATCTAGCCATAAGACCCTATGCCTTTGAAAAATCTAGAAAATTGCTTTTTCGAGGAAGGTTGCCCGAGGAGGGCTTCCGGACAGTCGGGCGAGGATGCCTTATCAAGGGAACCAAAATAGATCATTCGTTATAGGACAAAATCACCCGATCGGGTGATTTTGTCCTGAGATGTTAAGGAAAAAGATCAGGCGAAGTTTTCTTTAATCCAGCAGCAAGGACGTAGGTTTCAGCCGAGCCTTTTCTCGATGATTCAGGCTTAGTTGTTTTTACCGAAGTAAAAATCGATCGCAGCTCTAAGAGCAAGGCCCTATGTTCCGGTCCCATAAATACCTTGAGAAGTAACATACCACCAGGTCGCAGCAACGTTTGCGCGCAGTGAAAAGCTGCTTGACACAGTTCCATGGAACGCGCCTCGTCAACTTCCCTGATGCCAGTGAGCTTGGGAGCCATATCTGAGAGCATCACGTCGGCAAGGCCGCCGAGCGCGGCAAGAATCCTTTCTTGTTGAGCGGGATCGCTTGCATCGCCTTGCAGGAGCGTTACCTGCGCAAAGGAGAGCGGCTCCAGAGCCACTAAGTCGATACCCACCACTTTCCCAGTTTGTCCGACAAGTTCAGCCGCCACCTGCACCCAGCCGCCGGGCCAGGAGCCTAGATCGACAACCCGCATACCAGGACGAAGCACACGAAACTCACGGTTCAGTTCAATCAGCTTGTAGGCCGACCGTGCACGATAGCCTTCTCGTTTAGCCTTCTTGTAAAATGCGTCTTTCCGTTCGTACACGAGGCTCCTTAAACTTAAAACTTTGAAATTTGAAGTGATCAGACCCCTTTCGGGCGAATGTACCGCTGGTAGACTTTAGGGAGTTCAGTCGGTAAAGAAGCTACATCCTCAAGCACGAGATAGCGTGAGGACTCGCACATTTCTCGCAAATAATCGTGTCCAGCCTTATCAACCGTTAGACAAAACGTCAGCACGCCGGCGCGGTCCGCCTCGCGCAACGCCATCATGGTATCGCGTATGCCGTAGGTAATTGAGCGGCGGTCTGAACCGTAATCCATGTCCTGCGGGAATCCGTCGCTGAGCAGCACGAGCAACTTCACTCGGCAGGCGACATCCTTGAGTTTTTCCAGGGAGTGCCGCAAGGCGGCGCCCATGCGAGTGGACCGTTTGGGCGTAATGGCTCCGATCCGTCCTTTCACAGTAGGAGATAACACTTCAGAGAATGATTTGACGTGATAGAATTCAACGTTGTCTCGCCCCTGACCGGAAAATCCATAGATGGCATACGCATCACCAATCTCTTCGAGCGCCTCGGCCATCAAGACTAGCGCTTCTTTGGTTACGTCGATGATACGGCGCGGCGAAGGCTGCGGTATTGCCGGACGTCTTTTCCACATGGACATCCAGTCGTCTTGCTCCTCGTCCGTGTATTGCCGGACGATTGGCGCGATAGGCTCATCGGTCGAAGCGCTCATGTCGAGGAGGAACAACACCGCCACATCACGTTCGGTTTGCCGTTTGGTTGTATAGAGCTTAGAGGACGGCGACACCCGCGCTCGTAAGTCGGTGGCGGCAGTGACCACGGCGTTTAGGTCAAATTCTTCACCATCTTCCAAACCCCGGATGAGGCGATACTGTTCAGGACGAATACGTTGGAATTCGTGTTTGACCGCCGGCGTTAAGGCAGAGTACTCGTTAAGTGTTTTGGCAAAATACTCCCCTGCGTCCCCGGCAAGCACGATCTCTCGCAAACGACACCAGCGCGAGCGGTAGTCTTCAATTTGACAATCCCACTCGTCATAGAAAAAAGTGAGCGCTTCATCGCGCTCGCGCCGACGTTGACTGCTAGCGATCATTTGGCCGTCTTCCGACGAGACTTCTTCCTTTTCCCCGCTATGTGGGAGCTTCCCGGCAAGATCACTAATATATAAGCCCTGGGGAGAAAACTTCTCTTGCTTTCCCTGCCGGATCTGTAGCTCAACGCCGGCGTCGAGCAAGGCTTTCAGCTCCTCGGGAGATAATGCGCCTCCGCCTTCACGATCGTCGGCTTCCGGATCCAATTCCAGTAGCGGCAAGTCCGGCGCTTCTGGCGGTGGTGGACTGTCATCCATTTCTGGGTCAATCAAAGCATCGCCAGTGACCTTGTCAAAGACGATGGAACCAAATGACGCGGGATCACGCGCCTGTCGCGCGGCGGCGACGAGGGAAAGAAGCCGTAGATACACCTCTCCAGCCGCGAGCGCTGAGTCGTACACCGTGCGGGGCAGGTGAGCGCTCCTTACCACATTACCTACGATGTCAACAAGAAATTCTGGCAAAGCAGACGGCAGCCTGAGATTCTCCGCCCATTGCAAATCGCTCCGTAATCCGGGATACGCGGCCGCGATATGAACGTTGATGCGTCGCGTTTCAAACAGCATGAAGAGCGTCTCAACAATGTCCGGGTGAGGGAAGCGCGCGAAATAGTCGGCTAACCCATCAGTCGGCTCAATATCCTCTTTTAACAACTGGTGTAGCGCAAGTGGCAGACGCGGCCACAACGTAGCGCAGGAAAAGTCGTACGTGCCGAACTCTCGTCGCCCTGCTTGCTGAACAGCGAGCACGCGAAAGAGACGAAAATTGTCTTCGTAGGTGGGGAAGAGATCGAGGCGGTTAGGCAGCGGCAGTTCGTCACAATACACCGGATATTGCTCTAATGGAGGAGGATAAGAAAAATTGTCATACGGCCGAATCCCCACGGTTGTACCCGAGAGCATATGGATGTATTTGCGCAATAATTCCTGCACCTCCTCCAAATCGACTCCTTGCGAAGCTTGCCGCATCACTCGGATACTTGTGCGTGACTCAAGGGAAAAAAAAGCGACGCCTGCCGCGATATTATCCTGGGCGACACTGAGCCCTTTCGTCAGCCATTCCAAGGTCCCCTGTTCCCTCGTCTCCTCAAACACTCGTGGCAAAGCACGGATAAGAGCAGGCATTCCGATAGGAAAAGCTTGCGCTAAAGACACCAAACGTTCTTGTAGGGCTGGACGCTGTCCGATGATAAGGGATTTCAGCAACGGGGCGACAAGCGGTGTAAGAGGAGGAATCGCTACAGGGTTAGTGCGAAGGACCGGCAACAGTAAGCCGAGGAGGAACAAACGAAGCGTTTGGGGAGCCCTAGCAATGACAGAAGGCAGACAGAAAAAACTTTCTGCTGCCGCTTTTGCGGAAACGGAGGCGGCGACCTGACTGTTCAGCAGTAACGCGAGTCGTTCCTCTTTCTCAAGATGCGCGAATCCTTGAGGGAGCTTGGCATAGAAAGTCCACGGACCAGAATCCTGTACTAATACGCCGAGCTGTGCCCAGGCTTGCATCTCCGCGTCGTTAAGCAAAGGTAAGGCGACCGGCGCCGCGTCGAAATAGGCAACCGCGAGGAACTCTCCCTTCCAGCCTTTGGCTCCGAGGAGAGCGCAGCCGTGCCGCGCCCATGCCCGTAGGCGCTGTGGTAAAGGACCTGGAAGCGACGGTAGGAGCGAAGCGGAGGTTTGCATGTACTGCGCGCCAAGACGACGAGATACGCGTAAGGTGTCCCGCCCGATCTCGGCCCACTCGTCGGCCACATCTAACCCTACGTGCGCCAACGCCCCTGGGTCGACGGCAAAATATGCAGCGGCGCCGTCTCGGGACGCCGGTTCATGGCTCGCGAGCCGTTCCCCGATCTGTACCCAGCGTGTAAACTCTCGTGCTCCAAACGTTTGCCATGCCTCTGGGGCGTTGCGACAAAAGATCTGCGCCAGGGTCAACGAAACGGCGGCAAGACGGTCCCCTGTCGCAAGAATGGTTTCGCGCGACTTTGGACTGAGATTCTCTAGAGCCAAGAGCAATTTTTGTCCGGCGGCATCTCCTAATAGATGTCGGTTGTCGAACCAAAGATGACGCAGGGAAGTCATTAGATCAGTACAAAGTCATCAAATCATTAAGTCTTAAAGTCTTAGGGTTTTAGAGTCTCAAAGTCACGAGGTCGAAAACAAGGGGGGTAGAATTTTTGACTTGCGGCTTGACGACCCTAGTAAACGAGGCTTCTGAACATCAGAACCCTCCGGTAAAGTCAACTAGAGAGCGCGTTTCGCGCCCGGCTAAATACACCATCCCTTGACAGGCTTAGGTGCGGTAGGAGAAAACGGCAGGGGAATTTCCGATGCTTGGTCGTCAGCATCGCGCTTGTCAAAGATGCGTCAATAGGGGCCGTGGCGACCAGAGTTGAGATAACTACAGAAAGGGAGGCAAACAAATATGGGAACCATTCGCGGAGATCAAATTATTGCGCAGTGCTTTAAGAACGAAGGAGTCGATACGTTCTTCTTCATGATGGGTGGGCCGACCATCGGCACGGCCGGCGCCAGTCTCGATCTTGGTATGAAAGGAATTTATGTTCGTCATGAACAAGCTGCCGCCATGATGGCGCACGCCTACGCCCGTGTCACTGGTAAACCGGGTATTTGTATCACGCCATCCGGGCCAGGAACTGCCAATGCGGTTACTGGCCTTGCCAATGCTTGGGCAGATGCCGCACCTATTATTGCGATCGGCGGCTCGGCGCCGATGCGCGCGACGACCTTGGATTCGTTCCAAGAGATGGATCAGGTGGCGATGATGAAGCCGGTGGTCAAAGCGGCGTATCGGGTGGACATCGCTTCACGTATTCCCGAGTACGTCAGCCTCGCTTTCCGCGAAGCGATGGATGGAAAGAAAGGACCAGTGTACCTGGACCTACCCGGAGATATTCTTGCCGCCAAGGTAGATGACGAAAAATTGTACTGGCCGACGAAGTATCGGGTTGATGCCCGTCCGGCTGGCGATCCCGCATTAGTGAAACGCGCAATTGAGCTCCTGGCGAAGGCGCAGCACCCACTCCTGGTTACAGGGAGTGGTGTCTTGTGGTCTGGGGCCGCAGCGGAACTGCGTCAGTTTGTCGAAGCGACCGGCATTCCGTTTTTTACTACTCCTCAAGGTCGCGGAGTTATTCCTGAAGATCATCCGCGCGCCTTTCCCGCCGCACGGTCGATGGCGTTCCGTGAAGCCGATGTCGTGCTTGTCATTGGCGCGCGCGCCAACTCCATGCTGTCATTTTTGCGCGCCCCACGGTTCTCGCCGGACGCAAAATTTATCAATGTCAACCTCGACGGCAAAGAAATCGGCCATAATCGAGATGTCGAAGTGGGCATCGTCGGTGACGCGAAACTCGTTCTGCAACAGCTGACGGCTGAAGCGGCAGGGAAAATTAACGGGAAACAAGAAACCGCCTGGGTCGCGCAACTTGCCGCCAAACAACGCTCGAACGAGGAACGATCAGCGGAACTGCTGCATTCAAGCAAAACGCCGATTCATCCGCTTCGTCTTTGTAAGGAAGTAAGAGAAATCATCACTCGCGACACCATCATCGTGGTCGATGGTCACGAAATCCTGAACTTCGGTCGGCAGTCCATTCCGGTGTATGAACCTGGGACAAGTCTCAACGCTGGGCCACACGGTTGCATGGGTATTGGCGTTCCGTTCGGCATTGGCGCTAAAGCCGCGCGGCCAGACAAACCGGTGTTGGTATTGAGCGGTGACGGCGCCTTTGGTTGGAACGGTATGGAAATGGACACCGCCATTCGTCACAAATTGAACATTGTAGTCGTCGTATCCAATAATGCTGGGTTTACGTCACGCCAAACGGGACGAATGTCGGCGGGCAACATCGGTCCGGCGAATATTGGCCGTGATCTTGGCTACCAACGCTACGACAAGATGGTCGAAGCGCTGGGGGGCTATGGCGAGTTTGTCGAAAAACCTGAGAATATCAGAGCCGCCATCGAACGCGCTTTCGCTAGCGGCAAGCCTGCGCTTGTTAATGTATGCACCGACCCTGACGCGCAAGCGACGACGGATATGGGATTTGGAGGATACTAAATTACGCAATTCATTTTTTTCCCTCGAACGCCCGAATATGCCGAAACGCCACCGTACGCTGGTCTGATGTATATTGCGGAAATTTAGTGGCAACGCGGAAGGTGATGGTATTTACGCCCGATTTTATCCATTGAGAATCAAGAGGGAGCGAATACTCTCGCCATCCGCGGTACAGAAGAAGAGGACCAAGGCGCCGTTGATTTACAGCAATCTCTAGGGGAAAACACGCAAAGGCTTTAGACTGCAAGAGCGGGCGCATGACGATTTTGAGAGTAGAGCTGCGCTGTTCAGGGAGAAAGACTTCAACGCTTGCCCCTCCCCGCGTGAGCCATGTGATTGGACCAGCTGGCTCTTCGGAGTCCTCTCCCCAGGCGCCTTGAAACTGCTCTGGAGCTTTATTTTTTCCAAAAGACACGACAAACACAGGTTCTCCACTTACCGTGAGCGCGGAAGGAAGGGTAAGGCGAAAAGTAGGGAACAAATAAAAAAAGAAGTAAATCGTTAGTAAGAATCCAAACCATCCCATAATCGGTCTGGTGAACGTAAAGAGGTGAGGGCGGGGCAATGTCAGGAACAACCATGCGCCGACCACAAGGAGACTTCCCACGATATCGGTCAACCAGTGCACCCCAAGATAGAGTCGTTGCCCTACCGTCAAGCTGACGAGGATACTGAGAATTCCTACAGTCGCCATTTTTCTCCACGTGGAACTTTCTCCTTGAAACACTAAAAACCCAAGCGCTCCAGCAACGAGCAACGCTGTCGTCACATGTCCGCTAGGAAAACTATTTCCGGCAACCACCTCGGGCAGTACGCTCGGTCGGGGGCGCTCCAATACCGTTTTCAATAATTCGCAAAGGAATCCTCCACTAACCACTACCACCAGCGAATGTCGTGCTTCTTGCCAACGTCCTCGGTAGCAAAGCACGATGAGCGCTAACACTCCAAGCGTCTCCAAAAGAAGGAGAGGACGGTCTTTGACGATGAAAACGGCGTAATTAAGCTCACATGACCGTTGCGTGTCGAGCCAGCGGGAAAAAGCTTCATCAAAGGGGATAAGTAAAGACAGGAGCGTCAATTCAAGAATAGCTAACGCGAGAAATGATAAAGAGAGGCGGTTTGACAGAGAATGTCTCAAGGGCTTTATGGGAGGAGAATCTCAAGAGTGGAGTGGCGTAGGCAACTATAACGCACAACGCTGACAACCCTAACATGGGCGACAAAGGATCAGCAACTAGCGGGAAAGGCCGGCTTGCTACGACGTTCGTTGACAGCCGTAGCGGGATCACGTCACTGTAGAATTATGGATCTCACTGCTCCCAGTGTCATAGTCCAAATCGTGAGCACAGTCAGTGTTGTTATCTCTCTCATCTACCTGGCTGCTCAAATACGACAGAATACGCGCGGCGCGGTCAGGAACGGCTCGACCTTACTCCCACTGTTGAACAGTCCGGACACTAAACCAAAACGGCGAACAAACGCAGCTTGGGGCAGTCCGAGTTCTTGACAGATTGCTTGCTCAAGCGCTGACTGAAGCGCGGCTTGCTCTCCCCTCTGCTCCTCCTGCCTTTGGTTTGGTATGGTCGTCAACAAGAACCTCAAGGAGGGAATCATGAAAATCGGTGTTTTGGCTTTTGTTAATGAGCGTACGCCTGACCCCGCTACAGTGGCTCGCAAATGCGAAGCGCTAGGATTCGAGTCTATGTTCATTCCTGAACATCCCATCTTGCCTGTAGAGCATAAGACTCGCTATCCGCTGGGCAATGGCGAAATACCAGAACCCTATGGGCTCATGCCGGACCCGTTTATATCGCTGGCGTTTGCCGCCTCCGCGACGACGCGTTTGCGTCTGGGGACGGGGATCTGCCTGGTGCCGGAGCGTGACCCGCTCGTCTTAGCCAAGGAAGTGGCGACGCTCGATGCGTATTCAGGCGGTCGCTTCATTTTTGGCATCGGCGCAGGCTGGCTGGCGGATGAAAGTGAAATCATGGGGGTGGACTTCAAAAAACGCTGGGAAATAACTCATGAATATGTCCGCGCCATGAAGGTGTTATGGACGGAAAAGGAAGCCCGCTTTAGCGGTGAATACGTGCGTTTCCCCAAGGTCAAATCATATCCTAAGCCGGTGCAGAAACCTCATCCGCCGATTCACTTGGGTGCGGGAGGCTTTGGCCCCAACCTGCGCGCCCTGAAGATGACGGTCGCTTATGCTGACGGCTGGGCTCCGATTGGGTTAAGCCCTCAGCAACTCGCCACTGAATTGTCCCGGTTGCGCAAACTGTGCGAGGAAGCCGGAAAAGATTTCCGTAAATTCGAGATCTCGCTATACACTGAAGCAGGTCAGGGAGGAGCGGCTCATGACGTTAGCGACGAGGTTGCTCAACGCATGGTGCGCGAATACGAAGAGGCGGGGGCGCATCGCCTGATTTTTTTGGCTCAGCGGCCCGGCGACAAATTCTTACCTGAATTGGAAGAGATCGCGCGCAGGTTCGTTCGTTAAATAAGCGATGTTGCAGTTGGTTCAATTCCAGAAATCAGCAAAGCCGGAGTAATGTCGCCGGAAAAGACTCTCTGGTGAGGAGGACAACAAGATGCGTTTTGACGATAAAGTGGGACTGGTCACGGGAGCGGGTTCGGGCATTGGCCGCGCAACGGCCATTGGCTTCGCTCAGCGCGGAGGCGCGGTGGCAGTAGCCGACATCAATGGCGAGAATGCAAACAAGGTTGTCGCCGAGATTACAGCGGCAGGCGGAAAGGCGCTGGCGATCGTTGCGGATGTGACCAAGCCGGCGGATATCGACATGATGATTTCACGGACAACGAGCGCGTTTGGTCGGCTCGATTTTCTTCACAATAATGCCTTTGGCATGCCTGCCGCCCAGGCCAGCACTCAGGTCTCTTCGCGAACGGCGGACGTGGAGGACGAGGTGTGGAGTCACATACTCGACGTCGGCTTAACGGCTGTCTTTCGCGCAATGAAGAAAGCGATCCCGGTGATGCGCGCACAGGGGGGCGGCGCGATTGTGAATACCGCGTCGATTTCGGGACTACGCGCCGATTACGGCATCGCGGCGTACAACGCCGCGAAGGCGGGCGTTATCAATCTTACGCGCGTCGTCGCTATTGAATACGCGCGTTCCGGCATCCGCGCCAATTGCATTTGTCCAGGGGCTATTGCCACGCCCCTGCTCGCGCCGGCGCTGGAGCTGCCAGGGTTTGCCGAGAAGTTCAATGAAGCCATCCCTATGGGAAGGTTAGGACAGCCTGGGGAAATGGCCAATGTTGTCCTGTTTTTGGCTTCTGATCTCGCGTCATTTGTGACCGGGGCCGCGTTTGTTGCTGACGGCGGCCAAACCGCCAAAACCGGCAGCCCTTCGTTTATGCCTGAGTGAGAAGGGCTGAGCTCATTACCCCGTGGAGAGATATGGGTTTGTTTCCTCAATCGGACGCTACGACGTTGACACATTTCCCTTGGTTCTGAGTAGGGGCAGCCCTATGTGATTGCCCTCTGGTGGGCGGACACGCAGGGCCGCCCTTACTCTAGACTACGGCGCCCGCGCTGGTATGAATCGTCTGCCCGGTGATCTGACGACTGCTGGGAAGGCAGAGAAATACAATCGCGGCGGCTACATCTTCCGGTTGGGCAACTCGATGGAACAGATTTTCCAACGGGCCGCTGGAAGCAACACGTTGCAGAGCCTCGGCGTCGCCGAGCACTTGGGTCATCGCCGTGGCGGTGATGCCCGGAGCAACGGCATTCACATTGATGTTATGAGGACCCAGCTCGGCAGCGGCGCTGCGTGTCAACTGTACGAGCGCAGCTTTCGAGCTGGCGTACGCTATCGGTGAGTTTCGGGCGCGAAAGGCGGAACTCGAACTGATATTCACGATCCGCCCGCCGCCTCCGCGTTCCACCATATGCCGCGCGACGTGTTTCATCATCAACATCGCCGCTTTCAGGTTCACCGTCTGTACGAAGTCCCAGTTGGCTTCGTCAAATTCGAGTAAGGTTTGAAACCGCCCGGTCACGCCCGCGCAATTCACCAGGATGTCAATGCGTCCTAGTTGTTGAATAACGCGTGAGACCGCAGTGGGAATCTGTTTAGTATCCGCCAGATCGATAGGCAGCGCGAACGTCTTGCCGCCGGACTGTTTACCTTGATCGACAACGGTATTCACTCCCGCTTCATCACGGTCGAGGACCGCGACCGTCGCTCCAGCCTGTAGCAGTCCGACAACGGTCGCACGGCCAATGCCGGACGCTCCCCCGGTCACGATAGCCACTTGCCCTGAAAGTTCACTGCTCATACTCGCCTCCTTTTGGCATCTTTCCTCATTCAACTAACTGTTTCGTGAGGGATCTGCCAGAGCTGGATTCAGCTCGACAATCGTCGCCCCCCAACTGCCAGCCTCGGGTGGGGCGTCGTGAAAAGACTGAACGTAAGGAAGTCGAGCGAGGAGCGCGCGAATACTTTCTCGTTGCACACCTTTGCCTTTGCCGTGGATCAAACGTACGGTCGTCCAACCGGCCGCGCAGCATTCAAGCAGGTATTCTTCCACCACGCTGCGAATTTCCTTGGGCGCGAACGGATGCAGATCAAGCACATCTTCGAGCGGCAAAACCACCGGATCAGAAAAAGGAGATTCATCGGCGCTTTCTTCCTCGTTAAGCTCGATGGGATTCTCCTTTGGAGTTTTTGACCAGAGCTTCATGTTTAACCTCAATACGCTGCTAATGATGTTGTTCACTCTACCTTGTTCGCAATAGCCGGAGGAGACAAGCCTGGGGTGTCTTTTTTGCTGACAGACTTGTATGCAAACAGCAAATTGTCTAATATTCAATTATTTGATTGAATATTAAATGATCATGAAAAACCCAAACCGTATCTTCAAGGATCGAGTGTACGAACAGCTCGCGCGCATCGGTAAAGCCGTCGCCAGTCCGCAGCGGCTTGAGTTGCTTGAATTATTAAGTCAGGGACCGCGCACCGTGGAGAATCTGGCGCAAGAGGCGCATCTGACGGTGGCGAATGCTTCTCGGCATCTCCAGATTCTGCGGGGAGCGCGGCTCGTTGAGACGGAAAAAAGAGGAGTCTTCGTGCACTATGCTCTCGCCAACGACGCAGTCGCGGATTTTGTGCGAGCGCTGCGAGTGCTCGCGGCGGGCCGTTTAGCGGAACTGGATCAAGTGACGCGTGAATTTTTCAAAGACCAGGAGCCGCTAGAGGGGGTGGACCGCAAGGCGCTTCTCTCCCGGGCGCGAAAGGGTTTGGTGACCGTCTTGGATGTGCGGCCTGTGGAAGAGTATCGCGCTGGACACATTGCGGGCGCGATTTCGATTCCTCTCGAAGAACTCAAAGACCGTCTTGCCGATCTTCCTCGTGATCAAGAAATCGTGGCGTATTGTCGCGGTCCCTACTGTGTTTTTGCCGTCCAGGCGGTTGAACTGTTGCGAGAACACGGCTTTCGCACCGCGCGGCTCGAAGATGGCGTCACCGATTGGCGCGCGCATGGATTACCAGTTGTCATGGGTGACTGAGGTTCATGCCTGTAAAGGTGCGAGTATGGAACTCTTAGTTCGTTTCGGAGTGTTTCTCAGCGTTTTCTTCAGCATGGTTCTGTGGGAGTACCGGCGCCCGCGCCGGAGGCTCCCTCGCCCACGGCGGGAGCGTTGGGCGACGAATCTCAGTTTGACAACGCTGAACACGGTTCTGGTGTGGAGCACGGTGGGGGGACTCGCCTATGCAACCGCTCTCTTCGCCGAAGAGCAACACATAGGAGTCTTGCATTGGCTGGCTGTTCCTTCCTGGCTTGGCGTTCCCCTTACCTTTCTTGCTCTCGATTTCGCGATTTATCTGCAGCATGTCATGTTTCATGCAGTGCCCGCGCTCTGGCGTTTACATCGCGTGCACCATGCCGACGTAGGGTTTGACGCCACTACAGGCTTGCGCTTTCACCCCATCGAGATCTTTCTGTCGCTTGCCTATAAAGCCTCCGTTGTGACCCTCCTGGGAGCCGTCCCATGGGCAGTGGTGGCCTTTGAGATCATGCTGAACGCTTCATCCGTATTTAATCATGGAAACGTGATAATCACGCAACAGCTCGATCAGTGGTTGCGGTGGCTGATTGTGACGCCGGACATGCATCGTATTCATCACTCGATGCGTGAAGTGGAGACCAATTCCAACTTTGGCTTTTCCCTTTCGTGGTGGGATCGCCTTTGTGGCACCTATCGCGCCGAACCAATGCTCGGTCAGGAGAAGATCGAGATCGGCCTCAGTGATTATCCGTTACCGTTACACCTTGGTCAGTTGTTGCTGTTGCCGTTTCGCGAGAAAACCGGACACTACCCGTTCACCGGCGCTCGCCCGGTGCATACTTGAAAGGAAGCGATGCGATGAGGTCTCATCTGTTGCGCTCTCTTTGCTCCTGGTGGCGGCAAGCAAAAAAGTTAGACCCACGGCAATTGCAAGAGCGACTGCACCAGAAAGCTCCGCTTCTCGTCCTCGATATGCGAACCAACGACGAGTTCATAGGAAGAGGGCGGCCACGTCGGGCCGCCCTTACTTTTGCGTGTAGTTGAAATCTCCCCACGCGACTTCCTTGTTCAGCATGCCGCAGGGGACAAAATCCAGGTTTTGTCCCCCGAACTGTTCCGGAATACGCAGGCCAAGAACGCCAAGCGCGGCGAGTTCTTTGAGTGCAGATTTATCGAAGCGCTCGCCACGATCCTAGCGCGAGTAATTGGGGAGAAGTTTCTCCAGCGCGAACTGGCGAACGGTTGGTTGAAAGAGTCGTTGTTCCTCGATCAGAGAAAATTCCATGGCGGGCTCTCCTTCTTACAACGAAAATTCTACCGACACTGCAGCATACGGGACCCTTGGCGACTTACGACCTCGGCGTTGAGGTCCTTCCTCTTCTTCTCCCAGATCGAGTAGACCGAGGCGCGCAAGAAGGTGTACGTCAGCGTTGACGTTCTTAAAGTCTCTTCCCGCCAACGTGGCTAAGGCGTTGATTGACTCTGGACGCTCCTTGCGGATGAGTCGAAGAAATTCAAATCGGCGATCAGTCAAGACTTGGCGTAATTCGTCTATAGAATCGAAGTACAGAGTGTCTTCGGTCCACTGAGGTTGCCGCTCGCCGCGGTCTAGACGTCGCGCGATTTTTTTCTCTTCCTCCCAGGATTCCTCCCAGGATTTTACAACAGCATGAATCTTACGAAATTTCATGCTTGATCCTCTCCTTCGAGCAGGCGAGTACAGTCTCGTTCAAAGTCTTGGCGCAATTGCTCTATGGAATGAAGGACATATGGTTCCTCAACACCGCGAAAATGACGATGCGAATCTTTGGGCCGAGGCTTGCTCGCGATGCCCGGAATGACCGGCGCGCAGAGCGCGCCCTACTGGTTACCGACGGTTGGTTGCTGGCTGCTTTCTTCTTCGGCCTCCTCGTCCGCTCGCTCGGCCATTTGCAACGACCAACGTACTTCTTCTTCCTTAAAGAATAGCGCGCCTTTTTTCTTCTTGGGGAGGAGTTTGACGAGCTCTTGATACTGTTCGCCGGCATTAGCCTCCACTTTGAGAATCGGTGCACGGGTGGACGCCGGCAGATCCGGGTAGTCCACGGAAAGAATATAGCGGTGTTCAAGTAACGCGTTCACCATGGTTTCGGCGAGTGTTTCTTTCTGCACTTGTTCCGATTGCTCGTTGACCAACGTTTTGGCTCGGGTGAGGTAGGCATGATAGTGATCCGCCGCGACTTGCGCAGCTGGAGCGCTCCCAGCTTTTATCATCGCTTCCAGTTCAGCTAGTTTTTCTCGTGCGAAGGCAAGACAGAGCTGTACCTTTTCCACGGAATCGCTTGCCAAGAGAAGTTTTCCTTCTTCTTGAATGGCGTCCAGTTTGTACCAGGCGCTGTCCGGCGTGCGTCCTGGCTCCGGCAGCCATTCGATATTGCCGAACGCAGTCATGAAGCCGTGACCAGCAAGGGCGGGAGTGGGAAGAAGGGAGATAACCAAGAGAAGCCACAAGAATGCTTTGACCCTATGCGTGTTCATATTATGTTGGCGGTCTTCGACTTCGCTAACGCTACGCTCAGACCGAGCGGATGGGGGCTTCCAGCGATACTATCCTCTGACAAAAAACTCATGATGCTGAGCCGGTTGGGGAAGGGATCGGCGTCACAATCGAGTGTACCGTAGTGTCCATGCCGTCCTCGTAATCCACCACCTTCACCATAAAGTCAGCGACAAGCTGTTGCCCACCGGGCGCGGTCTCAAAGTAGACTTTGTATGTCCCAGAGGTGGGAAAAATGTGATGCACGGGAATGTCCGGGCCAAAGTAGACCTGTTTCGTGGGACCGCGCATCATTTGCACCATCATACGCGCCATGTGATCCGGATCGCTCGCATGATCTTTCATCATCGCCATCATTTCCGCCATCTCGGGGGTATAGGTATGCTGGTGGCCGAACTGTTCGCCATCGAGACGCCAGGATGCCATGTGCACTTCCGTGCCAAGGTACGGACGAAAATCCGTCACGGGAACGCCATCTTTGGTGAAGTGGCAAACCAATTCGGTATCGTACCCGGCAATGGGCGGGTCTGGAGAGGCCGTCAGCGACACTTCATACGGGCCGAAAGACTTTTTGCGACGCAGGTCTTCCGTTATTGGTTCAGCCGGTATTTCTCCCGCAACGGAAATCATGAACTGCTTCACCCAACTTCTATCTTTATAGGTAAACTCGCTAGCGATGAGATACTCGCCTGCATGGGGAAAGATATATGGAAAATGAAAGGTTGCAATTTTGCGATCTTGCTCGGTCAACGGGAAGAAATCTTCGTGATGCGTATGCGCGAAAGAACGAAAATTTTTGCTGATGATAAAAGTATGAAGGATGCGCTCATGAAGGATTTGCAGATCTTGCAGTGGTTGCTTCGTTGCGGTGTCCGTCATTCGATAGGTTAACTCCGTTTTGTGTTTAGCGGAGGGTTGAGCGGGAGAGAGGGTCAGCGATAGGGTGTACGGACCGGATGGGCGACCGATGAGTACGGTCTCCCGTGACCCCTGACACCCGACCCCCAAGATGAGATAAACAGTAAAAAGCGGAAGGAAACGATGAAACGAGTTGGAAGAAAGGCTCCTTCTCTTCGATTCTCCTATACCCGGATTTCCCGATGCGCTTCCAGTGATCATTTGTCTGGTCATAATCAGTTGCTTGGCAAGTGTCAAACTGCAAGGTTTACGTCTTCTTAGGAGAGTTTCCAGTAAGGTTCTGTTTCTGCTAGACTTTTATGTAAGGTCGTTGCTTTTCGGTGTGGCTTCCTCTATACGGGTGGAACCCTAGTGAGCGGATGAATCCCTTAGGGAGGAAGAGGCGTTTTATATCTTACGTTGGTGGAGGGTTGGAGTAATGTCCGTTGATCCTCGGATGATTCATCTGTACAGCTATTATCGTGATGCAGAGTTGCGTGGGGCCACTCTGTTGCTCAAACTGATCATGCGTATCGACGATACTGAAGCACAAGTCAAACTCTCTCGTCATTTAGCCGATGAAACCCGACACGCCTGGCTGTGGACGAAGAAGATCGCCAGCCTGGGCGCGACGCCGGTGCGAGTGGATGACGGTTATCAAACTCGGATCGGTCGCGAAGTTGGCATTCCCAAGACGCTCATAGACCTCTTTGCCTTGACCGTGGTAGTGGAAGAACGCGCACAACGCCGTTACATCGAACATGCGCAGCGTCCGGATATTGATCCGGAAACGCGAGAAATTCTCCATGAAGTGACCAAAGACGAGAAATGGCACATCGGCTGGATCAAGAATAAACTCAAGGAGCTCGCAGCCGCGAACGGTGGAGAAGCAAAGATGCTTGCCACGCTTGAGCGCTACCGAGAGATTGACCGCAAGGTTGTTGGCGATCTTCTCGCTAAAGAACGTGAAGCCTTCGGGTTTTCTTTTTCTGACGCTCCAGAAGAAGTAACTCTGTAGTCGGCTCTGCTAGATGATGGAGTTCTTGCGAGAGTGCACCCTGAACCCCTTTCTGCTTCCTCTCTCGCGGACGAGACCCCTGGCGAGTCTCCGCCCCCCAAACGTGCTCGCCTGCATAAGAAAAAAATCATTCGTCCGGCGCGTGAGAAAAACCGTATCCTTGCATATGGCGAATATCTGCTCTTTGTCGGTCTCTTTTCCTTCTTTCGCTTCTTGCCCTTCCCGATCGCGTTCCGAGTTGGAGAATTGATCGGTTGGCTGCTTTACACTTGTGATCGCCCTCACCGGCGAGTGGGGATGCTCAACCTCACCCTCGCGTTTCCGGAAAAGAGCGAAGTTGAGCGCCGAACAATTTTGCGTAAGAGCATGCTCAATCTTGGCCGCTTGCTCGCGGAGTTCTGCCATTTACCAGAAGTGACCAAGGACAACATTGAAGAGCGAGTGCGACTGGCAAACCCCGAACAGTGGCGAGCTTTGATCAGTGCGTGCAAAGATTCCGGCGCACTCATCCTCACTGGACATTTCGGCAACTGGGAACTACTCGCACATGCCCAAGCCTGCTACGGATTTCCCCTATACATCATCCATCGCGGATTGCGGAACCCGCTCATTGATAATCTCATCGTGCAGGAGCGAGAACGGTGTGGAAACAAGGTCATCCGGAAAACCACGGCCGGGATCGAAGTGTTTCGCGCGATCAGACAAAAGGCGATCGTCGTCGCGGCGGTAGATCAAAATGCCTCCGGGCGTATGGGCGTGTTCGTTCCTTTCTTTTCTCGTCTGGCGTCCACTTCAAGTGGACTTGCGGGGCTGGCGCTTGCCTCCGGCGTTCCCGTTGTCCCGGCGTTTCTCGTGCGAGAACAAGACTCCTGGCGACATCGTATTGAGATTCTGCCGCCGGTGGAGCCGATACGCACGGGAGATCAAGAAACCGACCTGCGCGAGACAACGGCAAAGTTCACCGCGATTTTTCAGCAGATTGTTGAACAGCATCCGGACCACTGGCTATGGATTCACAAACGCTGGAAACGCAGACCAGAGGGGGAGGAAACGATTTATCAATGAGAGGGTGAACAGGGGTGGGTGAACGGGAGACAGAAGACAGTCAGCAGTAAACAGAACTGACAAAGGTTAACCGGAACTAAAACCCTGGAATTGGAACTTTGAACTTGGCATTTATAGATCCACCTTTTGTAACACTACTTCTGTCGATCCCAACAACTCACGCACGGTGTGCAACTTGTATTCTTTCTCGTAAAAAATCCGCTTAATGCCGGTGTTGATCAGCACTTTCAGGCAATGAATGCAGGGTGTGTGTGTGACGTAGATGTCCGCGTCACGGATGCTGACGCCGTTTTTGGCCGCCTGAGCAATTGCGTTGATTTCCGCGTGGATCGTGCGGTAGCAGTTCTCTTCCATCTCTCCGCTCGGCGTTTTGGACTGATAAATCAAGCACCCAACCTCCGTACAGTGCGGCAAGCCCGCTGGCGCGCCATTGTAGCCGGTGGCCAGGATATTCTTGTCGCGCGCGATGACAGCTCCCACCTTGGCGCGATTGCAGGTTGAACGCTCCGCCACTTGGCGAGTAATCGTCAAAAAATATTGATCCCAAGATAATCGTTGACTCATGGGCGATACACAAAAGTAAATGGCCGCACGGGGGCGGGCTGGGTGTGGAGATAATTGATGTGGATGACTTCCCCAGTCGGGAACTCAGGTTGATCCACCATGCTGATAGGCACCGGGATGAACGTGAGAGCGAATAAACCGATCGTCCCCCACGCATAAAGTCTTCGTCTCGGGTCCAACGGCGAAGTCAAATCTAAAGTGGGAGGATGATCAAGGCCGAGCAGCGCGAGCAGTACAACCCAGAAGAACCAGCCCTCCCAGCCCTGAAAGCCGAGGAGGAGAATGCCCACGAGAGCGAGCCGCGAGATCCAACGGTGAGTGCGGCCAAAGAGCGAATAGGCGACATGCCCGCCGTCGAGTTGTCCGACTGGTATAAGATTAAGGAAAGTAACAAAGAGGCCAAACCAACCCGCGAGGGCAATAGGGTGGAGAATAATCGTCACGTTATCAGCGGAGACTCCGAGAATAAGGCGAGTAAGGGCGGAAAAGAGAAACGAATCCCCAAGAATGATGCCGCCTTCGTTAAACGGGTTCAGTGGACGCACTTCTGACAGGGAAAGACCGAGCATCACTGCGGGAATGGCGAGCATAGCTCCTGCCCAGGGACCCGCAGCTCCAACATCAAAAAGCGCTCGGCGATCCGCCGGAGCGGATTGCATGCGGATAAAGGCCCCGAAGGTGCCGACGAACAGCGGGGGCCCAGGAATAAAATAGGGAAGGCTTGCACGAACGCCGTGGTAACGAGCGAAGAGATAATGTCCCATTTCGTGAAACAAGAGGATGGACATCAAGGTCACCGCGAACGGCAATCCCAGCAGGATCGTTTTGGGATCGGAGAACGGATCAGCTCCCTGTTGAAATGCGCCGGCAAGAGAGGTTGTAAGCAGTGTGGCCGCGAAGAGGAAAATGTGAAGCCACGGAATATGCTGTTCAAGCGTAACTGGAACCTCATCAGGCTGTGGTGTCGAGTGGTATCCGTTCAAATGGTATGGGTCAGGCGGCATTGGTAATGACATGATGCACTCTATAGTGAGCTGAGATGAACAGGGTGTCCAAGGTGAATAGCAAGATGTTGGGCGGCCGACCCATTGCGCACGGCGATTTCCATTAGGCCCCAACTATTGATGATCGCTACCGGCGCGCCGACCTCTACCGCTGCATATGACGATTGCATCCCGCGAATTTGCATGCTGTTAATGCTAACCAAAAGGGTATCCGTTGGAAAGAGGCGCACATCTGCTTCCGTGATATTCGTGATGATATTCCCGAAATGGTCGATATAAATCACGTTACCGGTGAGACCGCTGGCTCGACGCTCAACCGACGGGAGGGCCAAACGCTCCATATTGGAGATCGTATCACCGAAGCGCTCTGGAGGAACGCCACGGGACAGGTGAGCCGCGACGGGTGCGAACACGTCGCGTCCGTGAAACGTCTGACTACGTAGCGTGAGGAAATATTGCTCGTTCGTGAGATAAATGAGACGCGTGACAGCGTCTGCTGGCGCGGCGAGACTGAGGAGCCCATTATCTGGACCAACAAAGAACGCACGGGGCGTTTCCACCAAGAGAGCACGCCGGCTGCTGCCTACTCCCGGATCGACAACGGCAAGGTGGATGGTCCCCGGTGGAAAAAACGAAGCCGCGCTACGGAGAATCAACGCGCCGGCAAGGATATCTTGTGGTGGGACCTCATGGGACAGATCCACAAAAGCTACCGACGGATTGACGTCTAGCATCACGCCTTTCATGACGCCGACAAAAGCATCGCGAGAGCCGAAGTCAGTGAGTAGGGTGATGATGTGTTGACTCACGAGCAATTGAGTACTGATGACTGCGGACTGAGTAAAGAGGGGCGCTTTCAGTGCTGAATGTCAAACGCCGAAGACTGAGTGTTAAAAAAAGGCTCTCTTACTCAAGACTCAGTCCGCAGCATTCTTTACTGAGCAGTGCTCCCTTGCCTCCTGTCTCCAAGGTCTATACCTTACCCCGCGCTGCGCTGAGGAACAGACGCTGTGATCACAAGCAAAATCGGTTGGCGCGAGGTGTTATACGGTACGCCCAAGTTCTTACTGATGAAGATGGGACGTCGGCCGTTCACCGTCCATCTCGAAGTCACCAAGAACTGTGGGTTGCACTGCAATTTTTGTGACTATTGGCAGACCGGCAAGGAAACCCGGCTCAATGATTATGTCGCGATCCTGAAGAAGCTTAATCCTCTAACCTTGGTGATCACTGGCGGCGAGCCCATGATGTCGGAAAGATCTTTCCGACATCATCCGATGCATCAAGACGGAGATGAAATTCATCTACATCAGCATGATCACAAGCGGCTATTTGCTGACAGTCGAGAAAGGACTGGCGCTATGGGACGCGGGGATCGATCACTTCAGCATCTCGCTGGATTTTCTTGGCGAAGAACACGATCGTAACCGTGGTCGCACCGGACTTTTCGCTCATATCGCCGACGTCGCACCGAGGCTGGTCGCCGCCGGCGTGGACAATCTGGTGTTCAACTCGGTCATCATGGAAGACAACCTGGATCACATTATTCCGCTTGTCCATCAGGCGAACGCTTGGGGCGCAAAGGTGGGATTTTCCACGTACAACGAACGTAAAAATGGCAATAGCGCCCATCGTGTCACGCCGCACAATCTCACGAAACTCGAACACATAATAGCAGAACTGCTGCGCCTCAAACGCAAATTGCGCACCATTACTAACTCAGACTACTATCTCAAAAAAATCCCTGAATACTTTCGCTCTGAAAACGGCATTCCTGGTTGCATTGCCGGTCAAAAGCTTCTACAGGTGACGCCTGACGGCTATATCAAGCGCTGCGCTGACACCGAGGTGCTTGGTCACTGGAGTGAATTTACGCCAGGCATAGCGACGCCCACTGACTGTACTGACTGTTGGTATGCCTGCCGAGGCGAGACCGAAGCGCCGCTGGGAATCAAGCGAATCATCGAACTGAATACCTGATGCAAGCCGTGCTCTTTAAGACCCCTGAGCAAGAATGGCGCTGGCTGGGCGGCATGACGCTGCTCGAACGAAACCTGCGCCTCCTGAGCAAGGTTGGCGTGGAGCGAGTGTTGATTCTGCATCCTCCAGGCGACCAGATACCGCCGCTTGTCGTACCCAGAGACTTGGCGTTGGAAGTAGTGCGCAGTCCGCTAGAGATAGCAACCACGGATCCCTTAACGATTCTGCCGGTATTACGAGA